>CAZKRK010000046.1:0-29411 GCA_964555035.1 uncultured Victivallales bacterium | reverse complement strand
GGAGTGGCGTGGACCGGTTGGAGCACGCTACGCGCCGACACTCGCAAGCGGCCCACGACCTTTTGATACAGCCCCGTGAATCGCGCGCTCCCACCCCTGCCCTCGGGATGGCAAGTGATACTCCCTCCGCCTAACTAGCCCAACATCTATAGCCCCACAGCGAAATTACTCGCCGTCTGTATACGTCCATTCGTACCCCAAGTCAATGCCGATTCGACGCGGCGCAAAGATCCATCACCGTTAATCCGTAATCATGAAGAGCTTATGTATGCGTCATCACTTTTGCTTTCAACCTGGCACACCCGCTGCGGTACACCCCGACCGCCGGCACGATCCGGCCCGCGGCGCAGGGTTGGCCACCGCGGCACCCGGCCCGGTACGGCTGTTGGTGCTGCAGGTTCCGGCCCGTGTGTACCGGCAGGGGTTCTGGCGACGATCGTGAAGGCAGGTTGGATCGGTTAGCTCAATTGGGTAGAGCAATGCACTTGGGATGCATGTGTTGCGGGTTCGATTCCCGTACCGAACACCTGGGCTGAAAACCCGGTTGGCCCTGCAAGGGCCTCAACGATGCCCGAAGGAGATGGACGCATGATGGATCGGCCGGCGATCGAGGTTGACCGAGCAAGCGAGCACGGCGCGGGGGGCTGTCCCCCCGCGAGACGCGCCAGGGAGCTCGGGCGACGCTTTCGCCGGCAGCACAAGACGGACGCCTTGCAGCGCGCAGATACCGCGCCGCGAAGTTTGACCGCCCGGCGGGCGGAATGGAGGTCTGTCCCCGGTTCCTCGGAACCGCGGCGGACAATCCCCCGCCCGCCGGTGACGGTGGAACAAGCGGCGCTCAAGCGACGCTCCGCGGCCTGAGTGTGATTGTCATGGAGTTCATCTCTGGAGGGTCTTCTTGAGAACTGGGGGAACGAGAGTAGGAACGAGAGAGCGCGTTGCCGGGATAGAAATGAAAGGCAGAAAAATGGGCTGGCAGAGGAACGACACCCTCAATATCCCCATCTTTCTGCCAACCCATTTTTCTGCCTGTGCCACACTTGGGTTGTTGGCCGTGCCCACGTTAGGGAAACGAATAGGAGAAAGGAAGGAGGGGGAAGATGGTTGTCATCGGAAAAGTGAAAATTAGAACGTACGAGAAGGGACTGGTCTTCAAGGATCGGGAGTTCAAGGGGATCCTCGACGCGGGGCGTCACTGGTTCTTCGACCCCTTCAACAAGGTGCGCGTCGACGTCGTGTCGCAGCGTGATCCCTGGTTGGCACACGCGGACCTCGACGTGATCGTCAAGTCCGCTGCCCTGGGCGACGACGCCCTGGTGTTGGACCTGAAGGACTACGAGCGCGCGCTCGTATGGATTGACGGCAGGTTCAACGGCGTCCTCGATTCGGGTCGCTACGTGCTCTGGACGCAGTTCAAGGAGGTGAAGGCGGACATCGTCGACGCGCGTGACGTGCTGATCGACCACCCCGACCTGAACGTGATCCTGAAGTCGGCAGTGACTACGGACGTGTTGAACGCGTTCACGGTCGAAGAGGGTCACCTGGGCGTGTACTTCCGTGACGGGAAATACGTCAAGACTCTCGCGCCCGGCCAGTACGCGTCGTGGAAGCGTGTCGGCAAGGTCAAGCTCTATCACGTAGACATGCGCGAGAAGGTGCTGGATGTGTCGGGCCAGGAGATCATGACGGCCGACAAGGTCTCGTTGCGACTGAACGCGGTGGTGACCTACCGCGTGACGGACGCGCGCAAGTCGGTCGAGGCTGTCGCTGACGTCGACCAGGCGCTCTACCGTGAGGCGCAGCTTGCCCTCAGGGGCATCATCGGCACGCGCGAGCTTGACCTGTTGCTGGCGGACAAGTCCGCCGTGACCGACGAGCTCGGATCCGCAATGCGGAAGAGGGCCGCAGCCTTCGGCGTGAACGTTGTCGCCCTGGGCGTCAAGGACATCATCCTGCCCGGCGACATGAAGGCGCTGCTCAACAAGGTCATCGAGGCGCGCAAAGCGTCCGAGGCCAACGTGATTGCGCGTCGTGAAGAGACGGCTGCGATGCGCAGCCAGGTGAATACGGCCAAACTGATGGACGGGAATCCCGCCCTCATGAGGCTGAAGGAACTGGAGGTTCTGGAAAAGGTGGCCGAGAACTCGAAGCTCAACGTTGTGTTGGGTGAAAAGGGACTGGCCGAGCGGGTGGTAAACCTGCTCTAATCGGCCCGGGGAGCCGGAGGTACGCAGGGGCGTACCCCGGCCCCCGGTGGCGGGGGCGTGTCTTCGTAGACTCGCCGGAGGCCCGCGCGTCGCGCGGGCCGGAGACGAGAGGTGGGGTTTGCCCGGCCTGCGCCCTCCGGTGCGTCTTTCCAAGACGCACCTGCGGACGCTCTACGAAGCGCGGGGCTTGCGGGTCTTGTCCCGAACCTGTTTCGGCTTGTCGACGGGGGAGGGAGGTCGTGGGCGACGGACGGTAGCGCGGAAACCCGTCGTGTCCCGCCGTAGCTCGGCGAAGGCGGATCCGTGCATGAGCATGGGAGAGAGAATCACAATGATTACGATTGATGGTTCATTTGGTGAGGGCGGAGGACAGGTGCTGCGGACTTCCCTGGCACTTTCCCTCGTTACGGGGCAGCCGTTTCGGATCACGAATATCCGTGCGGGACGGCGCAAGCCGGGGTTGCTGCGGCAGCATCTCACGGCCGTGAATGCCGCGGCCGCGGTGAGTTCCGCGTCCGTAGACGGCAACGAGATGAAGTCGCGCGGACTGACGTTCAGGCCGAAGCGCGCGAAGGCAGGCGAATACCGTTTTGCCGTCGGCACGGCGGGCAGCGCCACGCTGGTTCTGCAGACGGTGCTGCCGGCATTGCTGTTGGCCGACGGCCCGTCGCGCCTGACGCTGGAGGGCGGCACTCACAATCCGTACGCGCCGCCTTTTGACTTCCTGACGCGCTCGTTTCTGCCCATCGTCAACCGGATGGGGCCGACGGTGACAGCCACTCTCGACCGTCCCGGCTTTTACCCGGCGGGCGGCGGGTGTTTCACGGTGGATATTGCTCCGGCCGGCGGGCTTGCGCCCATCGAGCTTCTCGAACGCGGCGAGCTTGTACGGCACGAGGCCGTGGCGATAGTCTCGCAGCTCCCACGGTCTATCGCGGAGAAGGAGCTTGCGACCCTGGGGAGGCTGCTGCCGATCGTGGACGGTGCCACGCGCATTGAGCAGGTCACGGCGCCGCGCGGACCGGGCAACGTCGTCATGGTCATCCTCGAAAGCGAACACGTTAGCGGAGTCTTCACCGGTTTTGGCGAAAGGGGAGTCCCGTCCGAGCGGGTCGCGCGTTCGGTTGTGAAGCCGGTACGCGAGTACCTGACGTCAGACGTACCAGTTGGGCGTTACCTTGCGGACCAGCTCCTGGTGCCCATGGCGGTGGCCGGAGAGGGCGAGTTCACGACGCTGCCCCTGACGAGGCATTCGGCCACGAATGTCGAAGTGTTGAAGCAGTTTCTGGATGTAGGTGTGACGGTCACCAAGCCTGACCGGCTCAAATGGCATGTGAGGGTATCATGAAGAAGCGTGAACTGTACAACCTGGGGATCCCGGGAGGGGAGCCCATTCATCTGGCGATCGAAGCGGCGCGCAAGGCGGCGGGGCTCGGGATGAAGAAGCGCGACGTGCGGGCGTTGATCGCGGCCGTGGCCGAGGCGCCGAAAGACCATGCGGAACACGACCTGGTCGGCGCGTTGGCGCGCTCGATGATCAAGACCTCCACGGCGCGGGCACGCTTCGTGCCACGCTCTAAACCAGCGTCCTACCGGGCGTGGGGATCGGACTTCGACCGGACTTCCGTGCAGCAGATGGAGAACGCGTGTCGTTTGCCGGTCTCGGCGGTTGGGGCGCTGATGCCGGACGCACACACTGGCTACGGTCTGCCGATCGGCGGCGTGCTGGCCACGCGCGGCGCGGTGATTCCCTACGCGGTCGGCATGGATATCGCCTGCCGCATGAAGATGACGGTGCTGGACATGCCCGTTTCCATGCTCCGCGGCGCGGAAGGCCAGTTGCGCAAGGCGATCGACGCGGAAACCCGTTTCGGCGTCGGTTCCGGTTTCGAGCATCGTCGCGAGCACGCGGTGATGGACGAGGATTGGTCGGTGAGTCCGGTGACGGGGCGGAACAGGGACAAGGCGTGGAAGCAGCTTGGTTCAAGTGGAAGCGGGAACCATTTTGTGGAGTTCGGGACGTTGACGCTCGAACGGGCCGAGCTGGGGCTTGAGCCGGGCGTCTATTTTGCCCTGTTGAGCCACAGCGGCAGCCGCGGCACGGGCGGCAGCGTAGCGCAGCACTACAGCAAGCTGGCCATGAAGCAACATCCCGAGCTGCCGCGGGAGCTGCAGCACCTGGCGTGGTTTGATCTGGAGAGCGAAGCCGGCGGAGAGTATTGGGCGGCGATGGAGTTGATGGGGCGCTATGCGGCGGCCAACCATGAGTTGATCCACCGCGGCATTGCGCGCTTTCTCAAGGCCAAGGTGTTGCTCGACGTCGAGAATCACCACAACTTCGCGTGGAAGGAGACCCATTTCGGCGAGGAGGTGATCGTGCACCGCAAGGGCGCGACGCCGGCCGACGCCGGCGCGATTGGCATTATTCCGGGATCGATGGCGACGCCGGGGTACGTTGTGCGCGGCAGGGGCGAGCCCGATTCGCTCAACTCCGCTTCGCACGGCGCCGGCCGCGCCATGAGCCGCACCATGACGAAGAAATCCTTCACCTGGAACGAGGCCCGCAAGTTCCTGGCGGAGCGCGATGTGGTTCTGATCTCCGCCGGCCTGGACGAAGTGCCGATGGGGTACAAGGATATCGAAAAAGTAATGGCGGCCCAGAAGGATCTGGTCGAAATCCTGGCCCGTTTCGATCCGAAGCTGGTGAAGATGTCGCGGGGGGATTGAGGAGGGGGATTTGGCTACCGGCAACCTACTCAGAACAAGCACTCCAGACGCACTTCGTCAGTCACCAACTGCGTGAAATAGTCGTTGTGCTTGCAACCGCTCGGCGTGACCATCACCAGAAACAGGGTCTTGCGGGTGCCCGATTGCAGGCGAAACACGTCCAGCTTGCGTCTCAGTTCGGCCGCGTACTTCCGGTCAATGGCAAAAACACCTTCACCGTGTTTGATTTCGCAGATCGAGATACATCGGTCCGCACGGTCTATGAGCAAATCGATCTGCGCACCTTGTTCTCCCGGACCGCCTCTGTGCTGCCACGTCGACGCTCTGGTCTGTACTCCGGCTATGCCCAACTCGGCTGTAATCCGGTCGACATGCTTCCAACACACTCCCTCGAAACTGAACCCCGCCCAGGCTGACCACCGCCGGGACTGCGACTGCGTCGACCACGACTCGCTCAGCAAGTCGTGCCGCTTCCCCTCCATCCAGGTAAGGTAGAAGAGACTGTACTCGTCGATCAGCCGGTATCGCGCGTTGTTGACTCTCTGGCCGAAGGGTACGTGCCGGGCAATGAAGCCCGACTCTTCGAGCGCGGTCAGAACCCGTGTCGACGTTCCGCCCGATGCGAGACCGGCCCGTTTCAACAGTGCCGTTCGCGACAACCCTGAACGCGTTTTCGCCAACGCACGGACAACGGCAATGTGCTTGGCCGAATCATGGAACAGGGAAGCGTACAGGCGATCGAACTCGTCGTACAGGAAGCCATCCGGCTGGAAGCACATCGCATCGATGCTCTGCGCCGACGACCGTCCCGGCTCGACTTGCTTCAGGTATTGAGGAATGCCGCCGGCCACCATGAAGACGTCGATAATCTGTCGTCGGTCGAGCCGCACGCCACGCGATCGCAAGAAGGCCTCCGTCTCTTGCAATGTGAAAGGCATCAGACGAATTCGTCGCGTAAGACGGTTGTGCAGGCCTCCTCTGTCGGCCACTACCTTTTCCAGCATCCAGGACGCCGACGAACCGCAGACGATCAAGACGATGTCGGGGCGCCGACCGGCCCAGGAGTTCCAGAAATAGCTCAGCGCCGACAAGAAGCGCGAGCGTCGTGAGGCCAGCCAGGGAGTTTCATCGAAAAAGAGAACGGTTCGGTCGCGTTTCCCCGCGGCCGGCCGGGCCTCCAACACGCGAACGAGCTGCCGAAACGCCTCGGCCCAGCTTTTCGGCACAGCCAAATCCAGACCGGCCTTGCGTCCAAGAACGTCCGCAAAGTTCGCCAGTTGCTCGTGCAGCGGCCCGTCACGCGTGCCGGTTAACTCGAAGTAGAAAGCGGCCCGGTCGAAGAACCGACTGACAAGGTAAGTCTTGCCCACTCGCCGGCGTCCGTATACGGCGATGAACTCGGCCTCACCCGATTCGAGTGCCGCCCTCAGCACTCGTTTTTCCGCTTCTCGCCCGATTATCGTGTCCATGTCACACCTTTTTAATCAGCCAAAATACATGCATTAACATGCATTGTGGCTGATTATAAAGCAACTATTATCAGCCAAAAATGCAGCAACGGACTGTTTTTGGCTGACTGAACCAAATGTGCCGACGCGGGAGTGCCGTCCTTCTTCGGGGCTTCGCACATCGTTCACGCCCGACCGTCACCTGGTTGAGACGCGTCGCGGATCCTCTTCTCGCCCTCACTGCACCCGCATGCTCGGCGGCGGGACTCTGCGTAGGCCGATGGTGTCGAGGCGCACGCCGTCTTCGACGTTGTGGACGGTGATCTTGGCGGGGCCCCGGCCGAGTCGCATGGGCTCCTTGGTTTCGAGGGTGTGCCAGCGGCCGAAGATGTCGCTGGCCAGCAGCATACGCTTGTCGGCGACCTCGAACAGGAAGCTGTTGGAACAGCCGTCGAGCCAGAAGACGCGGGCATAGAGCAGGTAGAAGCCGTCGACGGGAATGTCGATCGTGTAGAGCGCCTTGCCCGTGCCTTTGCCCTTGTCCTGCGGGATGGCCGCGGCGTGGCCGCCCGAGGCGCCGTTATCGCGAATGACCGTGAAAGGAACAGTGGCTTCGTCAAAGGTCTCTGCCTCGATCTCGACGACGTCCCCCTGCTTCTCCGTTTCGACCTTGTCCTGGAGCTGGACGATTCTGAGCCCCAGGCTTTCGAGTCCCTTTTCCCCGTACATGTATTGGCGCACTTCGCGGTTTGCGGTGCTGACTCCGCCCAGGGGATTGAGCTGGCGGTTGTACCACTGCATCGCGACCGCCGCGGCGGCCACCGCTGCCGCGGGAAGCACGAGCCGTACGAATCGCGCCAGCCACCTGGGCGTCGGGCGCGAACCGTTGCCGAGCCCGATCAGCGCGCCGAGCCAGATGCAGGCGCCGCGCGAGACGAGTACGCAGGTTGCCGCGGCGAGCAGGGCGCCAAGCATCGCAACCCGTCGTGCAAACTGGAATTCGCGGTCGGTGTCGTCCCGCATCCCTATGCCGAACAGGTTTACCGTCAGCAGCAGAAGCAGAGCGACCGCGGCGGGCAGCCCGGCCTCAACCAGCGTCACCAGATACTGGTTGTTGCCGTCCCTGGGCACCGTGCGGTCTTCGGGATGCGGCACGTGCGGCTGGTACTGCTTCAGTTCGTCGATCGTTTGCTTGTAGCGGCCCGGTCCGCCGCCGAGGGGGAAGTAGCGCGGCCCCTTGACCGCGGCAACGGCTTCGACCGCAAACCGGGAGAGGTGCTCGGAATCGTAACGATGGGTCAGCATCTTCCATGGGTTCCCACGCCCGTATATCGCCAGGGGCGTGACCAGTCCCGCCAGGAGCGCGAACAGCAGCATCCATTTCACGGCAACCGTACGGAAGCGTGCGCAGCTGGTTAGAAAGACGATGTACCAGACGATGATCAACCACCCGTGGCGGAACGTAAGACCGACGGCAAGGGCGGCGAGCAGAACGGCGGTCCGTTTGAACGATGTCTTTGCATCCTTCAACGCCAGCATCATGAAGGGCCAGGCAAGAATGACGAAAGCGGCGTACTTGGTATGGCTCAAGCCGAACCAGGGATGCTCGAGCTGGTTGGCACAGGCCAGAAGGAGCAGTAAGCCGCACAGTACCGCGAAGACGCGCGCTGTTCGGCGCGTGTGCTCGCGTCGGCAAAGGCCTTCGAACACGAAGGAGGCCAGAACGGTCATCTCCGCGAGCTGGATCGTCTCTTTGGCGCCCGTGGCCATATGGACGCGGGGCAATCCCACGATGCCCACTGCAAACAGGACGATGAACAGCGACTGCATGCGGCCGAGGGTCGGCAGACGCGGCGGCCAATCCACCACGGCGCATAGAAGGAAGAAGACTGCCACTACGACCGAAGAAACGGGAACGGCGATGCCGGTCTGCTCTCCCGTTGCCGTGAACTGAGCGCCAATGCCGACCTGGCAGACGGCCGCGCCCAACACGGCCGCGGCAGCTACGGTGTAGAATCTGCTCAGTTTACGCATACGTTTCATGGGACTTCCGACAGTATCGCCGCCACTGGAGACGGCGGTTCTCCGCCGTTGCGCGCAAGTGAGTGCGCACTTGGTGGAACATGCGGGAACTTCGTTCACTTCTGTTTCCGTTTGTGCTCAACACCTTGCTCCGTAACGGCGGAGGACCGCCGTCTCCAGTACCAGTCTCCGAGCGTTACTGACGTGTCCGGAATGTGGGCACACCTACTTCGTACCATGCGCCGGCCGCGTTTCTGCCGTTCGCTCCGGCCAACAGGTAGCCCTGGTTGCTGCTGTTGCCGATGGTGATGCTCCTGAGCTCCAGCGTCTCGGGCTTCTCGCCGGTCTCCTCCAGGGCCGCGGCGAAGTCCACGGTCAACAGATTGTGAGTCAGGCGGGCGTTGCGAAGGTAGCGCGTCTGTAGAATGACGGCTTCGTCGATGGTCGGGATTTTGAAACACTCTCCCTTTTCGAATTCCGGGGCCAGCAACGCTTTCATCTCGGAGATGGGCGCCGTCAGGGGAATCACGTATGCGGTGCCGCCGATATCGGCGTGAAGATTCACGGCCGCTTCGTAGCCGATGTCAAGCGGCAGTTTCATGACGGGCGTTTTGTTCAAATCGACCGGAACGGGGAGCGTGTAGCGCATGGCGAAGAACCCGCCGCCTACGGTGGCGGTGGCGCGGGTGAGTCCGGCCCCGGATGAGCGCGTGACAACAACGCTGTCGCGCTTGAGGGGCACCCACGGGCTGTCCTCATCGTCACCTACGAACAGGGCGTGCGGCTCCAAACCGACCGATTCGGCGACGGAAATGACGCGTGCCAGCGTGAAGCCGTTGCGCACGGACCAGAAACCAAGGTGTCCCCCGGGAATCGGCTCGGGATCGTGATAGTCAAACATAACGGTGTCGTTGAGCGAACACCGGATACGGCCGCCACGCTTGTCGACCGTGAACTTCCACCATTTCCAGTGAACGCTCGAATGGCTTGTGCCGTGGAAGAGGAACTTCTTGTTCTGGGAGGCAGCCACGACGCGTCCTTTGCGCAGGAGAAACGTCTCCTTGTTGTCTCTCCCGGCAAACACGATGCTGTAGCCGGAAAGGGGGTCGCGGCCGTTGGTGCAGAAACAGACGTTGAGATCGCGTCGGTTGTACCAGCCGCCGTTGGCGCGGAACAGCCTGAGACCGCCGTCCTTTTTGCGGTCATAGAAGAAGTCCTTGTCGTACGCGTCGCAGGGCTGGGCCGGCCGCAACGACATGAAGCACTCGTGCACCTGGTCGCCCGTGAAAGTCCGCTTGCTGGTCATGTAGGGGATGCCGGGCGAGCCGCACGCCATGAAATTCCACTGGTTCATGCAGGCCCAGCGGCAATCCATGCGGAAGGCGCCTTCGATCCAGCTCCAATCCGCCGGCGCTTCCTCGAACAACTCGTTTGCGAGGTTTGCGCAACGGATGAGGTGATGCTGCGGGAACGGGTAATCCGGTTTGCCGCCCTTTTCCACGCGCGCAACCGATACGAGCAACGGCTCCGTCAGCGGGGGCGAAAGCGGCGTCGCAGACCCGCCGCAGAGAACGACGATCCTGTTGTCCTCGGCCCTTCGCCGGGCGAAGCGGAGAGCGAATTCGCGGTGGCCCGCGGGCCAGACATCTTCCGGCAGGTCTTCAAGCGCCCAGCCCGTGCCTGAGAGCCTGGCCTTCAGCGAGAGGACCGGCGGATGCTCCATGATGGCCTCGAACTCGTTTGTATCGGCTATCCGGAAGGCGAACTCGTACGGGCCCGGCGGTATGGCGCCGGCCTCGTCGTCGAACGGCACCGAGTCGACCGTGAAGTCGCCCATGAGCGGCACCCGCATCGTGATGACGGCCTTGTGATTGCCGTTGGTATCGGTCTCGCGTGACTCCACGAAAACGCTGGTAGACTTGGACCACTCCCCGAACTGCGTCGGGTCGCGGGATTTGCCGAGCTCCTTCTTGGCCGAGAAGAAGCGGCTCTTGACGTGCGCCGTATCGCCCAGGTTCGGCTTTGGCGGCAGGGAGTAGGCGCGAATCGTGTCGGCCTCGATGGGGGCCTCTCCCGCAATGACGTGGAATGGACCGACAATGCACGTGGCCAGGTTTGTGCGCAGTACGGCTTTGCGGTCGAGCATGCCTTCGGCGATATAGCCGGCGTGGATGCGCAGACCGATACGGCACCAGTTCGTCAGCGGGGGACGCTTGCCGCCCCAGCGTTCGAGCACCTTCCAGAGGGACGAACCGCTACGGGACATGAGGACGAATCCGCGATGGCGCCCGGACCAGCCGAACGCTACCTGGTTTCCGTTGGTCGTGCCCTGCGCGATGAGCATGTCCGTTTCGACGGGCAGGTTCTCTGCATCGCTCCAGCTTATCGTTCGCGGTATGCCGAAGTAGAAGCTCGCCTCAGCGTGATAGTTCATCCAATCGTCGTCACCGTACGTCAACCGGCCCTGCTCTTCGCCCCGGATGGAGAAGGGGTTGACGGCCCGCTGAAAACTGGCGTTGTGGTAGTCCTCTTCCTCCGTCGGCATTCCGCCGCCGCGTTGTTTGAGCTCCCAGGAACCGTCGGTCACGCGGCAGAAGCCGTTCGTCAGCTCGGTGCGCATGAAGCTGTCGAACAGGTCCACGGGGGCATACGTTCTCTGGGTCACGTCCGGTTCGGCTTCGTCAGCGGACACCCAGAACGTGTCCCATCCCTTTGTGTTGACGGGCAAAGGCGTACCGTCGATGTAGAGGGCCTGTTGGTCGCCCGTCACCAGCAATTCCCCGTACTCCTTCAAGGTCGTCGCAATCCTGCCGTTCCGGGTGACCACACCAACGTGGTCCACGTATATGAACGAGTTCTCGTCGCTGCTGTCGCGCAGGTAGAGGGCACAGCGCAGCAACCCGCGCCGGTCGAAGCGTATGACGCGTGCGGTCGACTCTTCGGGCAGCCCGTAGGTAATCCGCTGCAGCACGACTCCGCGATCGCGCAGGTCGAGCTCGAACGCCCGGCGCGGCGACTGTTCCTGTTCCTCACGACATCCCCCGGCGCAGGCGGCGATTGTGCCTGCGACGGCGAGGTGGAGAAGGCGGATAGGTGTGAAAGGGCTGCTTTTCATGCGCTCCCGGTAAGCATGCACGAGAGGCGCGGCGGGGGCAAGAGTGTTATGAGCGTACGCTGCCGCTGGGCGCATCTGCAATTTGCTGCACTTTCAGAGTAGCCCCGCCGGGCTTGTCCTGCCTATTACACACAGAAAGCGACTACGCGCCCTGCGGAGACGCCACTGGAGACGGCGGTCCTCCGCCGCTAGGCCGCCTACAGCGGGCGAATAGGCAAAAGACTGTTCAGTCTGCAGTGACGACGACGCGCAGTCCGGTCTGATTGCTGGTTTTCGAACTTCAGAAATCGGCAATCGGCGATCGACAATCATCAATGGACTGCCCACGAATGCGGCCCCCCTCTGCCGGGAGAAGTCCCGGCCGAGGCGTAGTGGCTTAGCCGGGCGAGGGGCGCAAGAAGAACTAGAAATCTGGCCAAGCCCTGTGTAGGAGATGATAGGCAGAAAGATGGGATGGTAGAAAGATGATGCCGTCAATTCTCCCATCTTCTTACCTTCCCGTTTTTCTACCTATGCCACACTTGGGTTGTGGGCGACACCGGCGTTGAGAGCAAACGTGAGTGCACTTTGGGAAACAGACGAGGACTTCCTTCTACTCCATCCAGAGAACCTTACCCCGCCCGGCCGCACACAGAACCGTGGCTTCGTCGCAAACACTTGTCCTCTGGGCGGCTACGTTGAATCTACGCTCTGACCGGGATGACTGCACCGCGGAAAATGAAGGTGACACCTTCGTCTGATTGATGACTAGCGATTTATGATTGATGATTTGTGAAGTACTTCGAAAATCACAAATCATCAATCGGGAATCATCAATCAATGGTGTCACCGATAGTTCCACGAGGTAAGGACTTCTGCCATCCCAGCGCTCAGTGGGCAGTACTTGTCAAGACCAACGTCGTAGTAGTCGCCGCAGTCAAGGAACCTGGCTTGGATGCCGATGCCACGAGTTTCTGATTGACGCCAGGCTCACACCTTATAACGTGTGAGCCTGGCGTTGAGGTGTCTACTTGGAGATGGTATGGAGAACGCGCGTTCACTCAGTCCTACGCTTTGGCGCACATGCCGGGCATTGGCGAACCGGAGACGGCTCGCTGTGTTGCGGTTTCTGCTTCGACATCAACGGCAGTGCGTCTCCGATGTCGCCGCGCAGGTAGGCATATCGGAATCCAGTGCGAGCCAATGTCTTCGGGCTCTCAACGCCAGAGGCATCCTGGATGCGCGGCGGACGAGTCGTTGGGTCGTGTACACTGTGTCTCCAAACAGCACGATCTCGTTTTCCGAGGCCCTTGTCACCGCGATGAAACGACAGCTTTCCAGGCGCCTAGGCGCCATCGAGGGGGCGTTTCGGAACCTTACAGCTTTCACACATCCTAGACGCATCCGGATCGTGCGGGAACTGAATCGCTCGCCGGGGTTGTCGATTGTGGCACTGGTTGTTCGATGCGGCATTTCTCTGCCGGCGATGAAGCGTCATGTGAGCAAACTGGTGCGCCGTGACATTGTCGTCCGGAACCAACGCGGGACATACGCCCTGGCGCGGAAGTTATCGCCTCTTGCGCATGAGTTGGTACGAATCGCTTGCATGGAGGGGTAGGCTCACACTTTACAAGGTGTGAGCCTGAGCGCCGGCGAGCTTGCTTCTATGGCTACCCCACGTCATCGGTCACGTTTCTGTCGTTAGGGTTGCGAGAGTTCTTGCACCCCGCCCCTCTCCATGGCTAGTCTTGCCGGACATCGCTTATTCACGGACAACGTATTGAGGCGCACATGAGCTTGGAACGGAAGACGCGGAAGAAACGCAGAAGCAAGAAGGCCAAACAGGTCCAGAAACGGCCACCGAAACGGGTTGGCTTTCCGACGGATGAGCAGAGCATCGTGCTGCGGCGCGAGAGTGCCGAGAAGGAAAAGGCGCAGGTCACCCGCGTGGCGATGCGTGACGATTTCCACGGTCTCTTCGAGGTCTCGTCCACGCAGTGGGAGCAACCCTACCGCGTCGAGATTCGGAGTCTGTCGGAGAACCTGAACAGTTGTTCGTGTCAGGACTACCGCATGAACCGCCTCGGGTGCTGCAAGCACATCGAGCGTGTGCGGCAGTTCATCCAGCACCGCAAGAAGCGCGCCTTTGCCCGCGCGGCAAAGGCGGGATCGCCTGCCTACGAGATTTTCATGGACGTTCGCGGACCCAATCCGCGGTTGCGCCTGTTGCGGCCGGCAGCGGGCATCGCCGCGGTCGAGAGGCGCGTGGGGTCGCTGTTCGGCGATGAAGGCTTCGCCCTGGCCGGCAATACGGACGCGTGCACGGCCGCGGAACGCGCCACGGCCATGCTCACCGCATCGGCGCGGAAGGGCGTGCGTCTGTCCGAACACGTCGACTACTGGCTCGAGCGAGAGAGGTTCAGGACGGACCTTGACGAGCTGCGGCGGCATTTCGATCGCGACGTGGCAGCCGCCAAACGCACCGACAACCCCGTTGTCCTTCCCTTGTACCCCTATCAGAAAGCGGGCATGGCACATCTGGCTTTCACCGGTCGCGCCCTGCTGGCCGACGAGATGGGGCTCGGCAAGACGGTGCAGGCGATTGCCGCCGCCGAGCTGCTGCGCCAGTCCGGCCGCGTGCGCCGCGTGCTGGTGGTCAGCCCCGCTTCGCTCAAGGCGGAGTGGGAGGACCAGATCATGCAGTTCACCGGCCGCCAGGCCAAGCCGGTCTTCGGATCGCGGCCCGCCCGCCTGCGCCTCTATGCCGAGGAGCATCCGTACAGCCTCTGCAACTACGAGCAGGTACGCAATGACGTGGACGATATCAACCGCCTGCTCGTTCCGGACCTCGTCATCCTCGATGAGGCGCAACGCATCAAGAACTGGCCCACGAAGACCGCCAAAACGATCAAGCGGGTGCGCAGTCCATACGCATTCGTGCTGACCGGAACGCCCTTGGAAAACCGCATCGAGGAGTTGTACTCGTTGGTCGAGTTCGTCGACCCACACGTGTTCGGGTCGCTCTTCCGTTTTCAGCGCGCGTTTATGGAACTCACTTCCGACAACGAGGTCCGCCCCAGGAACCTGGACAAGCTGCACCGCACGGTCTCGTCGGTGATGTTGCGCCGCCGCAAGAGCGACGTCGAAGACGCCTTGCCGGAACGTACCGACAAGAACTTCTTCGTTTCCATGACAAAAGAGCAGCGGGCGCGCTATGCCGAGATCGAATACGACGTGGCCATGCTCGTTTCGATCATGAAACGGCGCCCGTTGACGAAGAAGGAGCAGGAACGCCTTCTGCTCTTGCTGGGTTGCATGCGCATGATCTGCGACACGCCCTACATCCTTGACCCCGAGTGCCGTGACTGTCCGAAGCTGGAGGAGCTGGAGAACATCCTCGACGACCTGCTGGGTGACGACCCGGAGGCGAAGGTCATCATATTCTCGGAGTGGGTGCGCATGCTCGACCTCGTAAAGGAACTGCTGACCGCAAAAGGAATCGGGTTCGCGGAACACACCGGCAGAATCCCCCAGCAGAAACGGCGCGAGCAGATCCGCATGTTCAAGCAGAATGCCGACTGCCGCGTGTTTCTCTCGTCCGAGTCAGGCGGCGCGGGTCTGAACCTGCAGGCCGCGAACATCGTGATCAACCTCGACCTGCCCTGGAATCCGGCGAAGCTGGAGCAGCGCATCGCGCGGGCCTGGCGCAAGCACCAGAAGCGAAGCGTGCGCGTCGTCAACCTGGTCGCGGAACGCTCGATCGAAAGCGCCATGCTCGACAAGTTGGCGTACAAGACCGCGCTGGCCGACTCCGTGCTGGACGGGGCCGCGTTCGAGGAACGGCCGAGCGGCAAAACCGGTCGCCAGGCCTTTGCGGCGCGCGTCGGCGAATTGCTGGGCGGGGAGCCCGTGGCGCCTGCCCCACCGGCTCGCGAAGAGAAACCCAGGACACTGAAGGAAGAACTCACGGCGCGCCACGCGGACATCATCCTCGGCATCGAACGCAACGCCAAAACCGGCGGGACGGTAGTCGTGTCGCGCCCCGGAACGGACCTCGATGCGCTTCGCGATACGGCCGAGGCGGCAGGCGCCACGGCCGAGGTCATTACGCCGGAGATGCACGCGATGCTGCTGCGGCTTCAGGAAATGGGCATCCTCACGCTGTCCGCCGACATCGATACGGTACATGCCGCCGACGGCTACACGCCATTGCCCCCGCGGGAACGGCCCAAGCCGAAGCTCCACCGTGCCGCGGCACGCAAGGTCTGGGCAACGACCGCAGCCGAGCGCAAGGCCGTCGAGGCGTTGGCGGGTGTGGGTCTTGCGGAGCAGGCACTCCCGCACCTTGCGACGGTTCTGGGAGCGGGGCGCGAAGCGGTCGTCGTCCTGCACCACGGTCCCGGAACAAAGCCCGACGGCGACGGTTCCGAGCTCCCGACAGAACCCGCAGCCCTCGTCTCTGCCCTGGCCGCCTTCGACGGCGGCGGAAGCGACGGCGATGGTGCTCTCCAAGAGGGACTGGACCTCGTCGCGCGCGTCGAGGCGGAGTTGGCGCGACCGTAGGCCCAGACTACCTTACCTCTCGGAAACAACTGTGACACCTTCGTGCGGAAGAAGCGGATGCTTCGTGACTCCCCGAGGGCCGGAACGTGCGTGAGCGGTAAACGTAGGTCCGATTTGCAATCGGACCCAACCCCGCTGGTTGCCTCAGATAACGCCACGGCTGACCAGACCCGACCGGAGTTGGGTCCGATTGCAAATCGGACCTACGTTTGCCGCACATGCGTCGAGCATGGAAACAAGCCCCGGAGGGGCGGCATAGGCGGAGCGATCGACGAACTCAGTCCTGCCCGGCCGGCATGGAGCGGACCTCGCAGACCGGGACTTCCCACGAGTCGCAGCGGATGCGGGCAAGGAAGTTCCTGTCGCCGATGTCCTCGCGCAGGCGCGTGTACATTCCGACCACGCGGATCGAGTCGATGTCGTCGAGGCGATCGCGCCAGAGTTCTGTCGCCTGTGCGGACAAAGCGCCGATCGTTGTCCCTGCCCCATGGACCAGCCAGACGCGGCCATCCTGCGCTTGTGCCTGCAGAGATGCTCCGGGCTTCAGCTCGGACAGAGCCTCGTGAACGCGGTGGCGGGCCGGCTGCCGGCCCGCAAAGTCCAGGAACATGTCATCGAGACCAAGCAGCGTGTAGTCGCGATAGGCGAGATTGCCGTTCGCGGGGCCCATCTCATGTCGCGGGGCGAAACAAGGGCCAACCAGCTCTCCACGGAACGGGTTGCGCGTATCGGCGCGATCGAGAATGCACAGCGAATGCCGCGCACGTGTCATGCCGACGTAGAAGACGCGGCGTTCTTCTTCGATGTCCGCGGCATTGCTCCCATTGGACCAATCGCCGCAAAGAATAACGTGGTCGTACTCCGTTCCCTTGGCCGCGTGGACCGTGTTCAGGACGACGCCGACGCCAAACTGTTCGTCTCTCCGGCGCTGTGCGAGCGACTCGTAGAGGAAATCGACGCAAGCACCAACGGGAAGGCTGGCGTTGCCGGTTTCGTCCTGCCATGCGCTCAAGAGGGATTCGATCATGCCCGCCCACGCGTTGCCGCAAGAACCGGGTGGCATGACGACGCGCTCGAAGAGCTCCGATGCCGTTCTGTTGCTGCTTCGCATCTCGCGGAGTGTGCCGAGAGCACGATGGACCTCGCGCATTCGGTAGATCGAGGGCAGCTTGTTGCGCTGCAGAGGCCATTGGACCGGAATCGATTTCGCCTCCAACGCGACGCGTACGAGCGACAAATCGCGGCGCGTTCGCGAGAGGATTGCCGTTCGAGACCAGTCTTTCGCGCCAAGGGTCCGAAGCCGCTCAATCTCGGTCCCGGCGGCGACAGCCTGTGCGGCGTCATCCCGCACGGAGACGACGGCAACGCGTCCGTTTGTCTCCGGATGCAGTGAGGCAATCGCCCCCCCGGGGTGGGAAAGCTGGCGGCCTTCGTCAACGCGAATAGGCAAGTCGCACTTCATTCGATCACGGTTGCGGGCAATGACGCTGTTCGCCGCTTCGATGATGTAGCGGGTAGACCGGTAGTTCTCGACGAGGTGGTGTGTGGCGGCCTCGAAGTCTTCGCAGAAACGGCGAATGAACGTGACGTTCGCGCCGCGGAAACCGTAGATGGACTGGTCATCGTCTCCGACGGCAAGGATGGTGAGCTTGCGATCGCCATCTTCAAGGGTCCGCCCGGCGATTGCGCCGATCATATGGTACTGCGCCTCGTCGATGTCCTGATACTCGTCGACGAGGATGTGTTCGTATCCCGCCAAGAGCCGGTCACGCGTTTCGTCGGATTCGAGGCCAGCCGCGGCCTTTCCGCCTTCAAGAAGGTCCACGGCGTCCACGATCAACCTGTCGAAGTCGAGCGAATCGCGAGCGTCCGGTTTCATCGCGCTGCACGAGAACCCCAGCAGTCGCAGGGCCAATCCGTGGTATGTCTGAACCGTGACGCCGCAGGCGTCGCGGCCGACAAGCTCCGCGAGGCGTCTGCGCAATTCGAGCGCTGCCTTGTGGTTGAAGCAACAGACGAGAACGGAAGAGGGGCGCACGCGTTTCACGCGCAACAGGTAGGCGCACCGGTGGACGACGGTGCGCGTCTTTCCCGATCCGGGTCCCGCCAGGATGAGCATGTTCTTGTTGAGCGGCGCCGTCACGATGCGGATCTGTTCGCGGTTGCCCAGGGCATCGACAATCCGACGGTATGAGCGTGCCGTCGTTGCACGTTCCAAGAGCTCGCGGCGTGATCCGAAGAAGCGGGCAATGAAGGCTTCCCTCTCCATTGTGAAGTATGCCACAACCAGAGCCAACGCCTCCTGGATCTTCTCGATCCCGTACCGGGCGTATTCGTTCATGACGTGCACCTGGAACACACGTTCGCGGTAGTGGTGCTCGAGCGCCTGGTACTGGTCCTGCGTGTAGCGCAGCCCTTTCGATTCAGGCAGCACACGAACGGTCATGGCCGAGCGGAACACCGCCAGTCCTTGCTGCAAGACAATGACATTCTGCTCGTGCAGGAACATGAGTCCCCGTTCGATGGCGGCCTGCATGTCGCGGACGTCCGAGCGCAGAGCGAGATCCCGGTTGAGCGCGGCGGTCAGTTCTTCGAAAGAGAACTCCACGAGGAGGTCCGCTCGAGGCGGAGTGGCGGACGGCACTTTGGAGACAATCGCGTCGAGCAGCACACCGGCCACGCGACGCCTGCGTTCGGCAAGCTCCGCGATCTGTGCCCACTCGCGCCGCAGCCGAACCCGATAGGCATCGCGGCCGACGTGGCGCAACTCGATGCTGCCCCTTTGTCCCGAGAACCCTTTGCCGTCCTCGCTCAAGCTGCGCAACAACCTGCGCAGGAAAGGGGGTGACGCGGAAACATCGCGATCCAGCAATGTCTGGTTCAGCAGACGGAGATTGAGCGGCAGCCAGCCTTCCGGATCGGGCTCTTCTTCCATCAACACCTTCAGCATTTCGCGATCGCTCGCGCAGACCCGATCGAAACGCACGCGCGAGTGGTTGGCCACCTTGTAGGCAATGAACGCGGTGAGCAGCGTATCCTTCTTCATGATCCCGACGTTCGTCATGGAGTTAAGGACCTTGAGGACCTTTGAACTCAGATACTCCTGGCTGCGTCCCTCGCGCACGACATGGTGCGGTATGAACTCCGCCCCGGTCTTCAGATAGCCTTGGAATTCAGGCAGCAGAGCCAACCCGTCTACGGTCAGGCTGTCGGTTTCCCCGGCATTGATCATTTCACGCACGATGGCGAGCCAGAGCCGGGACTCCGCGTCGGACAGGCCGAGCTGCGCGAGCTTCTCCTCCGCCTCCCCGGTGGAGCGTACCAGGAGGCGCGCCTGAAAGACGTTGGTGCGATTCTGGTTGCGTTCGACGAAGCCGGCACGTTCGAGCCAGGACATCGCGGCGCGTACTTTGGTGTCGGCCGACAGGTCTTCGGGCCCGAATGTGGTGTCGACATCCTCGTCGCGCATGAGCTCGCCGGTCGTGATCACGACGCTGTCCGAGCCGTGCGTGCGGGTGGCTTTACGGAGCCCGCGCAGAATCTGGGCGATATCGCGCCGGCTCAGTTCTGAAAAGGCGCCGAGACGGAACTGCTGCTCGCAGTCCTCCTCGTCATAGAGCAACACGCAGTCGGCACGGCCGCGATCACGGCCCGCCCGGCCGGCTTCCTGCAGGTAGTTTTCGATCGAAGCCGGCGAATCGCCGTGCACGACAAGCCTGACGTCGTCCTTGTCGATCCCCATGCCGAACGCGTTCGTCGCGCAGATCACGCGCAGCTCGCCGTCGAGAAACGCGTCCTGCGTGCGCTTCTTTTCCGGCGGCGTCATGCCGGCGTGAAAGAACGCCGCCTGCCACCCCTGGTTGCACAAGTACTCGGCCGTTTCTTCGGCGAGCCGGCGCGTAGTACGAAAGACGATCGCGCTTCCTTCGTTCCCGTTCGCATCCAATCGGTCGTGCAGCAACTCGTCGATTCGCCCCAGCTTGGCCGGCGCGCTGACTGTCTGCACTTCGAAACACAGGTTCTCGCGTTCGACGCCGCCCTGGTAGAGGGCAACGGGCATGGCCGTCTCACGTTGAAAGTAGGCCATGATCTCTTCGGCGACATCGCGCTTGGCCGTGGCGGTGAAACAGGCAACGGGAGGCAAGGGGCATCCCTGACGCTTGGCGAGCTCGCGCATGAAGCGGCCGATGTAGAGGTAGTCGGGGCGGAAATCGTGTCCCCATTTCGACAGGCAATGCGCCTCGTCGACGACCCAGCAACCGACCTCCCGCTGCGAGATTGCCCTGGTGAAGGAAGCGTTGCGGAGTTGCTCCGGAGATACGTACAGAACCGCTATGTCACCTGTCCTGAGACGTCGGAGTACGTCACCACGCTCGGGCGGCGTCAGAAGGCCGTAGAGCGCGGCGGCGTTTTCAAGGCCGGTGCGGCGTTGCAGCCCGTCCACCTGGTCTTTCATCAACGCCTGCAGGGGGGAGATCACGACCGTCAACTGCCCTCGCCGGACGCTGCGGACAAGTGCGGGCAGTTGGTAGCAGAGTGACTTGCCGCCGCCTGTCGGCAGGATCGCCAGGAGCGATTCTCCCTGCATCCCCGCCAACACGATGCGGCGTTGCAGGCTGCCGCCGTTCCCATCATGCGGCGTGGGTCGGAAGCAGTCGAACCCGAAGAACCGCTTGAGCTGCTTCTCGGGACTGTGGGTTTCGGCACAATACCGGCAATCCGCGTCGTCACAAGGAACATCCCGGAGCGCATGAAGGAATACGCTGACGGACGGGTGGCGGTGCCGCACCCAGGGCGGAATGACGGAATCCGAGCCGGACACGCGCAACCAGGTCAGCACGAAGGCCAGCGCCCAGCACTTCTGCGCGGACGTGAGGTTCGTGTGGTCCAAGCGTACGGCTGCCGTTCGACAGCCGTACTGCGCCGCCATCCCGCGGACACACTCGAGCGCGTCATCGGTGACCGCGTCGGCCCCGAGGCTCCGGAACAGATGCCTCATTCCGGTCGCATGAGATCCGGGATCCGACGGCGATGTCTTTGTGGTCAGCAGGTGCAACGCTTTGAAAAGCTCGGGACTGCTTTCTCGGATACCGATCAGAGACGCGATTTCGTCCTCGAACAGCGTTGCGGCCAGGCGGGCGTCTTCGACAGGATCGCTGACGGTTTCCGAGACCAACTTGTAGTCCTTGACCAGGCAATGATAGGGATTTTCGGGAAAGCAGATCGGCGAGAGGTAGAGCGTATCGATCACGGGAACCTGCAGGAGTTTCAAGTCCGCACGGCAATGGCGAAGAGCAGGCAGGTCGTGATCGACGATGTTGTGTCCCGCGAGGCACTCGGCCTGGCCGGCTATTCGGTCCAGAATGGACAGCGCCCGTTGCACGCCCCCGTCGTGTGCCGACGACACAACACGATCGCCGAATACGGCGCCGACTTTGCGAATGCGTCCGCTCCGGGTTGTTTCGAGGTCGAGAAAGAGCCGGTTCTGCCTCATCCCGGCCGCAATGTTCTCGGTGGAGGTCTTCACAATGCTCGAAAAATGGCACAAACGGGGCGGATTGACAATGGCGCCGATTTGTTGCATTTGCCGAGGCCCCCCCGCCGGGCTTATCCCGGTGGGGGCCACTCGGCAAGTGCAGCAGATCGAGATGCGCCCGCGGCCGCGGACTCAGCGAACCGGTGCTTGATTTGTTCGGCTCCTTTTCGTTAGTATCCGATTTCTTGTCCGGGAGGGACCAGGAACCCCAGTAACCTACAAGGAGTGCACACCATGAACCGACGTCAATTCCTGCAGCGGTCAACTGTCACGGGAGCCGGGGCTCTCATTCTGCCGAGCATCTCGGTGTTCGGGCAGAACGCTCCCAGCAACAAGCTCAACGTCGGGCTGATCGGCGTCTGGGGTCGCGGCCTGGCACACCAAGGCTCGATCAAGAGCGAGAATGTCGTGGCGCTGTGCGACATTAACGAGAACCACCTCGCCTCGGCGCACAAGAAGTTCCCCAAGGCAAAGACGTATATCGACTGGCGCAAGCTGCTTGACGACAAGAGTCTCAATCTCGATGCGATCCTCTGCTGCACGCCCGACCACACGCATGCGCACATTTCCGCATGGGCGCTGAATCGCGACCTCCACGTCTACATGGAGAAGCCGATCGGTATCAGCGTTGAAGAGTGTCGCGCGGTCCGCGAGCTCTATAACGAGAAAAAGGACAAGCTCGCGACGCAGATCGGCACGCAGCGCCACGCCGGCCCCAACTTCAACCGCGTCCGTGAGCTGATCGTGGACGGAGCCATCGGCGAGCTGAAGCATGCCTACGCCTGGGGCAACCGCAAGATTCCGAAGCCCGGCTATCATCCGGCCAAGGGCGAGCCGCCTCCCCACCTGCATTACGACCTGTGGCTCGGACCGGCGCCGTACCATCCCTACCACCCGGAGTACTTCTCGGGCGGCCCCGGCGCAAACTGCCTGAAGTGGAACATGTACTGGGACTTCGGCACAGGGCAGATCGGCGATATGGGCAGCCACACGCTGGATCTTTGCTTCAACCCGCTGGATGCCGACGTCGCAACCGAGGCCACCGCCAAGGGCGAGAAGTTCAATCCGGAAGTTTCACCGGTCAAGCTCGAGGTCCACTGCAAGCTTCCCGCCAACGACTGGCGGCCGGAGATCGGTATGAGCTGGTACCAGGGTGGCGCGATGCCGAAGTCGCCGAGATCCTGGGTCGACGTCAACAAGATCGGCCACGGCGCGATGTACAAGGGCGACAAGGGCTTCCTGATCTGCGATTTCAGGTCCCGTCTCCTTATTCCGTTCGGCGACAGTGCGGACATGAGCTACTACAACCGGCGTGAGAAGGAGAAGATGATCCCGAACCTGGGTCACTTCCAGGGCGAGTGGGTCAAAGCCTGCAAGGGCGACCTCAAGACATCCTGCGACTTCGACTACTCCGGCAAGATGCTCGAGTCCATCATGCTCGGCCTCGTGGCCTACCGCATGGGCAAGAAGATCGAGTACAATCCCAAGACCGGTCGTATCACGAACTTGCCCGAAGCGGAGAAGGATCTTTGCTTCAAGCGCAAGTACCGCGAGGGCTGGCCGCTCAACGGCTAGACCGACCATCTGCGCAGATGCGGGACGCGTCGCGTCCCGCACCTGCGCCCATTTGGCCCGGCCGATCCGACGGATCCGACCGATCTGTCAGATCGGTTTTGGCCCCACCCACCTCCTGCAGGCCCCATGCCCACGCCTCCATCATCCGATTCCGCCGCCGCGCCGCTGATGCGGCTGCGCGGCATTCGGCGGCACTACACCATGGGCGAGCACGTCGTGCGGGCTCTCGACGGGGTCGACCTCGACATACGCCGCGGCGAGTTCGTCGTCATCATGGGCAGCTCCGGGTCGGGCAAGTCAACGCTGATGCATATCCTGGGTTGTCTCGATGTGCCCAGCTCGGGCGAGTATCTTCTCGACGGTGAGGATGTGTCCGCGCTGGAGGACGGACGTTTGTCGCAGGTACGCAACCAGCGCGTGGGATTCGTTTTTCAGCAATTCAACCTGCTCGGCGGCCTGACGGTAGAAGAGAACGTCGCCCTGGCTGAAGTGTACAGCGGGATCAACCGCCGCACGCGTCTCGAACGCGCTTGCGAGTACGCTGACCGGCTCGGACTGGGACACCGTCTCGAACACCGCCCGGGCGAGCTCTCCGGCGGACAGGCCCAACGCGTGGCCATTGCCCGTGCACTCGTGAACGAGCCGGACATCATCCTCGCCGACGAACCGACCGGAAACCTCGACTCGCGCACAGGCAAGGAGATCCTGGACGTGCTCTACGACCTCCACGCCAAGGGCTACACGATCGTCATGGTGACGCACGACGCCAAGTTCGCCGATGCGGGAACACGGAAGATCGTGATGCGCGACGGGCTGGTCGTGGAAGACGTGCCCGGCAAGCGCAAGGTCAGCCACAAGGCGACGCGTGCGACCGGAGAACGGGTGCGCCGCCGGGGTATCCACTTCGCGGACCTGCTGCGCATCGGTATTCGCGAAGGTCTTCTCGCCCACAAGATGCGCACGGCGTTGACGATGCTGGGCATCGTCATCGCCGTGGCGGGCGTCATCGCCATGTCATCCTTCTCGCTCGGCAGCAAGCAAAAGCAGGCCGACCAGATCCGCGCTCTGGGGGCCAACCTGGTGCGCGTAACCGACAGCCGCCTCGAAGGCGAGAAGCTGTCGCAGACCCGCATCGCCGGATCGAAGGGGCTCTCCCTCCTGGACATGGAGCAGATCGTCGAGCGTGTCCCCGGGGTAGAGAAGGCCGCGGCGTCACGGGAGGTGAAGCTGAACCTCGTGACCGAAAGTGCGCGCCCGGTGTCACCGCGAATCGTCGGGGTCTTCGGCGACTACCTGACGGTCAACAACCTGTCGCTGGCAGAGGGCCGCTTCGCGGACGCTGACGACCAGGCCCGCAGCGCGCGCGTGGCCGTGTTGGGCCATGCCATTGCCGAACGCCTGGGACGTGACGGCATCATCGGCAGGCAGATTCTGCTCGGGGGCAACCCGTATCTCGTTGTCGGCGTTCTGGCCAACCGGCAGGTCGACACCGCCGGACTGGAAGCCACGGGGGTGAGCGACGCGAACTACGATCTGCTCATACCCCTGCGCACGATTCTCACGCGTACGCGACATCTCGATATGCGCAGCGAGATCGATGAAATCCACCTCCAACTGGAGGACGAGGACATCCTGCGCGAAGCCGGCGTCGCCATCCGGCGGCTGCTGCATGCCACTCACGCCGGGCAGGAGGATTTTCAGCTTGTGGTGCCCCTCGATCTCTTGAAGCAGAAGCAGCAGTCGCAGCGGTTGCTCGACATTCTGACGATATGCATTTCCTCCATCGCACTCGTGGTCGGCGGCATCGGCATCATGAACATCATGTTGGCGTCCGTAACGGAACGCACACGGGAGATCGGCATCCGCCGCGCCGTGGGCGGCACGCGACAGGACATACTCTACCAGTTTTTGTCCGAGTCCGTGGTCATCGCCGTGACCGGCGGGTTTGCGGGAATCCTGCTCGCCTTCGCCGTGGTGGCCGCGACCTGCACGTTTTTCGACTTGCCGATCGTGATCTCACCGACAATGGTTCTGCTTTCGGTTCTGGCATCGACGGCGACCGGCCTGCTGTTTGGCATCTACCCCGCGGCCCAGGCCGCCGCCGAGAACCCCGTTGAGGCGTTGAGATATGAGTAAGCGACCGGTCACAGCCGCAATCCTGACCCTGCTGGTTTCGCTTGCGCCGGTTTCGGCGCGGGACGCCATGACCCTCGAGGATTGCACCGACTACGCGGTGAGCCATTCGCGCGAGTTGGCCAAGCGGCGGCTGGCTCTCGACGGACAGGAACTGACAACGCACATCCGTCGCGGCAAGTTCCGGCCGACGCTCAGCGGATCCGCCGACCGCGGCATCGATGAAGACGAGCTCGGCGCATCCGCCACGGTCAAGCAGGAGCTTCCCGCCGGCATCACGGCCTCGGCTACGGGCAAGGCCACGCGCGAAGACAGCGGCGATGACGAGACGGAAAGCGCCAACCTCTCCCTCAAGCTCTCGAAGGTCATCGTCGGCGGCGGCTCGTGGCGGGAATCCATGCTGGAGATCGACAACAGCATTCTCGGCGAGCTTATCGAACGCAACAAGGTCCGCAAGTACGAACGCGAGCTGGTCTACCGCGTAAAGCAGGACTACTACGGCCTGATTCGCAACCACCAGACCCTGCGCATCAACGAGCTCAAGCTGGCGCGCTCACGTAAGAACCTCGAGCACGCCCTGGAGAGAGAACGGCCCCTCGACATCGCCACGGCCAAGATCGAGGTGCCCGAGTCCGAAGCCGGGGTCCTGCGGGCCAGGCGCCAGATACAGTCGGCGCTCGACGAGCTGAAGCTACTGATCGGCATGGATGTCGCGCGGGACATCGAAATCGACGCCTCTTTCGAATTCGCCGAACACAAGCTCGATGTCGGGGCGGATACCGCTTTCGCAGTAACCAACCACGAGGACATCCTCAACGCGCAGCTCGAGAAGAAGCAACGCGAAAACGAACTGCCCGTGCAGCGCGCCCGCCGTTGGCCGAAGGTGACGCTCTCGGCCACGACCGGCCGCGACAGCGAGGACGGCTTCGGTCTGGACGGCGACACCGAAACCGCCGTCGGGTTGGCGTTCTCGTGGGAGCCGGGCAGCATGACCGAGCGGCTCAAGAGCAGAAAAGTCGCAACCGAAATTGCCTCGGACGAAATCGCTATCGACGATCTTAAGCAATCCAGGATCAAGTCCATCCGCGAACTTGCCCGCCGCATCAAGGAGACCCTGCAGCTTGTCCGGATCCAGCAGGATAAAATCGAGGTCTCCGAGCTGCGCGCCGAGCTCTACGCCGACCGCTGGGACAACGGCGAAATCGACATCCTCGAATACGTCCGCAGTCAGAACGACCTCGAAAACAGCCGCATCAGGCTCATCAACCTGCAGACCACGTACATGGAACTGTTGAGCGAGTACGAATTCGCGGTTGGGCGGTAGGCTGTCTTGTAGAACCGTTCTCCAGGACGGTTCGGCAGAGCCTGAGGGGGTACTGCAAACGCGCGCGGATTGGAACCGTCCTGGAGAACGGTTCTACGGAAAGGGAACATATCATGAACCGACGTGATTTCATGAAGACAGCGATGGTGGGAACGGCAGGACTGGCTAGCGGCGTGGCGCGCGCCGTCGGCAAGGACAAGCGACCCAACATCATCTTCATCTTCACCGATGACCACTGCGAGCAGGCGTTGAGCGCGTACGACCCCACGCGCATGACGACGCCCAACATGGACCGCATCGCCAAGGGCGGCATGAAGTTCACGCGCTGTCACGTCACCAACTCCATCTGCGGGCCAAGCCGAGACGTTTCTCGACCTGGCGGGTGTGCCTGTCCCGGCCGACATGCAGGGACGCAGCCTCGTGCCGCTCTTCAAGGGACGGACGCCGGAGGACTGGCGAAAGTCGTTCTATTACCACTACTACGAGTTCCCGGGCGCCCACAGCGTGGCGCGGCACTACGGCGTCACCACCGGCAACCACAAACTGATCCACTACTACCAACTGAAGGAGTGGGAGCTGTTCGACCTTGAGAAAGACCCGAACGAGCTCAACAGCGTCTACGGCAAACCCGAATACGCCTCCGTCCGGAAGGAGCTGCTGGCGGAGCTGCACCGGTTGCGCAAAGAGCTCAAGGTGCCGGAGGACAACACGCCGTTGCGCCAACGCAAGCCGCGCAAGAAGAAGCGGTGACCGGGAGCGCGGCGGAATGACGGATACCGCCCAAATCATGTGCGTCTTCAGTGGGCCGGATTTGTAATCCGGCCGAGAGAATGTGGAGCATGCCGGGAGAATGGCCTGACCTTGGTCCGTTCATTCTCGATAACATCCTCGACTATCTCTCGGCCGGATTACAAATCCGGCCCACTGAGAGTTCCGACGGGTACTCGATGCGCTTCCCTGTAGCCTTGTCGATCGACATGGGGGCGCCGCATGCCCGCAGGTGTTCGCTCAGCGCGCCCGCCAACTCCTTCAACTTCGCCGGGTTGCTCTGCGCACGGTTGTTCTTCTCGCCGATATCCTCGCGAAGGTTGTACAGCTCCAGTTTCCGGGTGACGTGCTGGTAGATCAGTTTCCAGTCGCCTTTGCGCACCGAGCTGTAGGGCGGTTGATCGTAGGTGTTGGGGAAGTGCCAGAACGGGGGCTACCCGGTGGTTTTCCTTTTCGGTTTGGGCTTCGATTTTCGGTAGAATCTCGCCTTGTGTGCATCGGCGTAGGCCTGCAGCTTTTTGGCGACCTCCGGATGCTTGTCGATCACGTTCGTCGTTTCGTATGGGTCGTTTTCCATGTCGAACAGCGAGAGTTCGATACGCGCCTGCTTATACTGGCCCGGCTTGCCGTCGTTGCCGGGTTTCACCAGCGTCCGGTACCGATGGGGCACGTGCAGCTTCCACTTCCCATCGCCGCCGATGACGCCTTCAAACGTACCGCCGGTTGAGAAGGGATAGTAGTCGTGCGGATTCGACGCGCCCGGTTTGCCCGTAATCAGATCCCAGACGTTCTTGCCGTCGACTTCGTTTTTCGGCAGCTCCGCGCCGGCGAGGGCCGCGCACGTGGGCAGCACGTCGAGCGAACTGAACATACGCTCGGACGTGGTTCCCGCCTTGATTTGCGGCGGGTACTTGACAATGCAGGCGCTACGGATGCCGCCGTCGAATCCGGTGGCCTTGGCTTCGCGGTAGGGCGTAACGCCGGCGTGGTTGCCGTAAGACACCCACGGGCCGTTGTCGGACGTGAACATGACAACCGTATTGTCTTCGATGCCGGCCTTCTTCAGCGCCTTCATGATTTCGCCCATGGACCAGTCGATCTCCATCATCACGTCTGCGTACAGCCCCCGGCCCGACTTGCCGTCGAACTCGTCACTGCAGAAGAGCGGAACGTGCGGCATGGAGTGCGGGACGTAGAGGAGAAACGGCTCGTCCTTGTGCCGCTCGATGAAACTCACCGCGTGCTCTGCGGACCACTTCGTCAGGCTCTTCTGGTCCTCGGGAGTGACGTCTTCGATCGTGATCTTGCCGTTGTCCCAGAACTGGAGCGGCCACTTGTCGAAGTGGCGCGTGCCGGGATGGTACTTCCACATGTCGTTGGAGTACATCAGGCCGCAGGACTCGTCGAACCCTCGCGCCGGCGGGCGCGTGTCGGGCTGATCGCCGAGATGCCACTTGCCGAAGACCGCGGTCTTGTAGCCCTTCGGCTTCAGCACTTCCGCCAGGGTGGCGAATTTCGGATCCAGGCCGCGGGCCCGCGGCGGGTGTGCGCCGAACACCTTGGTGCGCCCGGGATAGCAGCCGGTCATCAGCGCTGAACGTGACGCGGAGCAGACGGCCTGCGGTACGCAGAAGTGGTTGAAACGGCACCCGCCCCGCGCAAGCTCCTCCACGTTGGGCGTCGGGTATTGCGGCTTGCCGAACGGGCGGAAGTCCCCCCAGCCGGAATCGTCTAGGAATACGATCACGAAGTTCGGTGGGCGTTTGCCGGACTGTGCGCGGCCCGCGGCCGGCAGCGCCAGTGCGGCCGCCCCGATCCCGGAAAGCTTCATAAAGGCGCGGCGAGAGTGGGGACGGTTCATGGGCGGTCTCCTGCTTGACATGGACGCTCAGAGTAACATGGGCAGAGCGGTGATCCCAGCGATTTTGTGGCCGCCGGAGCGGGCGTCTCCCGCCCTCCCCCCTCACCCGGTCCTCCTGCGTCGGACCGACCTCTCCCCCGAGGGGAGAGGTGA
>CAZKRK010000045.1:0-29589 GCA_964555035.1 uncultured Victivallales bacterium | reverse complement strand
CACGCTACGCGCCGACACTCGCAAGCGGCCCATGACCTTTTGATACAGCCCCGTGAACCTGAAAGGAGCAGCGACCGATCACGGATTACCGGTAACTGCTCCTTTGAGGTTCACTCCGCCTCCCCCAGGATCACGTCGCCCTCTACACCCGCACCCGTTTCGTCGTGGGGTCGATGAGTTTGCTCATGTAGTCGGAGAGATCGCGGACGTATTCGCTGTCCAGGCCGGCCTGGACCAATTGGCGGTCAATGACCTTGAGGCCATCGTCGCCGACTTCGGCTTCGCGGGCGTTGGCGTAGCGGTCATCGGGAGAGACGGATACGAGGCGCTGGAGAATCTCTACCAGCTCCGAGTTTGCGAGCACGTAGTCGGGCAGGAGCTCTTCGAGTCTGTCGGGGAGGCTTTCTTTTGCCTTGAGCAGCTCGGACTCCGTGGCATCGAAAGCGCCGATCAGTGTCTCCCCCCGCAACATCTCCAGGGCGACCAGCCCTACGCTGTAGAGATCCGACTGCCTGCGCCCGGCATCGCGCCGGTGGATTTCCGGGGCCATGTAGAGTGGCGAACCGAACAGGATGCCCTGCTGTTCGTCGGGAATCACGGCCCGGCCGAAGTCGATGATCTTGACGTAGCCGAGGCGGTCGATCATGACATTGGCCGGCTTGATGTCCGAGTGAAGGAAGTTTGCTTCGTGCAACGCCTCCAGGCCCCGCAGAATGCTGCGAATGATGTAGACCACTATGCCCGGCTGGAGGGTCAGGCGATCGCCTTGAACCCGGAAGATCGTTTTCGTGAAGTGCTTCCATTCGTCGTCGGTCGAACGTTCTCTGGCCACGGCCAGGTGTTGGCCGCGCAGCAGGCGTCTAAGGTCTATCCCGTCAATGGCCTGCATCTCGATGTAACCGATGCCCTGGGTTTCCTCGTAGGAGTGACGGTATACGATGTTGGGGTTCTGCAGGGTGTGGAGACGCGTGATTTGCGTGGCGATACGCCCCATATCGGTCCAGTACTGCTTTGGTGTCTCGTACAGCGCCGGCGTAAACACCTTGATGGCGTGCTCCGTGATGCAGCCCCGTGCCCCCTGCCGCAGCCCGAGCATCACCACGCCCTGCTGCCCTCGTCCCAGCTCGTGCTGGAACTGGTAGGCGACTGGATAGAAAATTGCGTTGGCACGCAGAATGGATTCGTAGTTGCGCAGGAGGTAGTCCCGCGTCACGCCGAACGGCGCGACCGGACCGGTCTCCGACTTCTGCCGCGGTGTCGCTAGTTGCGTCGTATCGTTCACTTGGTCTGCCTTCTGATGAGAATTGTCAGAAAGCAAAGCAGGATTGCGACGGAATAGCAATCCCAAGCGGTTCACAAAAAAACACCCGCCCCGCCGGACGGCGGGAACGGGTGCTTCTCTCAGTCTGCAACACCGGGCGAGGCATTCGCCCCGTCCGATATCGGATTCCCTCAGACCACGCCCTGGTCGAGCATGGCGTCGGCAACCTTGACGAAGCCGGCGATGTTGGCGCCGACCACGTAGTTGCCGGGCTGGCCATACTCTTCGGCCGCCTCGTAAGATGCCTTGTGGATCGACTGCATGATGCCCTTGAGCTTCGCGTCGACTTCTTCGCGGCTCCACTGCATCATCGATGCGTTCTGGCTCATCTCGAGGCCGGATGTCGCCACGCCGCCGGCGTTGGCTGCCTTGCCCGGTCCGAAGAGAATGCCCTTCTCGACGAATTGCTCGGCCGCTTCCGGGGTGCTCGGCATGTTGGCGCCTTCGCCCACGACGTAGCAGCCGTTGTCCAGCAGCGTCTTGGCGTCGTCGCCCGAGATCTCGTTCTGCGTCGCACTCGGGAAGGCGCAGTCACAGGGGATGTCCCACGGACGCGCCCCTTCGCGGTACTCGGCGCTGAAGGCCGCCGCGTATTCCTTGATGCGGCCGCGACGGACGTTCTTGAGATCCATGACCCAGGCCAGCTTTTCGGCGTCGATGCCGTTGGCGTCGTAGATCGTGCCGCCCGAGTCGGACAGGGAGACGACCTTGCCGCCGAGATGGTTGATTTTCTCGACCGTGTACTGTGCCACGTTGCCGGAACCGGAGACTGTGCAGGTCTTGCCTTCGAAGGTCTCGCCACGCGTCTTCAGCATCTCCTCGGCGAGATAGACGCAGCCGTAGCCCGTCGCTTCCGTGCGAATCAGGGAGCCGCCCCACTTGAGGCCTTTGCCCGTCAGCACGCCCGTGAACTCGTTGCGCAGACGCTTGTACTGGCCGAACATGAAACCGATCTCGCGGCCGCCCACGCCGATGTCGCCGGCGGGCACGTCCGTCTGCGCGCCGATGTGGCGCTGCAGCTCGGTCATGAAAGACTGGCAGAAACGCATCACTTCGCCGTTCGACTTGCCCTTCGGGTCGAAGTCCGAACCGCCCTTGCCGCCGCCCATCGGGAGCGTCGTCAGGGAGTTCTTGAAGATCTGCTCGAAGCCGAGGAACTTCAGGATGCTCTGGTTCACGGTGGGGTGAAAGCGCAGGCCGCCCTTGTACGGGCCGAGCGCGCTGTTGAACTCGAAGCGGAAACCGCGGTTGACCTGGACGACGCCATTGTCGTCGACCCACGGCACGCGGAACATGATCTGGCGCTCGGGCTCGACGATGCGCTCGAGGATGCGCCCTTCCTGGTACTGCGGATTGCGTTCCACCACGGTTTCCAGGGATTCCAGGACTTCACGAACAGCCTGGAAAAACTCCACCTCACCCGCGTTACGACGTTCGACGACCTCTAGTACTTCCTGTACATAGCCCATCACTACACCTCCATACTATGGTGTTTTCGGCAGACTCTGCCGTAATACTCGTCCGATGCGAGCCCTTCAGGAGGTCCAATCGACGCCAATTGCGTGACTATGCCGATTGCTCCTGCGAGGGTCCGCTATGGCTATAACAAGCCGGTACACTACTAGGAGGGCGATCTGAATCAAGGACTTTTTATAGGGTTTCTGACATTATACAGGTAGCCGCTCGAGCTTTTATCGGCAATATAGCCGTTTAATGTTGACAATGACGGGGCAGATACGGCAGAGTGGCCGCAATTTGAAACGGAGAAATAATCGGCATAGACGCCGTAAATCTATGCCGGATTCTGTTTTTCCGTCGGAGGAATCACATGGCAGCCCGTTGTGACAGGACGAAACTCGCGATTCTGAAGGTGCTCCAGCGTCTGGGAGGGCCGGCAGGGTCTACACGTATCATGGAGGAGCTGACCGCTTTCGGCATCGACTTGCAGCCGCGCACTGTGCGCTTCTATCTGGGACAGCTTGACGGAGAGGGTTTGACACGTTTTGTCAGCCGTCGCCAGGGACGTGAGCTCACGGCGTTGGGCGCGGAAGAGCTCACGCATGCCAACGTGATAGAGAAGATCGGTTTCGTCGCCGCCCGCGTCGACTCGCTCGGCTACCGCATGTCGTTCGACCTGGCCTCGGGGACAGGCACCATCATCACGAACGTGGCGGTCCTTCACAAGGGCGTGCTGGCGATCGCGCTGCGTGAGATTCACCGCATATTCGCGAAGGGCCTGACGATGGGCTACCGCATGGCCCTGGCGCACGAAGGGGAGACGCTGGCGGGCGTCAAGGTGCCTCCCAAACACGTGGCAATCGGCACAGTCTGCAGCGTAACCCTGAACGGCGTTCTGCTTCACTGCGGTATCCCGGTCACGTCCCGTTACGGGGGACTGGTGGAACTGGACGGCGGGGGACCGCGGCGATTCGTTCAGCTTATCGACTACCAGGGCACGACGCTCGACCCGCTGGAGATCTTCATCAAGGCCAACATGACCCAGGTACACGCCTGCGCCCAGACGAACCACGGCATCATCGGGGCCAGCTTTCGTGAAGTGCCGTCCGTGGCTCTTGGCGACATCCGCCGCATCCGTCAGGACATCGTCCGCCATGGCCTGGACGGCATCCTCACGACCGGCAAACCGAACCTGCCCCTGCTGGACATGCCGGTCGCGGAAGGACGCACCGGCATGATCGTTATCGGTGGCCTCAACCCGATCGCCGCCCTCTATGAAACCGGCTTGCGCCTCTCGGTCCTCTCCCTGGCCGGCCTCGAAGACATCGAGCGCTTCGTGCCGTACCAGGAACTGACGGGGTGAGTGGACCAGAGAGGGTTTGGGAGTCACGGCCCTTACCTTCGTAGAGCGTCCGTAGTGTGCGGCTCGCATGAGCCGCACCGGAGGGCGCAGGTGCACGTACCGGCTTCTCGTCTCCGGTCGGCGCATCGCGCCGACCTCCGGCGAGTCTACGAAGGAGGGAGCCCCGGCTCCCTATTCCCGCATCTACTTTCCCGCCGCCCATTGCTAGTTGAGCTGGGCGCAAGTAACGGCGCATCTGCGCTCTGTTGCACTTGCAGAGAAGCCCGGCGGGGCCTGGAAAATCGTTGGGTCTGAATTGCACCTGCGCGCCGGTTTGCTATCATCGGCCTGCGATGGAGAACGTGTTCGCATGTATTGAGTCCAGCCAGCCGCTCGCGTGGTTGGTGCTGGTTGCCGCTTTTGTCGTGTTGGCCAAGAGCGCGGATTTCTTCGTCGACAGCTCCGTGGCGCTGGCGGAGCGTTTCAAGATTCCGAAGATGGTAATCGGAATTGTGCTCGTGTCGCTCGCGACCACGGCGCCTGAGCTCTCGGTTTCCATGATGTCTGCGCTCGCGGGAAGTCCCGAAATGGCGCTGGGCAATGCCATCGGCTCGGTGATCTGCAACGCCGGCCTGGCGCTGGCGCTGTGCGGCCTGGTTTCGAAGGTTCCGGTTCCGGTGACGCCGGGTGTGCTGAAGACCTCGGGCGGCGTCCTCGTCGGGGTCGGTCTGCTGGCCTTTCTCTTTGTGGTGTTCGATCTCGTGCTCGATCGCTGGGAAGGCGCCGTGCTGGTCATCCTCTTCACGGCTTACATGGTCTACCTTTTCGGCGAACACAAACGCGGCAACCTGCGCGATACGATTGAGCTGGAGGTGTTGGAAGACGAGCGCGGGCTCCCGCTCCACAAACAGGTGATGTTCTTCGTCCTGGGGCTGGGCGGGATCGTTCTTTCCAGTCGCTTCGTTATCGTGTCGGCCACGACCATCGCCCGCTCCGCCGGAATTCCCGAGTCCGTGATCGCGCTGACGCTGGTCGCGCTGGGCACGTCGATTCCGGAGGTTGCGACCAGCATTGTCGCCGCCTGGAAGGGAGAAGGCGCGCTTTCGGTCGGCAACATCCTCGGGGCCAACATCATGAACATCTGTTGGGTCGCCGGCGCCTCGTCCGTCGCAAACCCACTGGCCCTCTCCCGCAAAGAGATCCTCTTCATGTTTCCGGCGATGTTCGTCGTGCTCGCCGCAACACTGGTTGTGCTGCAGACCAACCACAGACTCACGCGCCGGGAAGGCGGGTTTCTCCTGTTGCTCTACGGCGGCTACGCGCTGAGCTTCTTCTTCGTATTCCGGCCGGGGGGCTGATTCCCACCCCTGCCCAGCTCGCCTTGGGGAGGCACCGCAATCACGAGGTTGTGTCAAGAGGTCCCAACAGCTCTCCACCCCCCCCGTGGAAAGAGATGTACAGACGTAGGTCCGATTTGCAATCGGACACAACCCCGGTCAGATTCGGTTTCCCACCTTCGTGCTCTGAAAGAACCGGCGTGGGTCGGGTCCGATTGCAAATCGGACCTACGGACGATCGGTCCGCCAGCTTTCGGAGGAGAGACCGCCCGATGACGCGGCAAGCTTCCGACGCAGCCCAATCGGCGAGCGCGGCGAGACGGGTGAGGGGTGGGCCGGCGCGTCTCACCCACGCCGGCCGCGGAGTGCGCGCGCGAGGCACCAGTTCAGAATCGTGGCCGGTTCACGGATGCGCAGGAGGTGTGTCGCGCCGACGTAGGCCGCGGCGGCCGCCAGGCCGCCGGCCCCGAGCTTCAGCACTACGATCAGCTTGCCGGGCCCGACCGTCACGACGCGCGCCACGAGCGTCATCGCACCCCAGAACGCCGCGGCGGCCAGCACGCCGGTAAGGCATGTGCGTGCCAGGAAACCGAAAGTCTCGCCCAGGGGGAAGATCGGAATGGTGCGCTTCAACTCCACAATCAACGTGACCACCTTCAGGGTCCGCGCGACGGTGAACCCCAGCGCCACCGCCGCCAACGCCGCGGCGCCGGTCAAGCCCAACGTCACCAGTCCCACGTAGCTGATCGCCATCGACAGAACCGAAAAGACGATGCCGATGACAGTTACGGAAATCATCTTGCGCTTGGCGAAAAAGGCCTGCATGAGCAGATACTCAAGCGCATATGCCGGCAGGACGAGCACCTGGCACCCCATCGAAACGGCGGTCAGATGCACGGCCTCATCCGTGAACTTCCCGCCCTTGAACAGCAGCTCGGAGAGCGGATGGGCCGCCACCAGGCAAACCACGGAGAAGGGGATAAAGATGGAGAGCAGCATCCGCCCCGACTTGGAGATAACCTCTCCGAACGCCTTCTTGTCGTCCCTGTCCTCCAGCTCGCACAGAAACGGGAAGATCGCGATGGAGATCGTGTAGGGAACAAGCCACCCCAGCGACTGGTAGATCTTGCGGCCGAAGAAGCTGGCCTGCATGAGCCCCTCCTCGAGGCGGCTGAGGATCCAGACGTTGTTGAAAATGTCGCGGATGCGCGCGAACACGATGCCCGCGATGAGCGGCAGCATCAGCAGCGCCAACCTGCGCATGGCGGGGCTCTTGAAGTCAACGCCGGCGCGCAGGTACTTCAACTTGTCACGCAATCCGAGCACGTGCGTGGCCAGCTTGGCCACGCTCCCCACGAGCAGACCCGCAACGATGACGCCGTGGTCCAACCCCATTACACCCATGCCGAGCAACACAAAGAAGAAGAGGCAGAACTTCCACGATGCGTCGCCGAATGCGGCCAGGAAGAAACGCTTGTAGCCGTTGAGCAGCATGTACGTAGCCGACCCGATCGACAGGCAGATCAGGGCAGGCGCCATGCGGCTCAAGGCGCCGCTGGCCAGGGAAAACTTGTCGGCATGCTCGGCGGGATCCCATGTCGTCCACAGCAGGATGAAGCGGTCGGCGAACAGCATCAGCGTTGCGACCACGACAAAGAGCACCAGCAACTGCAGCACCATCATCGTGTTTGCGAAGCGCCAGGCCGAGCGCTGGCTGCCGGTGTCCAACTCACGCATGAAGATCGGCAGAAACGCGGGACCGATCACCTCTTCCCCGAGCAGGAAGATCGTGAAAATGCAGCCCTCGAAGGCGACGACATAGACGGGCTCGAAAACGCTCTTGCCGACAACCCGCGCCATGACAATCGCCACAAGCAGGCCCGCAACCTTGAAGAGCAGATGGGCAATGCCGACGATGACGCTGGCGTTGGCGACCTTGGAGCCTACGGTGTGTCCCTTGGAATCCGACTGCATGATAACCCCGGGGTGGTGCAGTATCGCAAGTAAGCCGACAGGGTCGTCTACATTGCGTCGGATGTCAAACATGACTTGAGTAAGCGCAACCGAGTAGCGATCGCGTAGCAAACGCCGCTGCTTCCCATCCGCGCGTTGTGCCGAAACCGTGTTTGATTTCGCGTCCGCTAACCGGCGGCGTTGTCGGGCATGGCAACCACGGACAAGGCGAGGACTGTTGTCGGAAGGTGTTTCACTGTTTCACAAGGGGCGGTCTACCGCCGCATGCGCCGGTAACGGCGGATCAGTGTGTTGGTGGAGCTGTCGTGCCCCAGGCCGGCGTCGTCGCCGGCATTGAGCTCGTCCAGGATTGCGCTCGCCAACACCTTGCCGAGCTGTACTCCCCACTGATCGAAGGAGTAGACGTCCCACACGACGCCCTGCACAAACACCTTGTGTTCGTAGAGGGCAGTCAGCGCGCCAAGCGTGAAGGGGTTCAGCTCTTCCGCCAGGATCGTATTGGTCGGGCGATTGCCTTCGAAGACCTTGTGCGGTACCAGATCGGCCGGCGCGCCCTCGGCCTCCACGGCTTCCCTCGACTTGCCGAAGGCCAGGGCTTCGGTCTGGGCAAAGAAGTTCGCCATGAGCTTGTCGTGATGGTCGCCGATGGGATTGTGTGACCGGCAGAAACCGATGAAATCGGCCGGAATGAGTTTCGTGCCCTGGTGGATGAGCTGGTAGAAGGCGTGTTGGCCGTTCGTGCCCGGCTCGCCCCAGATCACCGGCCCCGTCTGCCACTCTACGCGTTTGCCCTGCTTGTCGACGTACTTGCCGTTGCTCTCCATGTCGAGCTGCTGCAAGTGCGCGGCGAAGCGGTGCATGTACTGGTCATACGGCAGGATGGCGCAGGTGTCCGCCCCAAAGAAATTGTTGTACCAGACCCCGAGCATCCCAAGGATCACGGGCATGTTGTTTTCAAGCGGCGTTTCAGCGAAGTGGCGGTCCATGGCGTGGAAACCTTCGAGCATCTTGACGAAGTTCTCGGGCCCGATGCCGACCATCAGTGGCAGGCCGATGGCGGAACAGAGCGAGTAGCGGCCGCCGACCCACTCCCAGAACTCGAACATGTTGTCCGTGTCGATACCGAAGGCGGCCACCTCGGCGGCATTGGTCGACACGGCGACGAAGTGCTTTGCGACCGCCTCCGGCGCTTTGAGGTCAGCCAGCAGCCACTCCCGTGCTGACGCCGCGTTGGACATCGTCTCCTGCGTCGTGAAGGTTTTGGAGGCCACGATGAAGAGCGTCTCTTCAGGATCGATGTCACGCGTCAGCTCCGCCAGGTGAGTCCCGTCCACGTTGGAGACAAAGCGCACCGAAAGGTCGCGGTCGCTGTAGGGGAGCAGCGCCTCGTAGGCCATCTTCGGCCCCAGATCCGACCCGCCGATGCCGATGTTGATCACGTTGCGCATGCGCTTTCCCGTGTGGCCGACCCACTCTCCGGAACGCACGCGGCGCGCGAAACCGGCCATCCTGTCGAGCACGGCATTCACGTCGGGCATCACGTCCTCGCCGTTGACGACGATCGGCGTGTTGCTTCGGTTGCGCAGCGCAGTGTGAAGCACGGCGCGGTCTTCGGTCCTGTTGATCCTCTCGCCCGAGAACATGGCTTTGACGGCGTCGCAGAGTCCGCATGCCCGAGCCAATGCCACGAGCTGCTGCATAACCCGGTCCGTCACGCGGTTCTTGGAATAGTCGAGATAGAGGCCGGCCGCGCCCAGGGCGAGCCGTTTGCCGCGCTCGGGGTCATCGTTGAAGAGCTCACACAGGTGCGTATCCCGTAGCTCCTCACAGGACCCCTGCAGCGTCCGCCATTCCGCCATATCCGTCAAGGGCATCTGCCTGCCGTTCATTATCTGCCTCCAGTCCGGTTTGTTCGTCCCATTCCGAAAGGCAGGTAGAATTGCACGAGGTCGGGCGCCTTTCAATGTTCATTTTTTCCCACGTTTTTTCCTTGCGGCCGGCAGTCGGTCTGCTAGATTTCACGGCCCTGTTGGGTCCCCGTTGTGTTCGGGCGGAGCGTTGCGTTCGGTCGGAATCGCGGGGACGGAAGCGAGTGCCGGTTCCTGGCCACATGGAGCCGGCCAAAGCGGATTCTGGGCGTCAGACAGGCGCCTGCAGTACATTAAGGAGGTAAACTGTGGCAACATCGGCACCTGAAGTCTCTCAGGACATCGGCGTTCGCGACCTGCTGGAAGCGGGGCTGCACTTCGGTCATCAGACCAAACGTTGGAACCCGAAGATGAAGCGCTTCATCTTCGACAAGCGCAATGGGATCCACATTATCGATCTTTCCAAGAGTCTCCTGATGCTTCAGGAGGCGCTGGAGTTCGTGCACAGCGTGGTCATCAACGGCAAGAGCGTTCTTTTCGTGGGCACGAAGAAGCAGGCGCAGCAGGTCATTCAGAACGCGGCCGCCGACTCGGGCCAGTTTTTTGTCACGCATCGCTGGTTGGGCGGAACGCTGACGAACAACGCTACGATCCGCAACAGCATCAAGCGCATGCGTGACATCGAGGATCTCGAGAAGAAGGGCGCCTTTGAGACGATGCACAAGAAGGAGGCTTCACGTCTGCGCCGCGAGTTGGAGAAACTGCGCCGCAACCTCGGAGGCATAGCGGACATGTCGCAGCTTCCGGGCGCGATGTTCGTCGTGGATATCAATCGCGAAGCGATTGCGGTAAAGGAAGCAGTTCGCCTGGGTATTCCGGTAGTTGCGATCGTCGATACCAACTGCGACCCCGATCCGATCGACTTTGTCGTTCCCGGCAACGACGATGCGATTCGGGCGATCAAGCTGATCGCGGGCGCAGTGGCGGAGACGGCCAAGAGGGCCGCGGCCGAATACGCCAAGATCGCCGCCGAGATCGCGCGCAAGAAGGAGCAGGAAGAGCGCAAGGCCGAGGAAGCACGCAAGAAGGCCGAAGAGGAACGCGCCAAACTTGAGGCAGAGAAGAAGGCTGCGGCCGAGAAAGCCGCGGCTGAGAGGGCCGCCAAAGAAAAGGCTGCCAAAGAAAAGGCCGCCGAAAAGAGGGCCGCCAAAAAGAAGGCTGCCGAAGAGAAGGCTGACCAAGAGAAGCCGGTAACGGAAGGCGAAGAAGCGCCTCCCGCGGAAGACGGAGACGCCAAGAAGGCCGCGGCGAAAGCACCGGCCAAGAAGGCGGCCAAGAAGAAGACCGCGAAGAAAGCGGCGAAGAAGGCTGATGAGGAGCCGGCCGATAAGGCCAAGGCGGAAGAGGCGCCGAAGGCCCCGGCTGACTCACCCGCGGAGGCGCCGGTCGAAGCCGAGGCCAAGGCTGAGGAACCGAAGGAAGCTCCGGCCGAGACGGACGAGACGAAAAGCGAATAGTCACTGGCGAACAGCAAGACGCGGCACCCAGTTTGGAAGCCGATTTCCGGCTTGGGCTGCGTGTACAATACCGGAAAGAGAAGGAGACTGAAAAAATGGCTGAGATTACCGCAGCTCTGGTGAAACAGCTTCGCGATGCCACCAACGTGAGCATGATGGATTGCAAGCGCGCCCTTGTCGAGACCGACGGAGACATGGACGCCGCGACGAAACTGCTGCGCGAGCGCGGCGTCGCCGTAGCGGCGAAACGCGCTGCCAAGGCGGCCAACCAGGGACTGGTTGCGTCCGATTCCAGCGCCGACGGGTCGATCCTGTCACTGGTCGAAGTCAACTGCGAAACGGACTTCGTGGCGCGCAACGAGAACTTCCAGGCATTCGTGAAAGAGATCGCTGCCAAGGCGGTCGAGACGGATGAAGACCTCGGCGAGACCATGAAGGACGATCTGATGGACAGGATCGCCGCGATCGGCGAGAACATGAAGATTCGTCGCAACCTGCGCTACGTGTGCGAGCAGACCGGCAAGATCGCCGCGTACATCCACCTGGGCGGCAAGGTTGGCGTGCTGATCGAAGTCGCGTGCGAGAAGGCAGAGACGGCTGCGTCTCCCGTCTTCGCGGAAGTCGTCAAGGACTTGACGCTCCACGTCGCCGCCGCGGCGCCCAAGTACCTCGTAGCGGACGATGTCCCGGCCGAAGAGATCGAGGCCGAGAAGGACATCTTCCGCAAGCAGGTCGAAGGCAAGCCCGAGAACATCATCGACAAGATTGTGGACGGCAAGATCAAGAAGTTCTTCGGCGAGATCTGCCTGGTCGACCAGGGTTTCGTCAAAGAGCCGAAGCAGTCGATCGCCCAGCTTCTGGCGGAGAAGGGCAAGGAGCTCGACGACACGCTGACGGTGCAGCGCTTCGTGCGTTACCAGCTCGGCGCCTAACCGCGAGAGCAGCAGCATGACCACCAGGGCAAAACTGCGTTTCGTCACGTTCCTGACGTTCGCACGTTTTCCCCTGGTGTTGCTGTTCTTCGCGGGAGCGATCGTATATGCCGTGCCCCGGTACCGTGTGCCGGGGCTTTTCTTCACCATCTTCGGGCTTCTGATTCTCGCGGCCGTCACGGACCTGTTCGACGGCTACTATGCCCGCAAGTTCAAGGTCGTCACCCAGTTCGGGGCTCATGTCGACCCGTTGATGGACAAGTTCTTCTACCTCGCGTGTCTGCCGCTGCTGGTATTCGTTTCCATGAAGCAGGGGCACTACGCGCACGGCACGATTCTGCTGGTTTTCACGCTGCTCTTCCTTGCGCGCGATCAGTGGGTGACGTTCCTGAGGTCGATTGGTGCGATCTACAACGCCTGCGGCAAAGCGCATTGGGCCGGCAAGGTCCGTACGGCGGCGAGCTTTCCGATCATCTGCGCAATCTACTACTTCGAAGAAGCTCCGTCCGGCTGCCAGTTCCTGAACCGCTACATCATTTACGCCGCGGAGCTTGTCGCGATCGTCCTCACGCTGATTTCCCTCTACACCTACACCCGCCACTACTGGCCGTACTTGAAAAAGGCGGCGACTGTGCATCCCGAGGGGGAGTAGGGTTTGGGCCGGACCGGACAGACGATGTCTAGCCCGGAATGGCACTTAGATAGACCCCATCCGAAAAGGGTCGGCGGCCGATTTTGGCCTGAAACGCCAGAAAAATGGGGACGCCGGAAGATTGGGGAGGGAGATTAAGTAGAAAGATTAGGTAGATAGATTAAGAGTCGATGGGCATACTTAATCTATCTACCTAATCTTTCTACTTAATCTTCTCTTCCACGCGCCGCGAAATCCACGCGACCCTTTTCGGACACCCTCTAGAGTAAGAGATCATTTGGAGGCATACGGCATTGGTCCCAGCGATTCTCGCTGGGCTATGATGTGGCACCCCTTTGGGGTGTTTCGAATCGACCCCAACGGGGTCGAACATCATAGCCAGGGGTGAAACCCCTGGAACCCGTGCAGCCGAAAACAACCTAATCTGAGTGCCATTCGGGCTAGCCGGACTCAAAGTGCCGCCAATTGAAACTGGAGCCGGCGGTCGAAACTGGAGCCGGCGGTCCTCCGCCGGAAAAGCGCGTCGCCGAGGCCCGGCGGTCCGAAACGGCCGAGGACGGCCGTCTCCATTTCGTGCCGAGGCGGGCCGCGGACCGGTATCGGATTTCAGCACGCCGTCTACGACCTTGTCCGGCGGCCGACGGCTATGAGCCGCTGTGCATCGCGGCCGTATTCGTCGCCGTCCAGATTTCCGTAGAGCCTCACGTCCGCAAAGCCGACGCTCTCCATTCGATCCCGCAACTCCTGCCCCGAGTAGATGGTGTGGTGGAACCCGCGGCTTTTCGCTTTTCCCTTGCGGATCAGAATCCACTCGTTGCGGACGCGCGTCCAGTCGTCGAAGATCTCGTGGCGTTGGACGAGTTTTGTGCCGTCCGGAAGCACGTCGGATGTCGTGGGTTGCATGACCCTGGCCAGGCGTTCCTTCCCCATGACGTCCACCAGGAAGACGCCGCCCGGCTTCAGGCTTTCGAGGATGTTGCCGAGCACCAGCAGGTCCTCGCGCTTGTCATCGAAGTAGCCGAACGACGTGAACATGCTGATAGCGAGATCGAACGCGTTGGGCCGACGGAAGTCCCGCATGTCCGAGCGCACCCACTCTATCTTGACTTTCGCGGCCCTTGCCCGCGCCCGGGCCTTGTTCAAAAGGAACGCAGTCCGGTCGACACCCGTGACCTTGAACCCGTTCCCGGCGAGAGCAACCGAGCATCTGCCGGGGCCACAGCAGAGGTCCAGCGCGATCTTGCCCGGAGGGCGCGTCAGCGCGAGGAGCTTCTCAACCTGCTCCGGCGCTGCCTCGAAGCGGCTGTCGGGAAACATGAAGGGATAGAGGTCTTCCCAGAACGAATCGTCGTCAAACCACTCTTTCTTTCGCCTTGCGCTCATGCCGATTCTCCTCCTATTCCCCAAACAAACTGAGTTGGTCGGGATGGTAGCGGTCCTTGCCGCGTTTGCGGTGCTTGGCGATCTTGGGTTGGCCGGACTCGGCCAGTTCGCCCTCTTCGAGGTTGGTGAGGATTTCCTTGGCGCGGTCAATGACCTCCTCGGGCATGCCGGCCAGGCGCGCGACTTGAATGCCGTAGCTCTTGTCGGAGCCGCCGGGGACGATCTTGCGGATGAAGACGATCGTATCGTTGCGTTCGCGCACCTGCACGTTGTAGTTCTTTACGCCGGTCATGGTCAGGGCGAGGTCGGTCAGTTCGTGGTAGTGCGTGGCGAAGAGGGTCTTGGCCTTGACGCGCTCGTTGCTGTGGAGGTGTTCGGCCACGGCCCAGGCGATACTGATGCCGTCGAACGTGCTCGTGCCGCGCCCGATTTCATCGAGCACGATGAGGCTGCGCGGGCTGGCGTTGTTGAGGATGTTGGCGGTTTCCTGCATCTCGACCATGAACGTGCTGCGGCCGCGGGCAAGGTCGTCGCTGGCGCCGACACGGGTGAAGACGCGATCGACGAGGCCGATCGTGGCTTCGGACGCCGGAACGAACGAACCCATCTGCGCCATGATGACGAGAATGGCAACCTGCCGGATATAGGTCGACTTGCCGGCCATATTGGGACCGGTGATGATAATCAACTGGTTGTCGGTGCAGTCGAGCGCGGTGTCGTTGGGGACAAAGCGTTCGGCGTCGGGCATTTCCTCCACGATCGGGTGGCGGCCGTCCTTGACGATCAGCTCGTGTCCGTCGGTCATGGTGGGACGGGCGTAGCGGTTGGTCAGGGCACGCTCGGCCAGGGCGGCGAGTACGTCCAGCTCGGCCACGGCCGCGGCGGTATTCTGAATCCGGTCTGTCTGCTCTACGACCCGTTCGCGGATGGCGAGGAAGAGCTCGTATTCGAGCGCCATCGACTTCTCCTGCGCACCCATGATCTTGGTTTCGTATTCCTTGAGTTCCGGGGTGATGAAGCGCTCGGCGTTGACGAGCGTCTGCTTGCGCGTGTAGTCGTCCGGCACGTTGGCCAGCTGTGCCTTCGAGACTTCGATGTAGTAGCCGAAGACCTTGTTGTGGCGCACCTTGAGGTTCGGGATTCCCGTCCGCTCGGTTTCGCGCGCCTGGTACTCGGCCAGCCACTTGCGGCCCTGGGTCGCGGCCAGGCGAAGCTCATCCAGTTCCTGGTTGTAGCCGTCGCGGATCAGGCCACCCTCTTTGATCGTGATCGGCGGTTCGTCGACGATGGCGTCGTCGATCAGCTCGTTCAGCTCCGGCAGGGGTTCGATCTGTTCCGCCAACCCGGCCAGCGGCGCTACGGGGCAGCCCTCCAGGCAGCCGCGCAGCTCGGGCAACTGTTTGAGCGACTGGCCGACGGCCAGCACATCGCGCGCGTTGCCGCTGCCGGCGCCGATACGCGCGATCAGGCGTTCGAGGTCGCGGATCTTGCCAAGCGCTTCCTGCACGTCACGCAGGAGCGACCGCTCCCAGTAGAAGTGGTCGACGGCGTCGTGCCGGCGGGAGATGCCGTCGAGGGTCGCGAGCGGACGCAGGATCCAGTCGCGCATGAGGCGTCCGCCCATGGCGGTCTTGGTTGTGTCCAGTACGCGCAGCAATGTCATGGACGCGGCGCGGTTGGATACGAGGTCGAGATTGGCACAGGTGGCCTCGTCGAGCATCAGAAAATCCGACGACCGGCGGACCTGGAAGGAGCGTATATGGCCGACCTGTCGGCGCAGATCTTCGCGCACGTAGTGCAGGATGCCGCCCGCGGCGCCAATGACGGATGGCTCGCCCTCCACGCCGAAGCCCTCCAGCGAATGCACGCTGAAGTGGCGTACGAGGTTGTCGTAGGCCGCGTCGTACTCAAAGATCCAGTCTTCCGCCGTGGAGATGTGTTTGGCGACGTCGCCGTTCAGCAAAGGGGCGAATTCCGGCTGTTGGGACAGCCCGTCGGGCACGACGCATTCCGTGGGCGCGTAGCGCGTGAGCGTGTCGCGCACGGCGTCCGGTTTATCGACCAGCTCGCCCCAGAACAGTCCGGTCGACAAGTCCAGGAGGGCTATGCCGTAGACCTTGTTCACGCAGTGGACGGCGGCCAGGAAGTTGTTGCGATTGGAATCGAGAATGTTGTCTTCGGTGACGGTGCCGGGTGTAACGATGCGCGTGACCTCGCGGCGCACGATACCCTTGGCCTGTTTCGGGTCTTCGACCTGTTCGCAGATGGCGACCTTGCGGCCGGCGCGGATGACCTTGGCGAGGTAGCTGTCGACGGCGTGGTAGGGCACGCCGCACATGGGCACGTTGTTGCGCTTGGTGAGCGCGATATTGAGGATGGCGGCGGCCTGCAGGGCGTCGTCGAAGAACATCTCGTAGAAGTCGCCCATGCGGAAGAAGAGGATAATGTCGTCAGCCAACTCGCTCTTGATGCGGTTGTACTGCTTCATCATCGGGGTCAGGCTGGCTGGCATCAGTCTCCTCTCTCTCGCTCCGGTCGGTTTGTGGGACCCCTTACTTAAGCATTACGCCGGTGTGTGTCAACAGTCTGTTGTGCGCCCGTCGTTCCGCGATCGTGTGGTTCGCGGGTGCCGCCGCGCCTTGCCCCTCACCCGGCTCGCTCCGCTCGCCGACCTCTCCCCCGGGGGGAGAGGTGGGAGCACGCCATTCACCTCTCCCCTCGGGGGAGAGGTCGGCGAGCGGAGCGAGCCGGGTGAGGGGCAAGGCGCGGCGGCGCCCGCTACTCCACACTCGACACCCGCCACGCCGCACAGTATCTTTCCAGCCATGCTACAGTCGCTGCACGTTCGCAACCTTGCCATTGTCGAGAACACGCGGGTGGAGTTCGATGACGGGCTGAACGTCATCACCGGCGAGACCGGCGCGGGCAAGTCGATTTTCCTGGGAGCGCTGACCCTGGTCCTCGGGGGGCGTGCCGACCGCAGCTTGATCCGAGCCGGTGAGAAGGACTGCCGGATCGAAGCCGTTTTTCAACTGCCCTCGACCGGCGACGTCGATGCGGTCCTGGACGAGCTGGGCATGGACCCGTGCGAAGAGGGGATGCTGATCGTGCGGCGTACGGTGTCGGCCTCGGGCTCCGGGCGGTGTTTCGTCAACGACAGCCCTGCGACCGTCCAGGCTCTGAAACAGGTCGGGAACCTGCTGGTGGACATGCACGGTCCGCACGACCACCAGTCGCTGCTCAACCAGGACTTCCAGCTCGACATTCTGGATGCATTCGCCCACCTGCAGGCCAAACGTCACGGCTACGAGAAGCTCTACCGCGAACTGCTCGATCTGGAAGCGCGGCGGCGGGAGCTGGAGACGGACGACGACACGGTCGAGCAGCAGATCGATTTGTTGTCGTACCAGGTCAAAGAGATCGAAGACGCAGACCTGACCGATGCCGACGAAGACGAGTTGGAGCAGGAGCACGCGGTCGTAGCCAACGCCCAGCGCATCCTGGAGCTCGCCGGCGGGTTGGTGCAGTCCCTGACGGAGTCCGAGAATTCGGCGTTTTCGACGATGGCATTCGCCCAGGGCGCCCTGGGAGAGCTGGAGCAGATCGTCGACATCGCGAAGGACTGGCACGACGAAGCGCGCTCGATCGCGGTGCAGATCCAGGAGCTGGCCGCGACCGTCAATTCGTATGCGCAGGGAGTTGAGGGCGACCCTTCGCGACTGCAGTGGATTGAGGAGCGTATGGCGCTGCTCAGGAAGTTGAAGCGCAAGTATGGCGATTCCGTGCCGGCGATGCTGGAGTTCCTCCAGAAGGCGAAGTCGAGACTGCACGACCTGGAGTCGCGGCACGAACGGATTGCGGAACTGGAGCAGGAGATCGCCGACACGCGCAAGCGCGTGGTCGAAGCCGGCAGGGCGTTGGGCAGGGAACGGCGCAAGGCAGCGAAGAAGCTGGCTTCGCAGGTAACGGCCGAGTTGCGCGACCTGGGCTTTGCGCACGGGGCCTTTGACGCACCGCTGGATGAGGTCGACCCGGGTCCGGGCGGCACGGACGAAATCGAGTTCGGGTTCATGCCCAACGCGGGCGAGCCGATGCGCCCGTTGCGCGTGATTGCTTCGAGTGGCGAAATTTCCCGCGTGATGCTGGCGACAAAGGCGGTCCTGGCCAAGCACGACAAGATACCGGTACTGGTGTTCGATGAAATCGACGCCAACGTGGGCGGCGAGATCGGCACTGCCGTGGGCGGCAAGCTGGAGACGGTTGCCGACACGCATCAGGTTCTCTGCATCACGCACTTGCCGCAGGTGGCCGTACACGGCGGCGCGCACTTCGTGGTGGAGAAGAGCGTCCGCGACGGGCGCACCCACACCAGCATACGCGGCCTTGAGGCAACCGAGCGCGAGGAAGAGGTCGCGCGCATGCTGGGCGGACGCGATCTGACCAGCGTCACCCTCGAGCACGCGGCCGAGATGCTGGCGAAGGCCAACGTAGGTCCGATTTGCAATCGGACCCAACCCACGCCGGTTGTTCCAAATGACTGACGGGGGACGCCATATCCGAGCGGCGTGGGGTCCGATTGCAAATCGGACCTACGTTCCAGCAGTTGTCCGGACCAAGAAGAGCATCGACCACAACACATCTTTTTCGTTCATGTGGCACATAGCGGCCTTTCAAGCCCGATTGCTTCGCTTCTTTTGTGTCTGAACACGCCAATTCCGAGCGTTCAGCGGCATTCGACCTGCATGTGTGCAATCGTAGTGGCGGATTTTCTGATCATGCGTGGTTCTGGCTGTCATCTTTTTGATCAAGACGCCATTTTTTCGTTGCGGCGGGACTGAAACTGTGGGAGCATGGTTTCGGCTGTGGGAAAGGGGGTTGTGTGGCGGCTTTCCCGCGGTTTTGGCGTGTATTGCCTGAACATGGGAGTAGCGAAAGATGAGTACGAAGGCGTTGACCGGCGCGGAAGCGCTGGTGAAATGTTTGGAAAGCGAGGGGGTCGAGTACATTTTCGGCCTGTCGGGGGGGGCGGCACTGCCCATTTTCGACGCTCTCGTGAACTCCAAGATCAAGCTGATCCTGACGCGGCACGAGCAGGGGGCAACCCACATGGCGGACGGCTACGCCCGCGTCACGGGGAAACCCGGAGTGGTGCTGGTCACGAGCGGACCGGGGGCAACCAATACGCTGACGGGCATGATGACCGCCCACATGGACTCGATCCCGATCATCGTTCTAACCGGACAGACGATCACGAGTATGCTCGGCAAGGATGCGTTTCAGGAGGCGGACATGTACGACCTGTCGATGCCGGTCGTCAAACACAGCTACCTCGTGCGTGAGACCGGTTCGATTCCGCGCCTGGTCCGCGAGGCATTTCACATTGCGAGCACAGGTCGACCGGGACCGGTCCTGATCGATATTCCCAAGAACCTGAGCTCGGCCGCGTTCGAGGGCGAACTGTACCCCGAAATGGACCTGCCGGGCTACGAGGCGACCGAGGAAGCCGATATCGACAAGACCACCGTCCAGGCAATTGCCGAGGCCCTCGGCAAATCGCGCCGGCCGGTCATTCTGGCCGGACACGGCGTGTTGATATCCGGCGCACAGGACCTGCTCGTGAAACTGGCCGAGAAGCTGAACGCGCCGGTGACCACGACGCTTCTGGGCAAGGGCGCCTTTCCGGAGTCGCACGAGCTATCCCTGGGAATGCCGGGCATGCACGGTACGGCCTACTCGAACAAGGCCTTGGTCGAGTGCGACCTGGTAATGTCGGTCGGCTCGCGCTTCGATGACCGCATCATCGGATCGCAGGCGACATTCTGCAAGGACGCCGTGCGCATTCACATTGACATCGACCGGGCTGAGTTCGGGCGCATGATCAAGTGCCATCACTACTGCCTGGGCGATGCCCGCAAGGTGCTGACCGAGCTGCTCGAGCACATAGGCGAGCTCAACACGGAAGCCTGGATCGGCAAGCTGAAGGGCTACAAGAAGCGCTATCCGCTCACGTACAAGAAGCGGGGCGGGTTGAAGATGCAGCACATCATGGACACGCTCAGCCGTATGACCGGCGGGGAAGCGATCGTCGCCACGGACGTGGGGCAGCACCAGATGTGGGCAGCGCAGTTCTGCAAGGCCGAGAAGCCCAACAACTGGCTCAGCTCCGGCGGAGCCGGCACGATGGGTTACGGTTTTCCCGCGGCGGTCGGAGCACAGCTCGGCCGACCGGGCGAACCGGTCTGGGCCATTGTCGGCGACGGGGGTTTCCAGATGACGCTGTGTGAGCTGGCGACGGCCTGCATCAACAATCTACCGATAAAGGTCATCGTCATGAACAACCGCTATCTGGGCATGGTACGCCAGTGGCAGACGATGTTCTACGACGACCGCAAGAGCGGGGTCGACCTTGAGGGCAGTCCCGACTTCGCCAAGCTGGCCGATGCATATCCCGGCGCCAAGGGGTTGACCCTGAAGCGTGCCGGCGACATTGAGAAGATCCTCAAACGGGCCATGGAACACAACGACGGACCGTGCGTCATCAACGCGATCGTCGAGAAGACGGAGAACGTCTTTCCGATGGTGCCGGCGGGACAGCCCCTGGACAAGATGCTGATCTACGAGCCCAAGTCAACGGCGAAGCTGGAAAAGCCGACGGGATCAACCTGATAGGAGAGAGAATGGCAATGAGCAACGGCACGATTGATACGGATACTCAGACACACACTTTGAGCGTGTACGTGGCGAACAAGCCCGGTGTCCTGGCGCGAATCGCCCAGGTGTTCGCACGCCGGGGCTATAACATCGATTCGCTTGTGGTCTCTCCCTCCGTGGACGGTCGCTACTCGCGCATGACGATTGCGGCCCTGGGGTCTCGGGAAGGGCTGGAGCAGATCATCATGCAGGTGAGCAAGTTGGTCGACGTACTGCACTGTACCGACCACGCTCTTGACGAGGCGGTCATTCGCGAGCTGGCGCTGATCAAGATGGTCGTAGGACCGGAGCAGCGCACGGAAGCGCTCCAGGTCAGCGAGCATTTCGGCTGCAAAACCGTTGATTTGACGGAGTCATCCATGATAGTCATGGTCACCGGAAACTCAGAGAAGCTGGACGCTTGCATCGGCATGCTGAAGAAGTTCGAGATTGTTGAACTCGTGCGCACCGGCAAGGTGGTTATGGCACGGGGAGAAGAGGTGACCTGAGAAAATGGCCGGAACGCTGTTCGATAAGATCTGGGAAGCTCACATCGTGCGCGATCTGGGCGAGGGTTCGGTGTTGCTGTACATCGACCGTCATCTGGTCCACGAGGTGACCAGCCCGCAGGCGTTCGAGGGGCTGCGCATCGGCGATCGCAACGTGCGCCGGTCGGAGTTGACCGTGGCCACGATGGACCACAACGTGCCCACGGAAAACCAGGAAGCTATCGAAGATCCCGTTTCCCTGGCGCAGATCGAAGCGCTGGAACGTAACTGCGCGGACTTCGGCATCGAGTTGTTCGGTCTGAAGAGCCCGCGCAACGGCGTCGTTCACATCGTCGGTCCCGAGCTGGGGCTGACGCTGCCGGGACTGACCATCGTCTGCGGGGATTCGCACACGGCTACGCACGGCGCCTTTGGCGCCCTGGCGTTCGGCATCGGCACTTCCGAAGTCGAACATGTACTGGCCACGCAGACGCTGCGCCAATCGAAACCGGGCAACTACCGCGTCGTGTTCAGCGGCCAACGCGCGCAGGGCGTCACGGCCAAGGACTTGATCCTGAAGCTGATCGGCGTCATCGGCACGGCGGGCGGTACGGGTCACGTTTTCGAGTATACGGGTGAGGCCGTCCGGGCTCTGACGATGGAAGAGCGCATGACCGTTTGCAACATGAGCATCGAGGCCGGCGCCCGCGCGGGGCTGATTGCGCCCGACGAGGCGACGTTCGAGTATCTCGCCGCGACGGACCGCCCGTATGCGCCAAGGGGCGAAGCGCTGGAGAAGGCCATTGCGGACTGGAAGCGCCTGCCGAGCGACGAGGATGCCGTGTTCGACCGCGAAGTGACAATCGATGCGTCGAGCGTGGCGCCGCAGGTAACGTGGGGCACCAGTCCCGGCATGGTGACGGACGTGACCGGTTGCGTTCCTGCTCCGGGGGAAGTGGCGGGGCACAGCGCGGCCGATGTCCACCAGGCGCTGGACTACATGGGGTTGGCGCCTGGCATGTCGATGACCGATATAGGAATAGACGTTGTCTTCATCGGCAGTTGCACGAATGGGCGCATCGAGGATTTGCGCGCGGCTGCTCGGATGCTGGAGGGGCGCCAGGTCGCTCCCGGCGTACGGGCGCTGGTCGTTCCGGGTTCCACGGCGGTACGCGCCCAGGCCGACGCCGAAGGGCTGGGCAAGATCTTCACTGACGCCGGCGCCGAATGGCGCATGGCCGGGTGCAGCATGTGCCTGGCCATGAATCCGGACCGGCTCAAGCCCGGCGAGCGGTCGGCGTCAACATCAAACCGCAACTTCGAAGGCCGACAGGGCAAAGGCGGACGCACGCATCTCGTCAGTCCGGAAATGGCCGCCGCGGCCGCCGTGGCGGGGCGCTTTGTCGATATCCGGGAATGGCAGTAGAGGTGGAGAACGATGCAGCCTTTCACAACACATCGTGGAGTCGTGGCGACGCTGGACCGGGCCAACGTCGATACGGATCAGATTATTCCGAAGCAGTTTCTCAAGTCCATCAGGCGAACCGGCTTCGGGGTCAGCCTGTTCTTTGACTGGCGCTATAGGGAAGACGGGTCGCCCGATCCGGAGTTCGAGCTGAATCGTCCCGAGTTTGCCGAGGCCAGCATCCTGGTAACACGCAACAACTTCGGTTGCGGGTCGAGCCGGGAGCACGCCGTGTGGGCCGTGGCGCAGTACGGGTTCCGTGTTGTCGTCGCCCCCTGGCGGGACACTCCTAACGGCCGTGTGCCGGGGTTCGCGGACATCTTCAACAACAACTGCGTAAAGAACGGTGTCCTGACCATTCAACTTTCCGAGACGGAAGTCGATGAGATTTTCGATCTGAGCGCGCGCTTCCCGGGTCTTTCGGCAACGGCGGATTTGGAGGAGCGGCGACTCGTGCTCCATCTTGACGAAGAAGTCTCGTTTCATTTCGACGTAAGACCGGAAGTGCGTGAGTATTTGTTGCGAGGGGTGGACGATATCGCGTTGACACTGGACCACGAGGCCGATATTGCTGCGTTCGAGGCGGGGCACGACGCCCTGCTCTGTGTGGATGCGGTTTGAGATTTGACATGTCCGAAAACGCTGTTCCTGTGGCAGGCAAGATCCTGCGTGTCCTGATTGTCGAGGACGACGCGAATGCCGCTCGTTTGATGGAAAAGCAACTGCGCGAGGACGGAATCACGCTGGCGGCTACCCATGTGACGTGCCTGGCGGACTTGCCCGACCAGCTTGTGGAACCCCTTCCCGATGTTGTTCTCTCCGACTACATGCTGCCGGACGGCAACGCTCTGGAAGTACTGGCGACGATACGCAAGCACACGCCGTCCGTGCCGGTGGTGGTGGTAACGGGCGCCGTCGGCGAGGACGTCGCCGTGCGCTGCCTGCACGCCGGCGCCAGCGACTACCTGCTCAAGACCAGTCTCCTGCGACTGGGTGCGGCGGTCGAAGGCGCCATAGAACGCCGCCGAGCCGAACTGGATCGGGACCGTCTCTTCACGGCAATCAACCAGGCCCACGAGATCGTCGTCATTACGGACCGGCACGGGATCATCCAGTACGTCAACCCTGCGTTCGAACACATCTCGGGCTACACACGTGAGGAGGCGATTGGCCGAAAGCCGAGCATCGTCAAGAGCGGCAAACACGACGCGGCGTTCTACGCCGGCCTGTGGCGCACGATCTCGGCCGGAGGAGTGTGGCGTGGCAACCTCACCAATCGCAGAAAAGACGGTACGACCTGGGAAGAAACCGCAACGATTTCTCCCGTGCGAGACGCAGCCGGGCGTACGGTCAACTACGTAGCGGTCAAGCGCGATGTCACGGATGAAGCCAAGCTCCGGCACCAGCTATACCATTCGCAGAAGATGGAAGCGATCGGTACGTTGGCCGGGGGCATCGCGCACGACTTCAACAACATCCTGACTTCTGTTATCGGATACGCCGGCCTTGCGCGCGCAGATGTCGCTCTCGACAGTCGCGCCGCCAACAACCTCGAACACGTGTTGAAGGCGGCGCGAAGGGCATCGGACCTCGTGAAACAGATTCTGGCGTTCAGTCGGCAGACGGAACAGAAAGCTCGCCCCATAGTCGTGCAGCCCCTTCTAAAGGAAACAGTGAAACTCCTCCAGAGTTCGTTGCCGTCAACGATCGCGATTCGATGTCGAGCAGACGATGCATGCGGTCCTGTGATGGCTGATCCTTCGCAGGTGCACCAGGTAATCATGAACCTCTGCGTCAATGCCTTCAACGCCATGAAAGACCGTGGCGGAGTGCTTGATCTGCGGCTCGAAGAAATCGGGGTGGATGAGCCGGTGAGCGCCTCGCCAAACGATTTGCCGGTGGGACGCTACCTGAAACTGACAGTTCAGGATTCGGGATGCGGGATGGAGAAAGGCGTGATCGCGCGGATTTTCGAGCCGTATTTCACCACCCGTGCGGAAGGAGAAGGGACGGGTCTGGGTCTGTCAACCGTGCACGGCATCCTGCAATCCGCGGGCGGCGCTATTACCGTTCAGAGCGAAATCGGCAATGGAACCGTCTTTTGCGTGTACCTGCCCGTCTGCATCGAACCGGCCGCGGAAAACAAGGGTGAATCCAGTGGAACTCCGTTGCCGGGCGACGGCGAGCACGTCATGTTCGTTGACGATGAAGCCATGCTCACGGAGTTTGCCGAGATCACACTCGCGCGCCTGGGCTACACGGTCACGGTGTTCAGCCGGGCCAAGACCGCGCTGCAGGCGTTCCGCGCGGCGCCGGGCAGCTATGACCTCATCGTTACCGACCAGGTGATGCCGGGCATGACGGGCATGGAGCTGGCTGAAGCGGCCATCTCCATTCGTCCCGACATACCGATCATCCTGACCACCGGTTTCAGCCAGACGATAACCGCGGAAATGTGCCGCAAACGCGGCATTCGCGAGTTTGTCATGAAACCATTCGTGGTGCGTGACCTCAGCGTAGCCATCCGGCGCGCGCTGGGGGAGGAAGTTGGTTGATTGGTCAATGGTCCAATTACCGATCAACCAGTCGACCCGAAGCCGCCTTCCCCGCGCGACGTGTCGGATAGCTCGTCAACTTCTTCGACCGTGACCCGGATCACGGGCTTCACGACCATTTGGGCGATCCTCATGCCCTTGACGATCGCGAACGGCCTCACGCCGTGGTTTATAAGGATAGCCCCGACTTCTCCGCGGTAGCCCTCGTCAATGGTGCCCGGCGTGTTCAGCACGGTAACCTGCTGTTTGGCCGCCAGTCCGCTCCGCGGGCGCACCTGTGCCTCCGTATCCGGCGGCAGCTCGATTGAGATCCCCGTTTTGACGATGCGGGATTCGCCCGGCGCCAGTGTCCCCACTTCACATGCAAACAGGTCCAGCCCGGCGTCGCCGGGATGAGCGTAGTGGGGCAGCAGGGCGTCGTCGTCGAGTCTCTTCACTTTCAGAATCATGGCTCGGCTCCTCTTCAGTGAGACGGATTGCAAAAGGCCGACTCTAGCCCGTCGAGGCGGCGGTGGCAATCAAACGAACGCGGAAACCGGCCCCTCACCCGGTCCGACGCAGGAGGACCGCGTGAGGGGCCGGGGCCGGTTGCCCCCATCGGACCAACATCCCCCCCAGCAAACGCGCCGTGTTTTTGGTTTGTTTCGCCCTGCCGTGTTTCGATACAGTGTAACGCATATCAAGGGCAATAGCCCTTCAACCAATTAACCAATCAACCAACACATGCCGGCGAGTAAACCATACGGGCGAGTACTGAAGGGACACGAGGACGAGGTGCGCTCGTCCTACGAGCGCTTCAGCAACCAGCCCATCGACTGCGAGCAGATGGACGACGACTCAGGCTACGAGCCGAAGCAGACGACTCTCGGCAAGTCCGTCTCCGTGACCGGTCCCGGCACATTTTTCGGGCGCGCGCAGCGGACACTGACCTTCTCTCCCAGCCGTGAACCCGGCTGGCAGTTCGACCGCAAGGACCTGCCGGAGTGCTTTCCGATCGATGTGACTGTCAAGAACGTGTGGCCGGTTCCCATTGTGCGCAACGCCGTCAGCTCGATCGTGCTCTTGAGCGGATCGCCCCACAACTACATGCGTATGGTCGAACACATTGTCGCCCTGCGCGTAGGCATGGGAGTGGACAACGCAACGATCCACATGGAGTCCGGCGACCCCCCCCTCTTTGACCGCGGCAGTCTCGATCTCGTGGAGGCCTTCGACCAGGCGGGAATCGTCGAGCAGAGCGCCGCTCCGACCTACGTCACCGTGCGCGAGCCCGTGACCGTCGGCGGAACCAACGGCAGTTTCCTGACGTTGCTGCCGGACGAGCAGGGAACGAAGCGTGTCATCGTCGACTGCGCCATAGACTTCAAAACGGCGATCGGCAAGCAGCACATCCGCTTCCTGCTGAACCGCGCCGCGTTCCGCACCGGCGCCGTGGCCCGAACCAACGCGCCCCTCTGGAAAATGCTCTTCTGCGCTACGATCGGCAAGTTGTTTGCGGACACACGCAACCTCGGCTACACGCTTCAGAACGTGCTCGTAGCCGGCCCGTCGCGCTACATCAACGAGCCGCGCCTTATGCACAACGGCAAGTCGCTCGAAGCCGTCTGGCACCGCGCCACACTCGACGCGCTCGCCGCCCTGGCGCTTATCGAGCGCGGCCGCTTCTGCGGAACGCTGATCTCTTACAAGTCCACCCACACCCTCGACGTGGACATGATTCGCAAGGTCTACCAGAACGACCTGCTGGTGGAAGTGTAGGACTCGCTCCGTTGGCAACATACTGCCTTGACGGTCACACCATCTTCTCGCGTTTCTCCCCGTTGTCCGGGATTGAAGATTACGCGTAAGGGGACAGTCACCTCCGCGGACGCTCCGTCATCCCTCGACTCCGCTCCTAGAGAACTCCCCTAATCTCACCCCTAATCGTTCCCCTAATCTCTCCCTTACTCTCGCCCCTACTCTCGCGGTGGGGGAGATTAGGGGCAAGATTAGGGGTGAGATTAGGGGAGAGAGCAGGGGTTGTTCTCGTCCACGAGCCAGCGGGAAGCGCCCGTGACGCTCCTCGGGATGACAGGTCGTCTGCTCTGTCCCTCTTCTGTGCCGCGCCCCTTCGTAGACTCGCCGGAGGTCGGCGCGTAGCGCGCCGACGGGAGACGAGACGCTGGTCCGTGCAGCTTGCGCCCTCCGGTGCGGCCGGCAACGGCCGCACTCTACGGACGCTCTACAAAGGGCGGCTACACGCATAGTCTGCGAGGAAGCCTCGGCGTCGTCCCGAGTTCACGAAAGACGCGATTCGTGACGCGGAAATCCGAGGGACTGCCGGACCCAGGCATCAACGCGGGTGTCGCCCGCAACCGAACCATGGCATAGCTAGAGGGTGTCCGAAAAGGGGCAAACAGGCCGAAACCCTCGCTGAGACGGCTTCTCTAGGCCGTACTCGTACACGTACTCGTACACACGTATCTCTTTCTCCCGGAGAGAGGGGGGAGATTGGCGTGTACGAGTACGGATTTCCCCGCCATTGCAGTGTCCTGGTACTCAGAACCCTTTTCGGATGACATCTAGCTAGAAAAATGGCGCGGAACGGATTTCCGCGCTACGGCGCCGCGCCCCACTTGGCCGACACGTAGCCGCTCATGCGATTGAGAAAGTCGGCCGGGTAGATCGTTCCCCTCTTCATCGCGGCCTCGCGCATTGCCGCGGCCGCCGGCCTGGCGGCATCGCCGATCCGGTCGAGAACGTTGATGGCGCGCAGGCGCACGAAGGGGGTTTCGTGCTTCAAGCCCTCGAGCAGGACCGGCATGGCTGCGTTCACGTCGCCGAGATTGCATAGCGCGTCGGCCGCGGCAATCGCCACGACCGGGCACTCGTTCTTCAGCGCCGCAAGCAACTCGGCGTTGGCCGGAGCCGCATCCGCACCCAACGCGACCAGGCCCGTCGCCGCCCACCAACGGACCGCGGACTCTTCGTCTTTCAGCAGTTCCCGCAGTTTCGGCAGGGCATTCACGTCACGTTGGCCGGCAAGCTCGGCCGCGTCGAGGATGCGTTCGAGCGGGAAGCCCGCGTTGTCCTGCGCGAGCTCGTACGGCGTTGTCCCCTTGGAACGCTCGTGGAGCTCGTACTCGGGCAGGACGCCGAGATCGCGGGTCTCGAGCTGCCATGCTCGCAGGCGCTTGCGCATGCTTGCCACGACACCGGCATACTTGGCGCCGCCGGCAAGATTACGGCTCATATGGGGATCGGCTTCGAGGTCGTAGAGTTCCTCCATCGGTTTCGGTTGGAAGTAGCGATCCTGCACCGGGTTCAGTTTGCCCTGCTCGTGCAGCTTGCGCCAAACCTGCATGGTCGGCATCTGTTCCGTGTAGCTGACGAACTGCGACCACGGCAGGTGCGGCATGAAATTGCGGTGATACTGGTACTTCGCGTCGCGCACCACGCGTACGGTCTCATAGCGTTCGGCCATACGGTCGCGAATGGCGTAAAGCACGTCACGCGGCGGTTGGGCCTGCTTGCCGAGGAAGGGCTTCCCCTGCATGTGCGGGGGGACCTCCACGCCCGCGAGACTGAGGGCCGTTGGCGCAAAGTCAACAAAGCTCACCAGGCGCTCCGACACGCTTCCGGCCGGAGCGAGCCCGAGGTGGCGGTATTTATCCGGCGTCCGAATGATGAGCGGCACGCGCAGTCCCCAGTCCCAGACCCACTTCTTGCACGCGGGCAGGCCGACACCGTGGTCGGAGTAGAAGAAGACGATCGTGTCCTCGGCCAGGCCGGCGTCGTCGAGCTCCTTGAGGCGGTCTGCGATCCAGTAGTCCAGCGCGGTAAGGGTGTCGTAGTAGTTTGCCCAGTCGCGGCGGACTTCGGGTGTGTCGGGATGGAACGGCGGGACCTGCACCCTGGCCGGATCGTGGCGCTGCTCGGGCGTCAGGCGCGCCGTGCGTCTCTCCCACGCCTTAGGGGACAGCCGATACTGGCTCTCGTGCGTGCCCGTGTAGTTGAACACGGCAAAGAAGGGTCGGCCTTCGCGGCGCTTGCGCCAGTGGGCCTTGCCGCTGCATTCGTCCCAGGCGCCCTTCGGCACCGGGAAGTTGTAATCGGTCTTGGAGTTGTTCGTGCAGTAGTAGCCGGCTTCCCGCAGATACCGGCTGAAGCACTTGATCGAATCCGGCAGGCGCGTACGCGAGCGCATGTCCTGGCTGCCGATGCTGGACGAGTACATGCCGGTGATGAGACAGGATCGGTTCACGGCGCAAACGCCGGTGATCCCGCAGGCATGCGTGAAGCGCACGCCCTGCTCGGCAAAACGGTCGAGCGTGGGCGTGATGGCAAAGTCGTCGCCATAGCAGCCCAGGTTGGGACTTATGTCTTCGCAGGTCAGCCAGAGGATGTTGGGACGGTTGCCTTGGCCACGGCCAAAGGTGGGGGAACAGACGGCGGAGAGAACACCCCCCGCCGTAGTAGCCAGAAAATCGCGTCGCCGCATGATGGACTCCTTTCGTAGGGTATTGGATACACCGGGCAGTCTCAGAAGTCGAGCGCGCGTCTCCCGCCCTCCCCCCTCACCCGGTCCTCCTGCGTCGGACCGACCTCTCCCCCGAGGGGAGAGGTGG
>CAZKRK010000044.1:0-29681 GCA_964555035.1 uncultured Victivallales bacterium | reverse complement strand
CCCTCCGGGGCTCACCGGGTTTGCTGACTGACGGATCCTGGGGTTCCGCTACGCTCCACCCCAGGCTTTACTATGTCGGTCCTCCGGGCCTATGGACGGCGCTGCACTTCCACCATTGGAATTGCCGGCGGATGTATGCCTCATAATTCCGAGAGGTTCTCTGAGCAAAAAATCCGTTCTGCGCATGCGCATGAAAAGAGAAATAAGTGCGAAGAGGCGGCCCGTGCGTCCGAGCTGTCTCTCCGTTTTTCCTCTCCCATGCTCATGCGCGGAACGGATTTCCGCGCTACGGATGTTGACGATCTCTCCTGCTCGCCCGCCTGCTCTCCCGCGAGGGAGTAGGAGAGAGAGTAAGAGAGTTTCCGGTCAGGCCCGGTTCAGGCACGCCTCCATTTCTTTTGCCAGTTGTCGGACGAACGGTTCCACCAGCATGCCGTGGGGGTAGTTCCGCAGCTCGTGCGTTTCCACGCCGCCCGCGGCCAGCTCGCCCCATCCCATCTGGTAGTCATCGAATCCACTGAAGTCCCTGTGAGGGCGGAAGAGGGTGATTTTGCCGGAATACGGACCGGGCGCATACTCTTCTTCGGCACGATCGTTGGCCTTGTCCACGCGGAGATAGGGGAAGTCCAACGCGTTCTTGAGGCCGACTGCCCGGGACATGCGCGCAATGGTGACGCACAGGGACAGTCTCAGCCGGCTGATTTCGACGGCGGCCTTTTCGCGGAAGAAGTGCCACTTGTCCTTTGTGCCAACGGAAAACAGGTTGGCGAGATGGAAGCCGACGTTCTGACACTTGTGCCACACACGGCGAGGCAGGGGAGGCGGGTAGGGGATTGCCTTCAGGTTGTAGGTTTCCAGCAGGCCGAGGAACTCAACGGCGTGCCCCTGCGCGGTCAGTTGGCGCGCCATCTCAAAGGCCACGGTGCCGCCCATGCAGTAGCCGCCGAGACGGTACGGACCTTCCGGCTGGAACAAGAGAATCTCCTTGATGTACTTCCCTGCCATATCTTCGATACGGGGGCTGAATGTCGTTCGGCCGTCCAGGCCTTCCGACTGCAGCCCGTAGACGGGTTGGTCCGTCGGCATATGTTCCGCCAGGTGCCGGTAGAGCAGGACATTTCCCTCGGCGCCGTGAACAAGGAACAGCGGCGGCCTTGAGCCTTCCGGCTTGATCGGCGTGAGAGCCGACCACCAGTTGACGCCCTTTTCCGCGCGCAGAACAGCGGCCAATTGCGCAATCGTGGGCGCCTGGAAGAGTATCGCGAGCGGCACGTTCCGACCGAGGGTCTTCTCCGTCATCGCGAACACCTGTGCCGCCAGAAGGGAGTTCCCGCCCAGATCGAAGAAACTGTCCTCTACGGACAACCGCCGCGTGCCGAGCAGTTTCTTCCAGATCGTGGCCAGCTTCAATTCCAGGTCGTCCCGCGGCGCCACGAACTCTGCGCCCGGCGTCGCGTCTCTCGTGTGGGGTCGGGGCAGGGCTTTACGGTCTATCTTGCGGTTGGGGGTCAGCGGAAATGCGTCCATAGACACACATGCCGCCGGCACCATGTAGTCGGGGAGCTGTTGACTCATGTGCCGCCTGAGCTCGTTTGGATCCACAGGGTAGCCGGGGACCGGAATGATGTATGCGACGAGGCGTTTGTCTCCTGGCACGTCTTCCCGCACGATGGCCACGCACTCTTGAACGTGCGGGTGAGCCGTCAGTGAGGCCTCGACCTCGCCGAGCTCGATGCGAAAGCCCCGGATCTTCACCTGGTGATCCAGCCTCCCCAGGAACTCCAGCGTTCCGTCCGGCTGACGCCGCACGAGATCGCCGGTGCGGTACAGGCGTTCCGAATCGCTTTCGAAGGGATTGGGAACGAACTGCTCCGCGGTCAGTTCGCTGCGATTGAGATAGCCGCGGGCCAGGCCGTCCCCGCCGATGAGGAGTTCGCCGGGGGCGTCCATGGGGCAGATCCGCAGATCGCGGTCGACGACGTAGAACTGCGTATTGGCGATAGGGGGGCCGATGCGTGGTGTGTCGGGGCCGGGCTCGACGCGCAGCACGGCTGACCAGATAGTGGTCTCTGTCGGGCCGTACAGGTTCCAGAGCTCCGCGCCGGTTGCGAGGATGCGATCGGCCAGTTCGCGGGGCAGCGCCTCGCCTCCGCAAAGCGCTTTCAGTTCTTTCGCCTGTTTCCACCCGGAGTCCAACAGCAGGCGCCACGTCGCCGGCGTGGCCTGCAGAATCGTCGCGCCACTTGTGTGCAGCAGGTGTTTTAGAGCCTGGCCGTCCGAGACGGAGTCCTGGTCGACGACCACGACTTGCGCTCCCGTAATCAGCGGCAGGAAGAGCTCCAGCGCTGCAATGTCAAATGACAGCGTTGTCACGGCAAGCAGGATATCTTCTGCGCGCAGTCCCGGTTCCCGCTGCATGGAGAGGAGGAAGTTGACGAGTGCCCGGTGGGGGACTTCCACCCCCTTTGGTTTTCCGGTCGACCCCGACGTGTAGATTACATAGGCGAGGTTCTCCGCGGCCGCCGACCGGGGCGGGGCGTTCGCTTTTCCCGAGCCGAGGGACGGATCGTCGCTGAGGATCCTCTGGGCGTCGCTGTCCAGAGATGTCGCTAGTTCCGGCTGCGTGATCAGCACCGGCGCCCCCGAGTCGCGGAGCATGTAGGAGAGACGTTCCTTCGGAAAGGCAGGGTCCAGCGGCACGTAGGCGCCGCCCGCCTTGAGGACGCCTATGACGGCGGCCACCATCTCGGCCGATCGCTCAAGGTACACGCCCACACGCACATCGGCGCCGATGCCGAGTGCCATGAGCCGCTGCGCGTATGCGTTGGCGCGGTCATTGAGTTCCCCATAGCTCCAGCGTCGATCGCGGAAGACCAGGGCCGTGCGGTCTCTGCTCTTGCGGACCTGCTCCTCGAACAGGTCGGTCAGGAGCAACTCGCGTGGGTAATCTGTCGTCGTGTCGTTCATCGCGTTTACCGAATGCCGCCGGACGAAACCGATCCACGAAGCCTGGCGACGGCGGCGCCCGCCATTTCCTCCGTGTGCTTTCTGAGCTCGGTCGAACTTGCCAGCGTTACGCCAATCGATATGGCGACGAACAAGCCGGCCATGAGAAGCGAGGCGCCGAGAGACGGGCTCACGATGCCCGACTCCTTCGTTGCGGTGCTGGCAGCTACCAGGGACAGGGCCGCGAGCGTGGGCAGGCTGCCGTCCTTGATGCATACGCCATGCTGACGGCAGAAGCGGAACACGGATGTTATCCATGCGGCCGCTTCTCCCGCCAGCCCGGCGAGGGCGATGTGAGTGATCGGTGCACCTCTCACTCCCAGCATGATGGCCGGCACGAGTCCGCCCAGCCGAGCTGCATTGGCCAGCATGATGTTCTTCGTATCTCCCTTGGCCATCGCGCCGAGGGTTGGAGGCACGCGCATAATACGGAGGGCCTGGGCGGCGACGAGATAGGTCAGGAGTTGGCCGATCCCTGCGTACTTCTGACCAAAGGTCAGTCTGACGATGGGCTCTCCGGCCAGAATGACCGCGGCTGCGAAGGCGGTGGCCAGCCCCGCAATCGCGTGTGCGCAGAGACGGTAGGTTCCGAAGAACTGCTTCGCCTCGTCTTGGACCCGCGACATGATGGGCAGAAGGAGCGAGGCGACGGTTTGGCACAGCATCATTGTGGGGACAATCGTGATTTGCGCTGCCACGGAGTAGACTCCCAGATCCGCCATTGTGTGGCTGATGCCCACGATCAGCCGGTCGCCCTGCGTGATGCCGAAGATGAGCATGCTGTTGACGACAAGGGGCCACCCGAAGCCCACCATTTCGGGAAGGTGTTTCTTGTCGAGGCGCAGGCGGTAGGGCCGGTCGGCAAGGAAATGGGTACAGAGCAGGACCAGGAGCCAGCGGGCGACGAGCAGGATCAGGAGAGATCGGTAGTCTTTCAGCCAGATGGCCATCGGCCATGCGGCGAGCGTGACGATGACCTGCGGAACGGCCTCGACCAGGACGAATGCCCCGAACCGCATGTCCCGCATCATGCGGTTGACATTCAGGTTCAGGAACGCGCGCGCAAGCGGAATGACGGCGAGCCACCGAAAGGCTCCCGTGGCGGCGGCGGAGTCAAAAAGGCGGGCGATACCGGGCGCGACGGCAAGCATTGCCAGTGCGCTGGCGATGCCGATCATTGCCTGCGCGGCGTGCGCCGTTCCAACGAAATTCCGGCTCTCGCCGTCCTTGGCCTGGACGACCTGCCGTTCCAGCCCGCACTTTGCCGTGAATTCGAGCAGGGCGATAACCATGGCGAAGGTGGCGGCAACGCCGAAGTCCGCCTTCGTCAGCAGGCGCGCGAAGATGATGTTACGGACAAAGGACGAGACGAAGGAGATGCCCTGGGCGACCGTGAGTAGCGCCGAGCCCGTGAGAACTGCTTTTCTTGTAGCCATAGTTCGTTTTCGTCGCGAGTCAGTCGGCCCGGCGGGCGGCCGGTACCCGGAAATCGGCCAGGTCCAGTTCGTCGAGGTCCTTTTCCCACCACTCCGCGGCAAGGAGATCGCTGACTTCAGCCTCCGGGAAGCGCAGGCGTATGACGCGAGCGGGGTTGCCCACCACGACGGCGTATGGCGGCACGTCGTGTGTCAGAACCGTTCCGGCTCCCACGACGGCCCCATGGCCGATCCTGCTCACGCCGGGGAGGACGATCGCGCCGTGCCCGATCCAGACGTCACTTCCAATCGTGACGGGCAGGTGTTCCACGGAGTCGGTGTCCACAATCCCCCACGCCGAGTTGAAGAAGAACGCGTGCGTGGAGCGGGCATCCAGGGGATGATTGCGGTTCAGGATTCGCAGCGTCCTCGCCAGGGACGAGTATCTGCCCACCGTCGTCCCGGGGTCGCAGGCCCAGGGCACGAAACAGCCTCCATAGCTGTAGGCCGCTACGTCGACGCCGTGGTAGCGTTTGAACATGTCGCGCAATGTCAGCGAGAAGCGTTCGCCCCCCTCGGCGGCGAGAACGATGCGGCGCAAGACGTAACGCCAGCTCCGGCGCGGGATGCGGTACGCCGACACAAGGCAGGAAGAGCAAGGCATTCGTTTCATCATAGGTCTCCAGCGGCTCCCAACCACGGTACGGTTGTCTCCGCGCCTGCGTACGTGCCCGGTTGGACGTCGTCATCTTGCATGTCCGGCGGCTCCCCATCTGTCGAGTCGTCATCGACATCAGGGCTTTCCGTCACGTTCCTTGTTGCCGACCGAAGCGAGACGATGGCCGCCAGTGTCAGGTAGAGGAACAGGAACGACTGGTCGAAGTAGGACACGGCTATGCCGGTCGCGGCGTGCGAGGCCAGCGACACGCCCAGGACCCAGACCACAAAGGGGGCGATCGAGCGCTCAGAGTCTTCTCGCCGTATGATCTCTCCAACGTAGCGGAACGCCAGCCAGAGGCATGTGATGTGAAGAAGCATCAGCGGCAGTCCGCTGACCACGCCCAGGTGCAGGTAGTAGTTTGTTATGTCTGCATGGTTCTCGCTCCACGTGACGCCCGTGGGCATCCAGTGCCGCGTATGGTCCGTTCCGGCAAACCACCACTCAGGCAGATGCTTGAATGCCTGATCGATCAGGTAGGCACGGTGCCATCCCGTACTCCCGCCGGTTATGTCGATCCGGGCCATGAGATAGAACGCAGGCACCTTCATCACCGCATCGAGCGTGAAGTATCCCAGGACGGCGCACCATCGGAAGAGGCGCATGTATTGTCGGAAGCGCCACAGGCAGAGACCTACAACCGCCACCGCTGCGCTCAGGATAGGGCCGCTGGACGATGCGGCCAGAACCATCGCGCAGCATGCGATCCCCCCGGCGATGGCCGTTTTGCGATGGGTCGACCACAGTCCCACTGCCATCGGCAGGGTCACGGCGCCAACCGTGCCCGCGAGAATGGAGTGTGCGAACGGCCCTTGTGCGCGAAGTCGTCCCTCACGAATCGCGGGATTCTCGGGAACCCCTCCGAACATGGAGAAGAAGTTGTACTGCGTCACCTGCTCGTTGAGCATCTCTATCGCCACCGGAACGAGAAGCAATGCCGTGACGCGAGCCAGGTTGAACATGTCGTCGACGGAAGAACAGAACACGCGGATGAGAAAGTAGATGCCGAGAACGTTGTACACATGTCCCATTCGAAACACGAGCGCCGAACCGGGGGGGGCGTGGAACGCGGCGCTGAGGAGAGCCCAAATGGCCGCGACGATCATCAGCTTGTCCACGGCCACCATGCCGCCCGCGAGTCGTTCCCGGCGCAATATCACACGCATGACGCCTATGGCCACGATGATGCGGAGAACGGGAAACGAAAACGGCCCCAGGTTGATGCCTTGCCCCAGCGTCATGTAGCACGCGCCAAGGAGAAGCGGTACCGGCGCCCAGCGGCGTGGCACACTGAGCAATGCAACCGCATTGATCAGCAGGAATATACCGGACAGGGGAGTCAGATTCATGGGCTACGGAGACACCGGGCGCCTGTGCCAGAGGCCGCGCAAGAGGATGCGCTTCCAGGTCCCTGCCATGACGTGACATCTTGCCGAGAGAGGCAACTGCCGCCAGGCTTCAGGCAAACGAAAACCATCGTATCGCGGCGCCGGGATGCCAAGCAGACGCAGGGCCCGCAGGCGGCCGAACACATGCTCGCGCTTGCTCATCAGTCCCGGCTGCGCTGCAAGCACATCGTCTACGGATGCCGGCGAGACTTCCAGGTAGCCGGCTTTCAATGCTGCCCGAAAAACGTCCCTGCCGTGCTCTGTTCTGACGACGGCGAGAGAGCAGCCGGGGTTCTCGCTGCCCTGGGCAACATGCCAGGCGTCGCCGCACGATATATCGGCGAACTGGCCGGTCCCATCCGGACAGAGCTGGCACCGGAACGGACGGTACTTCTGCAGGAAATGCCAGCTCTCCTTGTAGGTCAAGCCGCCCGGCAGCTCGTTACCTTTCGCATCGGTGGCTCTGAACAGGCCGGGCCACCCGTCGCCGCGGTAACGCAGCGACCCGATCGCCTCCAGCGGGATTGCCTGCCTCGCCAGCAGCTCCTTCGTGCCGGCCGTACTCGGTGTCCCGGCGCAGAAGAAGGAAAGCACGAGTCCAAGCTTGCGGTCGAGGGCCGTACGCACTCTCCTTGCCTTGGCCACGGCGCCGGCATCGCACGGCTTGCCGATGAAAACGGCCGGTCGTTCACTCGTTTCGACCGCGCCCAAACCCTCACAGGGGGAGGACGTGGCGTAGCGCGACCCGGCCGCCGAAAGCAACTCGCCGCGGTTGCGGCTGAACACGGTCTTGTTCAGCCACGGGGTCTCGGGATCCATTGCCGTATGCAGCGCTGTCCCCATGCCGTGGTGCTCGATGCCGAACAACGCCAGGGCCGTTACCAGCCCGCCTGAAGACCCCCGGAACCGGATCTCTCTGTCAGCGGCATGCCCTTGCCACACCTCGATGACGGGGCCCAGCAACGGATGCACGTTCCCCTCCGAAGCGGCGACGTCTCCGGTCGCATGGCCCGGACAGACCGCCATGCAGTCGCCGCAAGCCTGGCAGCGACCGTCCTCGACAACCGGCCGGATGCCCACGTCCTCGACGTTGCGCAGAACCGGCGCCGACTCGGAGCAGAATGGCGCACAGGCCCCACACCCTACACACAGCCCCCAATCGACGACATCACGAATTGTGCGGCAAGACATAGAATTACGACCGGTGAGAGGGCGTCATTTGAGATTGGACAGGGGGACAGGAACTCTCCCGGTGCCGCCTGTCTTGGGGATGCGATAGATGTGCAGGCCGGACCGCGAGAACGTGTCGGAGAATCGACCGTCAACCATGTTGAGAGTCCTTGCGTTGCGCAGGGGCGCATATGAGACCGCCAGGTTATTGGCGCCGGCCAGGACGTTTCTCGAAAAGCTGACCGTGACCTTTCCTGAGCCGTAGTCAACCCGGCCTGTGTGCCGCATGCCGTACAGATCCCCCGAGAGGGTCCCGTTGCCGGCGTCGTAGGCATACATCCAGTTTGGATCCGGCACCGAGACTTCAGAACTGTAGTAGACGTTGCGCACTTCGAATACGCCGGCTGCGGACACCGTGCCGGGCGCCGGCGCCTGCGGCAGAGTCATGGAGAATGACCTTCTCGGCGCGGTGACCGGCAGGTACCGGCAGACATTCTCCATCGTATGAAACTCGTCCCGCACGAGGCCCGTCCCCCCGCCTCGAACCGAGAAGGTGACCTCGATGCTGTCCTCTTCCGGTTGCAGGCCGTCGTCCGTCTGAGAGAAATCGGGCTCTGTAACCCGTATGGCGAAGACGAAAATGTCGTCGACCGTTTCGCGAACCAACGTGTCGACGCGTCTGCCACGCACGTTGGCGCTGTCCGTTACGGCCGCGTTGGGTTCGGGGCCGAGGATGACATCCGCATACTTCGTAACCAGGTTGAGATTCTCTTCCAGAACGCCCTGGTTGGCGGGGTTCCTGTCCAGGCGCAGGTTGAAATAGTTCACCATGTGACACCCGTGAACGACGGAAATCCAGAACTCCATTCTGACTTGCGCGGGCGTTGGGCCCGGCTTGTTCTTGCCGCTCAGGATCATGCGCGCGTTCGCCACATCCTGGTTTTCTATGAACTGCGTGAACGGTACCAGGTTATGGTTCCATTTTTTCATGTTCACCAGCAGCTTGATCCAGTTGGCCATGATCCCTTCCGAGGCCAGGTCGCCCTTGTTCATCGAAGGGTGGGCGTAGTACTCCAGGACGTATTCGTCCAGGCCGATGATGTCGGCGACACAGTGGCGCTTGCCGCCGAAGTGTTTGGCGTTGTGGACAAACGCATACGGAGCGATCCCCACGTTCGGGTCGCCGAGGTACGTGGAGAACTCGGCGCCATAGAAGTTGATCTGTGTGGGGTGGTGGGGGTCGCGGGCCGCCGTCATGGCGTTCCATGCCGAGATGACCTGGGGGGGATTCCGCAATCCCCGTCCGCCGAGGTTGGGTTCGTCATTCCAGGAGTAGCCCAAGTGCGCCGGATGCTGCTTGGACACGTCGAGATAGGCCCGCATGCGGCTGACGTCCGATTGACGAAGGAAGTGAACGGGGCCCCGTCCATCCCAGACCTCCGGGCCGATGGCCAGCATGCCGTTTGCCTGCGCTTCGTCCAGGTATGCCTTCCATGTAGACGGTGTCGCGTCTCCGTCCACGTAGCCCTGGCCATACAGCGTGTTGCAGTATCGCGACCATTGGCGGATGCTGCTCTTGCCGAGTAACCACGGCGTCACGGGGAAGAAAGGCTTGTCATCCACGCGGATGGCGTTGTTCTCGTCAATCCCGACCCGCGGAATGCCGACGAAATCCCTGCTGAATCTCTCCCTGACTCTCGCCACTCGGGTTGTGCCGTTCAGGACATCCGCCTGAATGACGTAGTTGCCGCTCGGCAGGTTGCGGTGATTGAGCAGGAACTTCTCTTCAGGGAGGAGACCGGATTTGTCGACCAGAGTACCGCGGTAACCCGTGTCGCTGTTCAGGGTCACGCGCAACTTGTGTGTCCGCAGGGGCTCCGGGATCTGCGCGTAGACGTATTGTGCTATGCGTGCGTGGAACGGCGCGTGCCACAATTCGAAGCCGGGGAATGGGGCTTCGCCCGTCACCCGGATCCGCTGTACCATCGAGTCACGATTACCATCCGTGTCGGTCACGGTGAGCGTCACGTTGAAGACCCCGGGCTGCATGAAGTAGTGCAGGCACGCCGGCCCGTTGTCCCTATCGAATGTGTCGCGGTTCATGACATAGCCGTCGCCGAAATCCCAGTCGAAGTCCGTTGTGCGCTCGTTGGGGTACGCCCCCACCACTTCCTCGAAGGGCCGGTCGTCGGTACTCAGGCTGCCGTCGAGGAGAACCGCCACCCCCACTTCAATGTTGGTGCCGGGCGCAACGGAGAACATGGCCGTTGGCCAGTCGGCGGGCTTGGCCGGCGTACTGACATCGAGGGGAGCCGAATGGCTGGATTCGTTGCTCATACCGTCATATGCCGTGACCGTGTACGTGTGCCGAGATTCCTCCGAGACGCCCAGGTCCGCGAATGTATTGGTCGGGCTCGTACCGACGCAGGTCCCATCTCGGTACACTCTGTACCCCATGACATAGACGTTATCGGTGGCCGCATTCCAGGCGAGATGGACTTCGTTGGCAATGACTTTGGTCGCCACGAGGTTGCGGCAGGGAGTAGGGGGGGCTTCGTCCGCGGCCGGTTGCACCCCATTGTAGACCTCAACGACATCTGACGAGCTCAGCGCCCTGCCGTACATTCGGCACTCATCCAGTGCACCGTCGAGCGAAAGGCTGCCGCTGGAATTCCTCGCGCCGAGGCAGGTGAGCGGGCTGGCCGTCATGCCTGAGTCGTCAGCAAACGTGTGCTGCAATTCGCCGTTCCCGTAACAGGAGCCACGGACGTTGCTGCCGTTGACATCGAATACGACGGCGTAGAATGTCCACGTCCCGAGGGGGTTCCTGGCCCGGTAGTCAGTGGCCTTGCCCGCGCCGGCGGCGTTGCGCCATGTGATCCTGATGTCGCCGGCGCTGTTGAATGCGATGTAGTCACCACGTTTGTCCGCGTAGACCATGTTGTAGTTCTTGTTTGAGGCCAGTTTGACCCAGAAAGTGAGCGTCTTCGTGCCCCTGCTGAGCGCCTGCGAATCGGGGAGTACAACGTGGTCTGCGCTGTCCGTGAGGTTGATGGCGTTGCCGAATCGCCCCGTCGTCCATTCCGGATTGCCGCCAACGACGCCCACATTTCCCAACCCTGACGAATCCGCTATCCGGCTGGTGTTGACATCGTCGAACTTCCAGTACCCCAGAAGTCCGGAGCTGACGTCAGCCGCTGTCGGCGCGACACTCAGAAGCACGGCCGCCACCCCCAGGCTGCCGGCAATCACGGCGCGACGAGATTTTGCGATGAGCTGCATAGACATTCCTTTTTGTGTAGTCACAACGCCGTCCAAACTTAACTCTGCCCGAAGAGGACGTTCGTTCTCAAAACAGCCGCGGGTTCAACATGGAGCAACGGCGGCGGACCGCCGTCTCCAGGGAGTCCTCCGGACAACGTCAAACCAGGCACAGAAAGCGGCAACTCCCATGCCGGCCATGCGATCTTACGTCCGCCTGGAGGCAGGGATAGGGGAGGCTTCGTGTGGTCGGCAATTCCGCCATGGCCTCATTCAGGAGTGGCGATGGAGTCGCAACGCCGAGCGAAGTCGCGCGAGCTGCTCATTCCGGAGGAATCCAACAAACTCATTCGACTGGGCCGGCCGGCGGCCGCGTACCCAGTACCAGCAATATGCGCACCAGCGAAGTGTGCCGCCGACGATGAAGGGGCTCTCGAAGAGCCGCGACGTTGACATGAGGAGGTAGAACAGGGGGTGATAGCCGAGCATGTAGTCTTTGCGTCCCACCCGCCAGCAGCTCTCGAGCGTTCCATGTACCGCCCTGCCCATGCCGCGGTGGTGGCGGACCACCCACTCGGGAAAGGTCTGCACTCGCCAACCGTGCATGCGCGTGCAGACTTCGGCGACCGTGTCGACCCCGCCCGTTTCGCATGGCTTGTAGCCGCCAATCGCTTCGTAGACCTCACGTCTGAACAACTGCACGGCCCCGGCAACGCTGTTGAGATTGGACTTGTGACAGATCAGTTCGTCGCCCACGACGTCGTGAATCGTTCCGCCCGCGAGGCCCAGGTCCGGTGACTTGTCGAGCTCGGCAAGCATCCCTTCGTAGTAGTCTGCCGGCAGCGCGATGTCGGCGTCGAGGTTGCCGATGAACCGAAAATCCAAGCCGGCCATGGATTCGTACGCCTCGCGCAGGGCGTTGGCCTTGGACGCGAACGTTCTGTCGTCCCCGTGCTCGCGGCGGATCAAGCTGACAAAGTCATGGTTCTTCGAGAAAGCGTCAACCCGTTCCGCTGTTCTGTCCGTGGAGCCGTCATCGACAATGACCCAGCGCATCGGAAGTACGGTCTGAGCGGCGACCGTTTCGAGCACGCGCTGGACGTTGTCTTCCTCGTTGCGGGCAGGGGTCATCAGCACGTACGCGCGAGTCTCGGCTGGAGTCATATCAAGATGTACTCCCTCTGTGAAGCATCGCTCGTACGGATTTAGTGAAACCCTGCAGGTGTCCCAACCAGTCGTAGGCGCCGGAGAGCTTCGCTTCGAGAAGGGCGGGCGTGTCGCGTTCGTTCACGGGCAGTCGGGGCAGAGTGTAGCCATCGTGTTTCCTGCCCGCGGTGGCGATGGTTGTGGTGACGCCCCAGGCGTAGCCGACCTCGACGAGAGTTCTCCTCAACTCCATACAGAAATCGCGGTTCGCTCCGGGGAACGCATAGGGGTAGGAGAATCCACGACACGTTCCGTCTGTTTCGGCTTCGATTCTCCGTTTGGACTGCTCGATTTCCGCAATGCGTTTTTCGCAAGTCACTTGCGTCAGTTGTGGATGGTTGACGGTGTGCGAGCCGAATTCCACTCCGGCTCGTGTCAGCGTTCGGACCTGTTCCCAGCCAAGGCACTGTCGGCCTTCCATTCTCGAAGAACTGCTGTCAATGAACGCGGTCGGGACGAACACCGTCGCTGTCATCCCCGCCTTGTCGAGAACAGGCCACGCATCCGTGAGGAAGTCCTCATAGCCGTCGTCGAATGTAATGGCCACCGTTCGTTCCGCGGTCGTCTCTTCCGCCTGCAACATGTCCGCGGCTTCGCTCATGGTGAGTGACCTGTAGCCACGGTCCGCGAGGAACCGAATCTGCTCGGAAAACCGTCCCGGCGTGGTGTTCGTTTCGAAGTAGGGGTGGCTGTGTCCGGAGGACTTGTCCGAGACGCTGTGATACATGAGAATCGGAATACGTCCGAGCCCGGCGCTATTCCGTTTCCTGCCCAGGCAAGAAAGACGAAAAAGACGCAATGTCAACCATGCGTCCGTGTTGATGGGCATCTCGTTGCGATCCTTCGGACAGGAGTTGAAGTTTCCGGTCAGCGTCGCCCCAAGGCGCTGGGGCCTTGGACAGTTCGGCAGGGGGTGGCGTTTCCAACTAGTCTCGCCTCAAGGCGCTGCGGGCCTTGGAGAATTCGGGGTGGTAAGTTCAGGATGAGCCCCACGGATGAATGAAAAACGCGGATGCAATGACTCCAATTCCCCATCTGTGTTCTTCATTCATCCGCGGAGTGCTCACATGGCGTCAAGTTTCCGGCTGGGCCGTCGCCGGACGCCCCTTCAGAAGCCATGCCATGCATGCCAGACTACGCTGCGTTTTGAGTCTATAGACATCCCGTTCGCGAGAGACCAGGGTCGCGCAGGCCATTCCGCGTATCCAACGGATGAACTGGTGCACGAACATAATCGGCATGAGCAGTCTCTCGCCGGCAATCCCATGGTGTTTTCTGTAGTACTGGAGCTGGGCCCGGTGCATTTCGAGGTAGTAGCGGATCGGCGCGGCACCCGAGCTGGCGCCCCCGTGGTGGGTGGCTTCAGAAGACGGAACGTAAAAGCATTGCCACCCGGCGTCCCGAAAGCGTTTGCACCAGTCAACGTCTTCTGAATACATGAAGAAGCGTTGATCCAGGCCGCCGACCTCGTCGACAGCGGCCCTTCTTGCAAACCAGAAACACCCGCTGAGCGTGTCGACAGCCTTTTCCGTGTCGTGTCGGGGATGGGTGATGCGCGGGAATGAATCGTCGGACGTGAACGCTTGCAGCAAAGCCCGCCACAGTGTTGGGCGATGCCTGCAGGATCGTTGCAGCGTCCCGTCGGTGTTGAGAGTCCTCGGTCCGGCGACACCGACACCGGGGTGCGATGCCATGAACGACACCAGGCCGGTGAGACAATCCGGGAGGATCTCCACATCCGAATTGACCAGGGCAAGGTACTGACCCGATGCCGCCTCGATCCCGATGTTGTTCCCGCCTGCGAAACCAAGATTGCCGCCGCTTTCAATCAAGCGTACCCAGGGAAAATCGGATTTGACCATCTCCGGCGACCCATCCGCGGATGCATTGTCGACGACAATCGTCTCGGTTTCCAGGCCGGAGGCATGCTCGCGGATGGTGTCGAGGCATTTACGCAGGAAGTCCTTTGCGTTCCAGCTCACGATTATGAATGAGATGACCGGTGTCTTCATTCGCGGTTCGACTGTTCCGAGCAGGCTGAGTTGTCCGAGGCCTGGTGGGTGCTGTTTCGGTTCTGGAGCAGGTTCCTGAAAGTGTCCTGTACTTCCGCACGAACCTGCTCCGATTTCCGGCCGAGCACGGCGGCAATCCGCGCTCTGTTCCGGTACGCTTCCATAGTCTTCTCGACGAGTCCACTCTGCGACGTGGATCGCGCGTCAACCGCCCATTCCTTCATACCGACCGTGTCGAACACGCCTTCGAACTTCTTGCTGTATGCCACTCCCACTGTTGGCACTCCCTGGGACAAGCCGGCGATGCAAGCGTGCATACGGGCTCCGGTGAAGAAATCGCATGTGCCGATCGTCGCTTTGACCTGGTGCTGGTCGTATTCGCCGCGCAACAGATGCAGCCGGCCTTCCGAGTTCTCGACCAGGGCGTCAAACACCGCTTCACATGCTTCCGAATCGTTGTTGACACCACCGGGGGGACCATAGTTGTGGGGGATCAGGAGTACGTGTGCCTCGGTGCCGTCGAGAACTGCCTGCACGAGTCTGTGGGCGAAGGCCTTGTAGTCGAAAGCAAGGCCGAACATGTTGTCCCTGCTGTAGCCGCCGTTGAAGAGCAACCCGCTGATGTTGACCCCGATGGTTGTCCCCCTCGGCTCCGGGAGGGGCGGGTCGATAGTCGTCGGGGCACTTGACGCCGCCCTCATCGTGAATGCGACGTCCGGACAGGTCCGCACAGTTGCGCTCTTTCCTCCGGCGAGTTCCTTTGCCAGTCGCGCGCTTTCGGGGTCACGGGCAATGACGGTAGCCGCGGACCGGATCACGTATCGAGCCACGCAACGCGCAATCGGGGACTTGTACGGGCCATAGGTCTGGGGAAGCAGATGAAACTCTTTCCCCAGCCACAAGACGATCAGCCGCGGGAGCGTTCCCAGCAGAAATCGAGGGAGTCCGTATATGTCGCTGAAACTGTCACCGCCCTGGATGTCACCCACGAAGCCGGAGCCGGCAATGCGATTCAGAAGGGGAAAGAGCCGGCGGATACGCGTTCTCAGGCCGTTGGATGGAATCCGGTAGAGGAGGGCGGCGGCGAAGAGGCAGAAGAGATGTTGATCGAGACGTGCCCGCGGAGACATGCGGTAGTTGACGATCCCGACCGGAACGGATTGCCCGTTGACGCTGACAGCCTGGTCGGCGCTGGACCGGTTGCCCACGAACATGGAGATTTCAGCCCCCGGGCACACATCAAGGACGTTCTGGACCAGGGACGCACCCAGGGCGGAGACGCCCTGATTGCCCGTGTCGAGGGCTGCTCCCATCAAGCAGACTCTCAGCGGAGGCTTTTGCCCCTGTTGCGCCCGCGGCGAAGGGTGCTTTTGCAACTGGTCACGCATCAGTGCAGCGTAAGCTCATCGACAGTCTTGAGGTAGTCGTGTTGCTTCTGTTCCCAGTCCTCTGCCCGGGAGACGTATTCGAAGGCGTTCTGGACTTGCCGTGCGCGCATCTCGGGGTTCTCGAGTAGCTCGACCATACTCGCCGCCATCGCTTCGTAGTTGCCGGGTTCGAAGAACCGGACGACTGAGTCATTGAAGTAGTGGTCGTCTATCCTCGTGCGAGGCACGACCACGGGCAACCCCTGCGACATGTACTCCAGGATCTTCGTGCTGTAGGCCTCGTTTCCGAAGACGTCCGACCGTTTTCCCACCACGCCAAGATCCGCATTGGCCATGATCCCGGGAACGTCCGCCATGGGGACGCATCCATTGAACACGACGCTGTCCGAGATTTTCAATTCGGCAGCAATCGATTTCAGCCATGCCTCATTGGCGCCTGCCCCGTAGAGGTGGAATTCCGCCTTTGGGAAACGCTTCTTCACTTCCGCGAACGCCCTGACGGAGATGTCCACGCCCTGATGATAGTTGAACGTACCGGGATATATGATGATGATCCTGTCATCGTCCCGCGTCCGGGGATGCCGGTAGAAGATCGTGGGATCCAGGTAGTTGACAAATACGGAACACTTCTCGGCAGCAACAGCGCGAGAGACAAGACGGTCGTACCAGAGGTGATTGGCAGCGATGACATGATCGGCAAATGAACACGCGCGTCTTTCGATGAAGAGCAACACCTTGAACCAGAACGCCGAACCGGGAGCATTCCTGAACTTGCTCTGAAAGAACTCGGGCGAGATGTCGTAGATGTCCAGAAGGACCTTCGCTCCGGTCAGTTTTGCGAACCAGGCGGCGAAGACCTCGAAGTCCGGTACGGAACTGACGCTGACCACATCGTACCGCTCGCGCATATGTCGGACCGTGACGGCGTAGAACGACCGCGCCAGGAATCGCAGGAGGTTGCTCGCAAAGGACCATTTGCCGCGTTCGTTGCGCTTGCGGACCTGAATGCGAAACACCTCGACGCCGTCTATGGTCTCGTGACGCTCCTGTTCAGGAGCGCGCAAGCCGATCGCGTCGACATGATCGCCCCGCTGGGCCAGCGACCTGGCCGAACGCAGCTTGCGGTTATCCGTCTCGTAGAGGGAATGCCCGAGCAGACAGATGCGAAGAGGTTTCCTCCGCACCGTCAGACTCCGGGTGAACGTCTCGTCGGCGACGAGCTCGCGCGGGAGTCCCTGCCAGTACTGGCCGGCGTACTTGGCTTTCACATGCTCGAGAAACTCACGGTAGTGCGCGGCGGGATACTCGAACCGCCGGCGCTCATCGCCGTTCAGTTGCATGTAGTCCGGGTGCGTGTTGATCAAAGCCAGGCCACCCACCGACACGATCCAGTCCAGTTTTTCGATCCAGACGCGAGGGGAGGTCTCGCCCAGGACGACAAACAGGGTTGAGTCCTGGGGCAAGGTGTACGGCATCTCTACGTAGGAGGGGCCTCGCTCCCTTTCGACGATGAACGGAAAAACCGTTTCCTGGCCGTTGGGCTGTGGTTCGAAGGGATCGGTATCGAAGGTCGAGGTGTCGTAGTCGATGTCGAGTTCCCCAATCCACTGCGAGTGGTGCAGCATGGCCGGTGAACGGAACCCCCTGGCGCCCCACTCTTTCAGATAGCCGTTGATTTTCTGCTTCCTGGTATTGAATGTCCGGCGGTTCTTGAAAAGATGGCCGTCATGCTTGAGACCATGTACGCCCACCTCAAAGCCCCGCGCGACCATTTCGGTTCTCAAGTCTTCGGAGACGTCATACCGCTCGGGCACGAGATTGAACATTGACCGGAATCCCAACCCCTCATCCAGGTCCATAAGGGCTCGACATCTGTCATGTCCCTTCCGGGTTTCCACGTCGTGCGTGAGAATCAACGCAAACCGCTTGCCGTCCGGCCACCCCTGCCAGCCCTGTGGAGACGTGCCGGCCCTCGGCAGGATCGGCCACGAGTCTGTGACCTTTTTGCGTTTCCTGCGGGCGACCGACCGCCTCAGAGCAATTTGCAGTCGCCGCGGGATGATCGGACGAACCATATAGTAGATATCACGTGAACTTATCAAAACGTGGAGACCCTATGCTGATGGGAAAACTATACCTGGCGGCGACGGACCATGGAACGAGAAAAACCCGGCGATGTCCCGAGTCTCGGAAATCCCGATGTGGGATGTGAGGTGTGGTCTGAGTCTTCTGTCGATCTGGTGCCGCGTCATTTCAGCCTAAGAAGAGCAGTTGCCCGCGGATGACGCAGATTGACGCAGATGAAGTCCCGAATCCGCGTTCGTCTGCGTCATCCGCGGGCACCTTCTGCCTCAGCCGGTCTTTCGCCAAATGGGTGCTTCTTCTTTCTCGCCGATGCGGGCCTTGCGTTCACGGGAGCTATCGATTTCGAAGGCGCAGCGACCGCGGGGGGCTCGGAACCGAAAGCACATTTATCGTGAGCTGGTCGGCCGCTGCCTTTTCGCCATCGCTCACGCGAACGTGCAGGACGTACCGGCCGTGGCGGCTGAATCCAACGCTCGTGCTGGTGGCTCGGGGGTCGCTGAAGCTCACCGTCCCGGGGCCTTCGAGCTTCGACCATGTCACGGTAATCGTGGAGCCCGCCGGCAGGCCGTCGTCGCTGACGGACGCTTCCAGGGCGATGTCTTTCGCGTAGACGATCTCCCGGTCGATGCCGGCGTTGACTCGTGGAGCCCGGTTGCCGGGCCGGCTCGAAGCCGTTGCGGTCTTGACAACCTCGGTGCAGAAGTCGCTCTCGCGGCCCTCTGCGTTGTAGGCCGTGCCGTTCAGATAGTAGGTGCTCCCCGCCACCAGCCCGGTAATGGCGTAAGCGTTGGCATGGCCCACATCAATTACCGCCGAGTAGTTCGAACTGGAAGTGCCATAGTACACTTTGGCTCCTGCCAGGTCCGTCAGGGCCGTACCATCGACGTTGCTGGTGGGCATATGCCACGTCAGGACGATCTCTCCCCCGTACCCGGGGGAGCCTCCGGCGATCAAGGCGACACAGACGCAGGCAGTCCGACAGAAACCGCGGCGACTCGTCATTGGGCACTCACCATAGCATTGCCGCCTATTCCCGGCGGGGAGTATCCGCCTGCAACCTACATGCCGTCCATCAGCCACTTCGGGCCGTAGGTGCGCCGTCGGTTGAACACCGCGCCGATGACCTTCGCACCGGTCTGCCCCAGACGTTCGAGGGCAAGCTGTACCGTGGTGCGCTGGTCTTCTTCGGCCTGCACGACAAAAATGACGCTGTCCAGCAGGGCCGCGATGGCCGCGGCAGGACCGGTTTCGCCCATCGGTGGAAGGTCAACGACAATGAAGTCGTAGTCGCCGCCCTGTCGTGCATTCTCCAGGAACTCTTTGAACTTCCGCACGGGGCCCGAAACCTGCGGCAATTTTGTTGCCGACTCGTCACCGCTCGAAGCGAGGGGATTCCTGTCGAGCACGGAGATCTTCCCCTGACTGTTGAGCGTGACTTTGACCGCGTGATCGAGCGAGGGCGACACGATGAGCACGCGTGCGTTCTCTTCCTTGGCAAGGCTGACGGCAATGCCGGACACAATCATGGATACGCCGGCGTCGGTCGCGCAGCCTACGACTCCCAGGACCGGCGTATCTTCCAAAGGCAAGGGAGGGGTCGCGCTTACCCTCTGCTGAAGTGCGGCACAGTAAGCTCCGAAGCGATCGCCGATCGGGGATCGATCGAAGACTTGCACGTCCGTCGATCCTGTTTCCATTTTGCCCCGTCTCGCAAATCGTCCGCCCCCTACCTGCGGGATTGTCACAAGCACCGGCAGTCCCAGGGCCTTCCTCAATTCAGACGCTCGCGCGAAGTAGCGTGCGTTGAACCCCTTTTCCGTAACAAAGGCGAGTCCCACTCCGGCGAAGAGTCCAAAAGCGATGGCAATGGCGACGTTGCGCATAAGGTTGCGCCGCATGCCCATGAGAGGATGGGATGCGCCTTGGACCACGCTGATGTTCGATACATTCCCCGAATCCAGCGCATCGTTGACGCGGGCTTGTTCGAGACACTTCGAGAAGTGCAGATAGTTGGCCTCGTCGATTTCCTTGCGCCTCGCCAGGTTCTGAATTCTGGCTTCGCATCGATCGATCGTCGACGACTTCTTCTCCGCTTTGGCCAGGTAGCGCTTGACGACTTTGAGCCTCTCCTCCATGGCCGCGATATTCGCCCGTTCGTTCATCAACCCTTCGCTGGCAGCGGAGTCGGGCGTGACCGTGCCGTCTCCCGACTCGTCGGTAACCAACTGTCGTGGCGCTTCCACGCTCGGAGGCAAGCTCTGCCACTCCGCCTCTGCCTTGGCGATCTCCCGGCGAATGTTCTGCACCGGTGGGCTCTGCTCCGTATAGGTGAGCAGGAGCGTGACTTCTCTCTCCCGCAGGAGAACCAGGCGGGAGTAGATCGCGTCCCGCTTCGACCGCATCTCGGTATACGCGGTTGCGGGTGAGAGCACTTCCGAGCTTGCGTTTGTTCCGTCGACAGCCGCCACGGGTCTTATCATCGCAACGAGTCGCGCTACAGCTACCGCCAGCTCGGTTTCCGTCTCCTGGACCTGCTCATTCAACTGGGCAATCCGCAACGCAATGGCTGCCTTGGACTCCGCGAGGTCCGTCACGCCCGCTTCCTGCTTGGCTGCCTGCAGTTCCTCCTCCGTTTCGGCCAGGCGCGCCGCGGCCTGGTCGGTCTGCTGGGACAGGAAACCATGGTCAAGACCGGATCGGTGCACTTGGATGTGCTTCTCCAGGTAGAGACGGATCAGTTCGGACAGGACGTTTTGGGCTGTGTCAGGCCTTCGACACGTGCAGAACACGTTGATCACGCTGCTCCGTTTGCCCACGACAGTTGACAGGCTTCTGCGCAAGGCCAGCACGGCGGCATCGCGTGTCACTCTATCGACCCCCTCGGGCAACAACTCCTTGGGCCCAATCGCTTCGACGACTTTGCCGAGCAATTCCATGCTGGTGAGAATGGCGATCTCGGAGTTGATGATGTTTGCGCCGAGCCGGTCCGGGTCCGCGACTTTGCCGCCCTCCACGGACGGCTCCGTCGTCTCAGCCACGTACCGCACAAGGAGTCGCGCTTCGGACTGATAGACCATCGGAGTCATTCCCCATATGCACATAGCGGCAGCTACGCCTGCGAAAGCAAAAATGATGATCTTCCACTTGTGGCGGAAGAGAATGAAGGCTGTCTCGAGTATCAGAGTGTCGAGGCCGGCCGGTTGGGGCGCTTGGTTTTTCATGACTCGCCTGCCTGTCTTTGCTGTCCTGATCCGCGGTAGAGCACGTTGACTACGTGTCTACAGGCACGTGCCCGTGTCCACCTTGACCTCAAGCCGTGAAACTACGGTCCATAGAGAAGACCGCCATCGTCGGCGACGCTGAGGCCGCCGCCCGCCCTGGGGACGAGCCTGTTGATGTACTGATCGATCCACTGGTTGACCTTGGCGATCGGAGTGCGAGGAACGTAGACAATGTCAAAAGGTCTGAGGTGGAAGACGGGGTCGCTCTTCCCCGCCAGGGAGGGCCTCATGTTGATGGAATAGCCAAAGCGTTGGCCGTTATCGTGCCTTATCACCAATACGTTGCGTGTTTCCGCTTCTTCTTCGTCGAAACCTCCCGCTTCGGCTACGGCCTGGAACGCCGTCATCGGGTAGTCCATAAGAAAACGACCCGGTCTCATGACGGCTCCGCTCACGAAAACAGGGGGATTCGAGCGGATCGTGACGGACACGTCGGAGGCTTGCACGTGTTTCGAGTAGCGCTGCTGCAGTTCCTTCTGAAGCTCCGGGGGCGTCTTGCCGACCACCTCCACGTCACCCAGGAAACGCAGGTTCATGCGCCCGTCCCGTCGGACAGTCCGCACGATGCTCAGTTCCGGTGCTTCGCGAAAGGCAATCTCCAGCTCGTCGCCGGGATAGATGAGCGAAAGCTCAACCGGCCGTGAGTGGTCTTCCGGATCCCATCTCAGCCCGGTCCGCGTGGCGCAGCTGCACAGCAGCAGAGCTGCGCAGAGGGTGAGCGCACATCTACAGAAAACCGTTAATCGCCGAACCAGGGATGTACGGGGTGACGTCTGGCATTCATTACACATGGATTCTCGCATCGTATAGCTCCTCGTCCTTCTGTTTCGTCTACTCAATCACGCGGAGAGAGTGTCTGGCAAGGGGACACTCACTGCAATTCCTTGATCATGCGTTCTGCCTCTGCCCTGAAGGGGAACGCGTCGTCGGCCGTCCGTAACGCGTCGCGAAGGTGCTTCAGGGCCGCGGCCTTGTCTTTGCAGTGGAATTCGCTCTCTCCCAAACGATAGAGCAACTCGGCGGTGGGTTGTTCTGCCCCGCGCAGGGCTTCGTTCAGCAGGGAGACCGCCCACTTGTGGTCACCCTGTCGGCCGGCGACGGCGCCCAACACCTCCGCCACGCGGGGATCCTTCGGCAGTAGCTCGCGCGCCTTCTTCGCCAGCCGCATGGCTTCGGCCGCCTTGTCCTCCCTGTCGGCGTAGAGACGCGCCAGTTCCGCCATGGCCGGCGCAAAATCGGGCCGGAGGCGTATTACCCGCTCATAGGCAGCCGATGCGCCCGTTGCATTCCCTTCCGCCGCCTGCAGGGCAGCATGAGCCACGAGAGCGGGAACGTCCCGATTGCTCGTGGCGAGTGAGCTTTCGATGAGACGTTTGGCCGCATCGCCACGCTCCTTCTCACGAGCGATGCGCATCAGGGCGAGAATGCGCTTCGCATCCGCCGCCTGCGGAGAGGCTGCGTCCGCGGCACGTTTCAGCGCCTCTTCCGCCTTTGCCAGTCGCCCACACGCGTAGTTCGCAAGTCCGAGCCAGTACTGCGGCAGCGGTTTGCCGGGGGTCGCGCGGACACCCTCCTGAAGCAGGCTCGCGGCCCACTTGAAATCGCCGCTTTCGTAGGCAGCGCGGCCGAGCAGAACGAGGGCCTCGTGGTCTCCCGGCGCCAGGTCTCGCGCTTTCTTCGCGGCCTGCCGGGCGGCTTCGGCGTTGTTCAGTCGCGACAGATACAACTTCGCCATCGCCTTGTGGGCAACAGCATGGCTCGGGCAACTCGCCACGGCCTTGCGGTAGTACTGCTCGGCCTTCTCCCACCGTTTGGCCTGTTCGGCGGCCGCTCCCAACCTGGTGAGTGCGCCGGCATTTCCGGGGTCTTCCCGAACAACAGACTCCAGCATGGCGACCGTCGGACCATCCAGGCGTGTCGTCATGTCAGTCCGCAGAACGCGGACAAGTCTTTCGGCCGCGTCCCGTTCGCTGAGCTCGTATTTGTCATCGTCCGACAGGGCTTTTTCCAACGCGGCGAGCGCCGCCTTCTCATCCCCGAGCGCGTACTGGGTTACGCCCAGATGGTATTGGATTTCCGCATGCCAGGGGTGCTTCTCCGCGCTCTGTTTGAGCAGGCCCCGCGCCCGCCCGTCGTCACCCCTCAGGTGGAATATCCATCCCAGCGTATCCTGCACGGAGGCGTCGCGCGGGGCCAGTTCGTGCGCCTTTTGAGCCAGTTCGTACGCCTTATCCAGGCCTTCCGGGTGTCTTGAGTAGAGCACGGCAAGGTTGTTCAATGCGGGGACGAACGCGGGCTGCTTCTTGCGCAATCGCTCGTACAGTTCAATCGCTTTCGTCTCGTTCCCACTCGCTGCGTGCACGCCGGCGGCTAGTATCAGTGCCGAGGGATCGTTGCGACTGACCGACAGAGCCGCCTCCAGCTTGGCCAGGGTCTTCCGAACGTTCCCCGTGGCCCGGTAGACCCGGCTCAGCAACACGTAGGCTTCGGGGGATTGAGGTTTGAGATCGATGGCCTTGAGCAGCGCGGCTTCCGCGGCGTCCCAGTTCTTGCCCATGGCGTGGATTCTGCCCAGGAGATACCTGAGTCGGGCATCGTCCGGGCGCCTCGCGATTTGCGCCTCAAGCCGGGCCACGGCATCGGCTTGCCTGTCGCCCGCGACGTCAAGCATCGCCAGTTGCGTCAGGGCCGGGAGAAAGTCCGGGTTCATGCCGACAGCTTTTTCGAAAGCACCGGCGGCTGCACGGTCGTCACCTGCCGCGTGCTGGGCCAGCCCGAGGGCATACAACGCCTCCGGAGCATCGGGTTTGAGCTCGCGCAGTTTCCGCAGTATGCGCACGGAATCGGCATGGCGCTGGGCCGCCTGGTAGGCGGATGCAAGCCTGACGAGGACAATGTGCTGTTCAGGCGCCTGTTGGACCAGCTTCTCCAGGAGCCCGGTTGCGCCGGCGACATCCCCGGCAGCCAATCGCGCGTCGGCCAGCATAAGGGCGCACGCCATGTTGCCCGGTTCGGCTGCGAGTGCCGCCTGTAGCTCCGAGACGGCGCGCCGGGCATCGCCTCTGGCCAGGAGGGCTCGCGCCAAACCGCGACGGAGCTTCGTGTTGTTTGGGAAACGAACCAGCAGTTTCTCGTAGGTCGCTACCGCCTGGTCGGGTTTGCCCAGTACCGCGTTCGCGTCGGCCTTGAGAGTTGCGGCGCCGACGTGGTCCGGTTTCCTGGCCAACACCTTTTCGACATAGTCCAGGCACGTGTCGAAATCCCTCAGCTGAAAAGCGGCCTGCGCAAGAAGTGTGTGGATGAGCAGGATCTCGGGCGCCGCTTGGAGCGCCTTGTCGAGGAGCGCCTTCGCGCGCTTGTTGTCTCCACTACGTAGAAGAAATCTGGCAAAGGTCATGGCTTCGGCGGAGGCCGGGCCTGCCAGGCTCACCGACTTCTCATAGCAAAGGCATGCCTCGTCCTTTCTGCCCTGCCCGGCATACAACCTCGCCAGTGCCGCATGGGCGACCGCGTTCGTTCGGCTCAGCGTCAAGGCCCGCCGGAACGCCGCTTCGGCTTTTTCAGGTTTGCGCTGTTTCTGGTACAGGCTCCCCAGACCCACGTGATAGTCGGAATCGTTCGAAAGCCGCGGTGCGGCACTTTCGTAGGCGGCCAGCGCGGCGGCCAGCTCGTTTGTGCCGATCGACACGTCTGACAGGAGGAGCAAACCATCCCGGCTTGTTGGATCGGTCTCGAGGATCTGCATCACCCGTTCGCGCGCCTGGGCGACATGGCCTGCCGCAAGCAGGATCTTGCCGAGCTTCAGGCGGACAGCAGTGTTGGAGGGCTCGAGTTCACACGCTTTCATGAAGCACGCAGCGGCCTGTTTGAAGTCGTCGGTCTCGTAGTAGCACATCCCGAGCTGCCGCACGGCTTCCGGGTTCGACTCATCGGTCCGGAGTACCTTCACATACTCGATGACGGCGGCCTGGTAGTTGCCCTTTTGCTCGTAACGGCGTGCCTTCTTGAGGTGCCAGTCGCGCTTTTTCGCATCGGAACACCCCGCCGCAACGGCAAGGACTGTCGCTAGCACGACGACCGTCAAGCATGAGTACGGACACTTGAAGGAACGCACCTGTGCGGCGCACTGTCCGCGCGCGTCTGCAGCGAGGCTGTCAACCGTGTCGCCGGCAGCCCTGTCCCGTGTCTGCATAAGAGTCGCCTCCCTATTCCGTGTCTTCACCGTGCATCCGTTCGACCGCGGTGGATCTGTCTTCCGTTCTTACCAGCCACCACAGAACCAGGAAGAACGGGATGAGTGAGAGTCCGAAGAAGAGGGGGCCGCCACTGCGATGAAGCGGGCCGTGGATGATGCTCGGGTCTACATGTATGCTCAGGAGCGAGACCGTCAGAATCCGGAACGCGTTGCGCAGAATGCCGATAGGGTAGAACATGCCGGCCACAATGGCCTTGCGCCATGGGGCTCTCAGCAGCACATGCCCCATCAAAACGCCCGTGATCAGCAAAACAAGGCTCGAGCGGATGCCGCTGCACTCCCGGGTGACTTCGATCGTGAGCCCCGGTATGGCGAATGCCATTCCATCCTTGATGAAAGGGGTTCCGCTGATGAAAAACAGGGACGGCAGTACTGCCGCGGTTCCCTCCTGTAAACATGCTTCGAACCACTTCTCCACGAATTCCGGCATCGGCACCATGAAGAACAGGAAGAACAGCGGGAAGCAGAAGCGCGCCAGGCCGGCGCGTCCCAGGGACAACGTGACCGCGGCGAAGACAAGCGTGACAAAGGCGAACACACGCAGAGACAGCGCATCCGTCGCCGTGATGCCGAAAGCCGGGATGTGAGACAGGAGCAAGGCCGAGAGAGAGATGACGAGAAAAGAGAGCGACAGCGCGGGGGAGGGCTCTTTTCGGGGGACAGGTTCCTTTCTTTTGCGGTAAACCAGCGCGAGATAGATCAAGGGGACGATCAACACGTGGGAGTAGAGATTTCGCGACAACGCGTAGCGCGCCACGTCCCTGAGGGTAAGAGAACAGACGGCACACACGCCGAGCAGTGCCGGCAACAGCACCCGCATCGGAGAGCGGGAACATCCTGCCGGTTCAGCCTTATGTGCGTTGGTCGTCATCTGCCGCAACAAAAATCGAAGACACACTCCGTGCCCGTCGATTATGCAGGGGCTGATTCTCTCACGAGACACCCCGCTAAGCACTGTACACAGGCTAGTCTGCCCGCGCAATCCAATCTCTGGCGAAAAAGGGCACAAAAATGACGGCGGAAACGATGACTCGGTGACCGCGAATCTGGGGGTGTGTCGCCTGGCAGCGTGTCGGGATTGCATCGCGCGACAGCGCGATGCAAGTCCGACAGGCTGCTAGGGGATCCGGCGCGGGTTGCCAGCCGCAAAAAAGACCGGGGTGACCCAATTGGATCACCCCGGCCTTCAAAACCTCTTCTCTGACGCTGCGCCTATCGCCGTCTCAAACGCGTCCCGACGAGGGCACACAGGCAAAGGGCCAGTCCCTGCAGCACCAGCGTCGTGCCGCCATCCGCTACCGGTACGGCGTTCATGGCGCTTATGACACCATAGAACGATACATGTGAAATGCCTGCCTGCGGTGAGGTGGTGTGCAGGGCGTACGTTTCGGCCGACTCCGTAAACTGCGCTTCGTCTCCCAGCACATAGATATCCCACAGCCTCCCGGTTTTCACCGCGATCGCATACAGTTCTCTGCCCGCGAGGTCCCATGACGTGCCGTACGACCGGCTTGTCCCCGGCACAAACCCGGGATCCGCCGCGATCCCCGTGGGGTCACCTTCGTCAATGCTGCCGTCTCTGTAGAGGAGCTCCAGGCCGACAACCCGGTTTCCACGGTCGGAAACCGCCTGCTGGACGACTTCCAGCTCCGTGGGGTCCAATACCGACGTGGGAGGGTAGATCAACGTCGCCCACGCCGAGCTCGTCACGCCCAGCGCAACGGCCGCCGCAAACATCGTCACTCTCGCGCTCATTACTTCCACTCCGTATCTCACGTTCTCCACTCAAATCTAGTAGCTACCGTACGCCTAATCCCTGTCTTTTGCAAGCTTTGCCAGGCGAATGGTGGATGACGTGGTTGTTTCACCTTGCGGCTCAATTGGTTACGGGTAAACAAGAGACGTGCCATGTTTTCCCTGCTTGTCTATTCCCCGACAACTTCCATCGCGATCCTGGCCCAGTCAAATAGACGCTGAGGCTCATAGCAGACGGTGCTGATGTCCTTCTGGATCAACTCCAGCGGGCAGCCGTGTTCGGCACAGACATCCCGGGTGGCGGTCAGGTCTTTGCGTATGGCGTCCGCATCGAAGCGGGTGGCCGCCAACAGCGCCGGGTTCGGCTTCCGCGAAAAGACGTAGTCACCCGAGATCTCTTCCGCGCCACGTTCCTGGTCAGCCCATGGACTCATGGAGACCTTTCGCACCCTGGGGAGCTTGCGAACCTGCTCCATCTTGCCGTGGAGCGGTTCGCAACATCCATAGTAGACCAGACCGAAACGCTCGCAGATGGGCTTGGAATAGGTGATTTCAAATTCGTCGTACATGGCCGGTGACACCGAACCGAGGATCTGGGCCAGCCCGAACATCCAACGGTCTTTGGCGCGCGGCTTGGCCGGGTCATAGCCGTCGGCCGGCAGTTCGTCCGTGTAGGCGCCGGTACAATGGATGAGACTCTGCGGACCGCCGAGCACCCCCAGCTCTTCCAGTTGATCCAGTTTGTGGAGATGCCCTCGGGACAACTTACGCGCAAGCCGGTGCATGAACTCCGGGCGGTCCATGAGCGCCATCAGGAGATTCTCTGCCCCCATCCAGGTGGTGATGATATCCCAGATACCCAGGTAAGGCACCGACGCCCAGGGCCTCATTTCAATGCTGTCTCCGAACAAGTCGGTCGCAAAAGCCATCCGGCGCTCCGTCTCCGCCGTATCGTGAGTGATCACCGGCATCTGTATCTTGTCGAGATCGCCATCCGTTTCCAGTTGATTGCTGTAAAGGTGCCCCTGGACAGTGTTCGTCGCGTCGGTGACAGCCACTTCGTCCCGGGCGCGGATCCCAAATCCAGTATCGTTGACGGCCTTACGCACTTTGACAAACGGCTCCACAACCATATCGACCGGGAAGTGCTTCCATTGGAACAGCGTCATGCGCATCTGGCGTTCGTAGGGGCGGCACTCCTGGTCTTCACACTGGAGAGTGAGCTCGTCATTGACATTCATCTCGTTCCAGCACACCTGGTCAATCATCACCATCGGCCGTTCCGGCTCGAGCCCGTTCAGTTTGCGCCACAGTCGCCGCTTCTCCTCCTGAATGGGGAGTGCGGCAATCTCGGCTACCTGCTTGGCCAGTTCGCGAATGATGGTCTTGTCTTTACTGCTTGGCATCGTTACGTCCTCTCGAATGGAGACATCATGTTAATCGGGACTTGTGCACCTTCGTATACGCCAGAGGCCTTCGCACCGTGGCAGGATGCACCCCGGCCTTCATCGCCATGATCATCCCCGCCGCCCGCAATTCCATTTTCAATGCGGGCAAGCAGTTGCAGGGAGGTACGCAGCTCGAGGATCTCCGCGTCCAATCCGATTGTCGCGCGGGCGGCTGACACCGCGTTCATAGACTGGTAGTCGGCTTTGTTGACGACGACCAGCACCTTGTTGGATTTGACCTTCCGCGGAAAGAGCTTCCCCTGCAGGAACCGATCGAGGTGGTTGCCTTCCACGTAGAGCGCATTCGGCGGCATCTCGTTGAGATCCGAAGCGTTGACCACATTGGGATGCAGCACCAGGTTGTCGCAACAGGCCCCCAACAGCCTGGCCGGCGCGTTGCCGTCCCCGCAATGCCCCCCGATTTCGCAACCGATCCCTGTGGGAACAATCATGACTACATTCATGTTCCTTCGCCTCCTTGTCTGTTGCCCGACAATATCCACCGCCAGCTCCGCGCAGTCAAACAATCGCTAATCGTCGACCAGCTTCCTGGCCGACAAACCCGCCACCACGCATACATGGCCAAGCTCAAGGCATGCATCACAGAGAAGATCTTTCGCTCGTACAAAGCCCGTTACAAGGAATGCATCAGAATGTGGACTTTATCCAATAAACCCCGCTTCCTTTGTTCATCCCGCCCGTTCCCGGGATTCCTTATAGGGCACCTTTTGGGCGAAAGTTCGTCCGGCGTTGGTTTTGTGGTGTCCGGTGTTTGGGCAGTGTTATCAATCAAGAGCAGTACATGGTAAGCGAGCGGCAGGGGCGTCGAGATCTTAAGGAACTGGTCGAAGCCGGGTACCTCAACCGGGAAGGAGGCGGCCCCGCTACGGTCTTTGTTCGCCTGGATAGACCGCTAAACCCGGCCAAACCCGGCCAACACTAGGCTCAGAAGTAACGGCCAATCCCAAGTCGGGAACAGTGTGCAACGTACGTATCACTAGGCGCTTGCATCTCCTTCCCCTGATCTGCGCAAACCTCAATCCGGCCAAATGCGGCCAAACTCGGCCATTGCACGGATCATCGCGAGATGTGCTTCCCGCCACAGCGAGAATCAGCACGCCAGCGCGAATTACAGGACGCGTCCAGTTCGTCGACAAGCGCCTCTGCGCAATGTCACTCGTGCTCTCGCCATCTGTTCCCGCAAGTCCGGGGGGATTCATATCCTTCCTCACTTGCGCCGCCTTTAGTGACTCACCCTCCCAAAGCTGTCGAAAAAAACAAGAAAAACCGGCG
>CAZKRK010000043.1:0-29895 GCA_964555035.1 uncultured Victivallales bacterium | reverse complement strand
TTGCAGACGTTTGCGTAGGAATCGGCGGTTCAAGGATCACCGATCACCGATCACCGACTACCGATCACCGATCACCGACTACCGATCACCGATCACCGACTACCGGTAACCGCTCCTTCCCTCACTCAACCGAGAGAGTAGGGGAACGAGCCCCCCCCATCCTTACGCCGCCGCGCGTTTCTTGGCTTCCCGCATGAAGTGGACGACCACCACGAGGACGCCGAAGCCGATGAACAGGGCCAATCCCACGTACTTGGCCTTGTCCCACAGGCACCAGAAGCTCAGTGCAGCGGTGAGCAGCACCGACAGGGCCATGAGGACGTTCCAGATCACGCGGGCGATGCCGGTGGGCATGTCATCGCCCAGGAACTTCTTCTGGTTCATCAGCAGGAAGAAGGCTATGTAGGCGATCGGCAGCAGGGCCGCGCAGAACACGGACGTGGGCACAGCCAGCCACATCGAGGCTTTCCCCCAGAAGAAAGCGCCAAGGACTCCAATCGCCGGAATCAGACTCCCGATGACCTGTGTCTTACCTTTGAGCGGTTTCCCGAGCATTTCGCACAGACAGAGACCGTTGATGAGCATCAGCATGGTTGCCGCGTTCAAGGTCATGGCCACAACACCCAGGCCAAATATGTACTTCGACAAGCCTCCCCCCAGAAGAGGCGCAAGCGAATCGGCCAGGTTAAAGGAGTCACGCGTGACAAGCATGGCCGCCATGCGTCTGTCGGCAACCGGCATCTCTCCGCGCTTGGCTGCCTTTTCCTCGGGAGACAGAGCCGCATAGGCCTGCTTCTCTTCGTCATTCATGTCTGCCTTGATCCTGGCATCCATCAGCTTCCGATACGGACCAACGAGGTTCTTCGCCGGCTGAACGATCTGCCCGTCGGCGTCCACTTCCCCAAGAAATCCCGCCGCGGGTTTGGCATGGAATTGTGATGCCGTCGCCATGACGACGCACCCCGTCGCAATCGTGAAGGGGATAACCAGGCCCGTCGCAAGGTCAAAGACCGCCAGGTCTCTGAAATCACGCCCCCATCCCTTGCGAAGCATGGAGTAAGGCAGAAGGAAGGTCATATTGATGCCGACAGCCGTTGAAGCCGCGCCGACCATGACATCACGCTGTCTGCCAACCACGAGCTCGCTCCAGAAACCCTGAAACGCCGCGTCAACTTTGGCGATTTCCGCGGCTATGGCCTTGGCCGGTTCCGTGAAATTGCTCAGCCGCGGGATGAGGCCGGCCGCCACCGCGCCCCAGTCAAGATCGCTGCCCTTGGTAAGACTGAGTTTGACGATGACACCAAAGAAGCAGACTACGATCGCGCCAATGATCGACTTGACGATGATCTCAAAGGCCTTGGTGCCCTTGCCGCCCCTGTTGTAGAGCGACACATTGAACAGTGCTATTGCCAGGACGATGATTGCCGCCGCGGCCGTTCCACCGGGAACGGATCCGAAGACTCCCTTATGTTCGCCCCAGCCGAAAAACTGGGGAAACAGGTTCTGCTGAAGCGCGCCGGCCGACACCGCGTACTGGGGAAGCGACCATACCACGTTGGCCATCATGGACGCTATGAGCCAGCCCCAGCCAAGCACAGGGCTTACATGCTCATTGATCGCGCGCAAGGGCGGTTTTTCCGACGACAACGTAACATAGGCAATAGCTCCCAGCATAACGACGCCGAGAATCATCGCCAGGGGTTGGACCCACATACACGCGAACCCTGCGAGAACTCCGAGGTAGAGCGAGTTTGAGAGGGATCCGCCGCCGATGGTGATGGCGCTTTGCAGCCAGCCGGGGCCCGAGAGCCTGACATACATGGTAAAGACCGCGAGTTTGCCCTTGGCCTTTGCCCGGACGATGGCCTCTCTGTCTTGCTCAATCCTGCTCGTTTTGTCGCTCATTGGATTTCCCGCATGGTTGGTTGTGATGGTGCTCCTGGGACGGTTTGGGTTTGCGTCATAGAGAAGCGGATCATCGCAGCAAAGGACGCCGATCTCAACCTCTTTTTTTTGGGCTCGTCCGCGGAATCCGCGGGTACGTCAGCCCCCGCCCGCGGTGCGCCGCGCTTCCGAGGCAATTCGAGGTGGAAACGGCAGGAGTTGAAGTTTCCGGCTAGTAGCGGCTGCCCTTATGCCGCACGAGCTCGGGTGGGAGTTCCTGCACGAAGGGCGACGGTTGCACCGGGAACACGCCGCCGTCGCGTGTGCGGCGGAGGCGTGGGACACAGATGTGAAGCTCATCCTTGGCGCGGGTCACGGCGACGTAAAACAGGCGCCGCTCTTCAGCCGCTCCCTCGGGCGAGTCGGACACGGAACGGGAGGATGGAAACATGCCGTCGGCAGCCCAGATGATGATGACGACGGGCCACTCCAGCCCCTTGGCCTGGTGCACGGTGCTCAGGTGCATGGCATCGTTGTCCTGGGAGGCGGCATAGTCCAGCTCGGCGTCAATGTTGGTCAGGAGCGCGATGTCATTCAGAAAACGGCTGAGTGTTTCGTATTCGGACGCGTGAAGAATCAGTTCCTGCACATCGTCCACGCGCCGTTCGGCGTTGTCGAAGGTGTTGTAGGCGTGTTCGAGGTAGAAGGCTTCCACGAAGCGTGTGAGTATCTCGGCCCCGTCCCGTCCCGTGCGACGTTGCGCGTAGTCGGCCATGACGGGAACGATGCTCTCCCACGATTGCCCGGCCTGCTTCTTCAAGGTGTTGCCGACCAGTTCGCGTTGTCCGGCATGGGCCGCATCGAAGCGGCCGCCCAGCTTCTTCCAGATACGCGCGACCGTGGCGGGACCGACGCCCCGGAAGAGGCACAGCAGGCGCTGAAAGGCCAGTTCGTCGCCGGGGTTCTCCATGATGCGGACCAGGCTGCAGACGTCCTTTATGTGGGCCTGCTCGAAGAAGCGCACGCCCGAGGTTATGACATGGGGGATGTGCGCCTGGGTCAGGGCAATCTGCAGTTCCATGGCGTGGAAGTGCGCCCGGTACAGCACTGCGATGTCGCGCAATCTGTAGCCGTCACGGCAGAGCTTGCGAACCTGGTCGACCACGTAGCGTGCCTGGTCGTTCCCATCGCGCAGCTCGGCCACGGCCGGCTTGCGGTAGCTCTCGCGCGTCGGACGCAGCGTCTTCTGGAATTGCTCGGGGTTGCCCGCGATGACCTTGTTGGCGACATGGAGGATTTCCGGCACGCTGCGGTAGTTGGTTTCGAGTTTGTGCATCTGCGCGTCGGCGTAGCGTTCGGGGAAGGTCATGATGTTCCGGAAGTCAGCCCCGCGCCAGGAGTAGATGCTCTGGAAATCGTCGCCGACTACCAGCACGTTGCGATGGCGGGCGGCAATGGTGTCGACAAGCTCGGCCTGGATACAGTTGGTGTCCTGGTACTCGTCGACCAGCACGTGCAGGAACTGCTCCTGGTAGCGCTCACGCACATCGGCGCTGTTTCGAAGGAGGTCGAGAGCTTTGGTCAGCATGTCGTCGAAGTCCGTCGCGCCCAGGGCGCGCTTCTTGTCAACATAGGAATCGTGAATGCGCTGGATGTCGGCCACGTCGACCGTGATTTCGCCGAAACGGTCGGCAATTACATCGCACAGCGGGCGGTTGGTATTGGCCGCCGAGCTGAACAGGCTCAGGAGAACGTCCTTCTTCGGGAACTCCTTGGAGTTGAGCTTGTGCTCTTTGACGCAGTTGGCGACAAGTGTGCGCGCGTCGTCGCGGTCGAGGATCGTGAAATCGGGCTCGAGTCCGACCAGGCGTCCATAGCGACGCAGCATGCGGTTGGCCATGTGATGGAAAGTGCCGCCCCACAGGCCCCCTATCCGGTGGCCGACCAGCTCGCGGGCGCGTCCCAGCATCTCACGCGCGGCGCGATTGGTGAAGGTCAACAGCAGGATGCGTTCGGGCGCGACTCCCTTTTCGACGAGAAAGGCGACGCGGTAGACGAGGGTGCGGGTCTTGCCCGTGCCGGCGGCTGCCAGCACAAGCAGGGGGCCGTCCGGCGCCATGGCCGCGTCGTGCTGTTCCTGGTTGAGTTCGCTTGCGAAGTCAATTGTCTTGCGCATATCGTCCGTGCCCGATCGTGAGCCGGACCCGCAATCCGGCCGAGAGAAAGCATGAATTTGACAGACAGTACGCGCGTATGACGCAGGCGTCGACAAGAATCCAAGGCAAATCGCAGTTGCGCCCGAGAACAATTCGGCGCGGATTTGCGGCTTCCAAGCAGGGGTGGCGCGATGGTAGTTTCACGGCATGGACGACGAGTGGGTTGACATACGGAAAGACGAGGCGCACGTGGCGCGCGAACGGGAGAAGGCCCGCGGTCTGAAGCGTTCGCGGTGGTGGCGGAACGAGTGTGCGAAAGGGGTATGTCACTATTGCGGCGCGCACGTGGGGGCCGACGCGTTGACCATGGATCACGTTGTGCCGGTCGCGCGTGGCGGACGGAGCACGAAAGGCAATGTCGTGCCCTGCTGCGAAGCCTGCAACAAGTCCAAGAAACACCTCACCCCCGCCGAACGGATACTGCTGGAGATGGAACGGAAGGGGGAGGTTTGAGACTCGACTGGCCCGGGACGGTTCTTGGATAAGGCCGTCTTGGGACACACGGTCCCTGGGTGTCCCCATCGCCGTGCGTTGCGGATTCGCCGCAAACGTAGGTCCGATTTGCAATCGGACCCGATCCATGCCTGTTTCTTCAGATCACGGGTGCCGGAACCACAGCCGAGCGGGGTCGGGTCCGATTGCAAATCGGACCTACAGAATGCCTTCCTGCAGCACGTTGTTGATGATCGGGCCGAGGAGAACCAGGAAGACCGCCGGGAAGATGAAGAAGAGCAATGGGAAGAGCATCTTGACGGGGGCTTCGTTGGCGAGCTTCTCGGCACGCTCGAAGCGGCGTTGACGGATCTGGTCGGCCTGAATGCGAAGGATCGAGCCGATACTGACGCCGAGCTCGTCGGCCTGGACGAGGGCGTTGGTAACAGACCGAAGGTCCGAGAGGTTGACGCGGCTGCCGAGATCGCGCAACGCTTCGCGGCGGGTCTTGCCAAGCTGGATCTCGCGAATGACCTGGATCAACTCCTCGCTCAGAGCGTCGATGGCCCGGCGATCGACATTGCGCTGCAGGGCGGTCATGAAATCCATGCCGGCTTCCACCGAGAGCGTCAGCAGGTCGAGCACGAACGGCAGGGCGCGGCGGATCTGCGTGTGGCGGACCCTGAGCATGCGGTTGAGCCAGAGCGCAGGGTAGAGGAACATCCAGATCGGTCCGAAGGCATAGAAGAACTTGGCGAGCTTCGGCAGGAACTCGCCCGGCGCGACAGCCATGGCGTACATGACAAAGAGAACCCACGGCGCGGCGAACACCAGGGGATAGAGCAACTGCAGTGCAAAGACCTCCTCACCCGTCAGCAGGCCGGAGAATCCGGCGGACACGATGTCGGCTTGAATGCGGTTGCGCTTGCGTTCGAACACCGGGCGGCGGATCAGCGGGAAGAAGTTGGGCGTCCACGGCAGCAGAATCCTGAAGATGAGCGGTATCTGCCGCTCCTTGCGGCGTCCGTCGGCCAGGGTCACGTAGGTGATCTGCCGGGCCACGACCGCCCCGTACCAGCCGAGTCCGGTGAAAGCCAGGCCGAACAGGGCGATGATCACCGGAGGCATAAATCTAACGATGTTGGGATCCATTGTTCTGCTACACGTCGATGTTGATGATTTTGCGAATTACCAGGGCGCCGCAGAGGATGAGGACGCCGACGGCGATGATGATTCCCAGCCCCAGCATGGAATGGAGGAACGGCACCATCATTTCCGGGTCCACCAGCATCATGGCGAAGCCGATTGCCACCGGCATGGCGCCGACGATGATGCCCTGCAGGCGTCCCTGGGCCGTAAGGGTCTTGATGCGTCCTTCGATGCGCATGCGTTCGCGAATGGTGGCCGAGATTTTCTCGAAGATCTCGGTCAGGTTACCGCCGGTTATGCGGGCGCTCTCGATGGCCAGCACGACCAGGGTCAGGTCCTCGCTGCCGACCCGATCCTCCAGGTTGCGCAAAGCCTGCTGGAAACTGACGCCGACCCGGGTTTGTTGCAGAAAGACGTCGAACTCCTGTGCGATGGGATTCTCGCCGTCCCGCACTACCGACTCGAATGCCTGGATGATGCTGAAGCCCGCCTTGAGGGCGTTGCTCATACTGACGAGCGTGTCGACTAGCTGAAGGTTGAACTTGTTCAGGCGGCGCTGTTTGAGGAACTTGAGCAGGAGGTGTGGCGTGTACAGACCGGCGGATGCAAATAACGTCCCCAGCAGCAATGCGAGGACGATTCCACGGAACGAGGACCAGTCGACCGTGAGCATGAACATGGTCGCGAAACCGACCGCGGCGGATACCCAGCCGATCTCGGAGATGCGCCGCGGCGGGATGAAGAGGAACACGTCTTCGAACTGCCGCGCGGTATGCTCGGAGTAGGCGCCGGAATATGCGTCCGCGCCGGACATGAAGCCCTGCATGACCACGTAGGTCAAGCCCCCGAAGCTGAGGCCGAACAGCAGCATAATCAGCCAGGGCGCAAGCTGCATCAATATCCAGGAATCAGCCATTGAGCTCCTGTTCCGTCGTTCCCCACGCTTGCGGGTCGAACATGGACTGGTTGATTGTCAGTCCGCGCGAGCGAACATCTTCGACGAATGTCGGCACGGCGCCCGTAGGCCGGAAATGGCCTATGACTTTGCCTTCGTCGTCGACACCGGTCTGCACGAACTCGAAAATGTCCTGCATCGTGATCTGTTCGCCTTCGAGGCCGACGATTTCGGTGACCTTGGTGACTTTGCGCGAGCCGTCGCTGAAGCGCTGCTCGTGTACGATCAGGTCGATCGCCGCCGCGACCTGTTCGCGAATGGCGCGCACGGGCAGATCCATGCCGGACATCAGCACCATCGTTTCGAGTCGTGAGATCACGTCACGGGGGGAGTTGGCGTGCACGGTTGTCAGCGAACCGTCGTGACCGGTGTTCATGGCCTGGAGCATATCGAGCGCTTCGCCGCCGCGACACTCGCCGACGACGATGCGGTCGGGGCGCATACGCAACGAGTTACGCACGAGGTCGCGGATCGTCACGGCGCCTTTGCCCTCGATGTTGGGCGGGCGGGCTTCAAGCCTGACGAGGTGCTCCTTGGTCAGGCGCAGCTCGGCCGCGTCCTCGATCGTGACAATGCGGTCAGAGTTCGGCAGGTAGTTGCCGAAGACGTTGAGCAGTGTCGTTTTGCCGGAACCCGTGCCGCCGGAAATGATGACGTTCTTGCGCAACAGGACGCAGAGCTGCGCGAATTCGGCGACCTCGGGCGGAAAGGTGCCGAAGCGCATCAGGTCGGCATCCGTGAAGGGCCGCTTGGAGAACTTGCGGATGGTGATGCAGGGACCGATCAGCGAGAGGGGATGGATGATGGCATTGACACGCGAACCGTCCGGCAGGCGCGCGTCGACGTAGGGCTGGCTTTCGTCGATGCGCCGGCCGATCGGCGCTACGATTCGCTCGATGATGGCCAGGACGGAGTCGTCGTCCATGAACGTGCAGTCGGTCTTCTTGAGCTGTCCCGCGCGTTCGATGTAGACTTCGTCATGTCCGTTGACCATGACTTCGGTGATGGTCTCGTCTGCCAGGAGATCTTCGAGGGGTCCCAGTCCAAGCGCCTCGTCATGCAGTTCCTTGACGAGCTGGGCAGGTTCGATGTGGGGTGGAATGCGATCGGCGACGTCTTTGACGATATCGCGAATGGTCGACAGGGCGCGATCGCGCAGCTCTTGCTGTCCGATGCGCGATGCGCTCAGGCGCTTGATGTCCATGCGGTCGACGAGCTCTTTGTGGATCTGCTGCATGATCGAGCGCTTCTGGACGACTTCCGGCGGCAGCTCCTTGCGTTCGGCCGTCATCAGGTTGCGCCTGGCCTGCAGGACGGACTTTGGGGCAGGTTCCTGTTCCTCCGGTTCGGGCGGAGCGGGCGGCGGGACGGGAGGTGTAGTCCCGTTTACCTCCTTTTGTACGGCACAGGGGGAGGGCAGGCTTATGTGCAATTCGAACGGTCCGATGCCGATTGACTGTCCCGGAGCAACGGCGACGCGCCCGTGAATTTGCACTCCGTCGACCCGCGTGCCCGTGACCGCATCCAGGTCTTCGATCCAGCAGGCGTCGGGGCGTACGGTCAGAACGGCGTGGCGTTTTTCGACGTCGTCGTGAGAGAGGCGGATCTTGCAGTCGTCTTCGCGGCCCACCGAATACACACCCGCGTCGATCGGGAAAGAACTCGGTTCCTTGCCGGGGCAACAGACTTCAAGCGTAATTGTATCACCCATTGAGTTGTCCCTTCAGCGCTTCGCGCACGCGCTAGATGTCTCGTTTGTGGCGGATGTTCTTCTGGCGATAGAGGTTCAGTTCGGGGAGTGAACTCTCCATCTGCTGGAAGTTCACACTGGGCAGGTCCTTCTCGAAACTCACGTCGGCCGGGTTGCGCAGGGAGAGTGTCAGCGCGCCCTTCATCTGCTGGGCAAAGACGAGCAGCTCGGCCTCGCGCGGCGTGACTTCGAGGGTGACGCTGTTGTATGCGCGTGAGCTCGAATACTGCCGCCTTGGCGCGCGCGATTTGGCGAGTTTCTGGCCGCAGGCAAGGATGGTAACGTCCTGCAGCACGGTCAGGGTGACGGTTTCGACTTCGCCCGGCATGTCGCGGGAGGGCAGGGCGAAGGTGCCGAGGACATCGACGCGGTCGTTCGGCTCGGCCATTCCGCTGACGCCGGCGGAGCCGCTCACGGAAAGCGATATGGCCCGCATGCCCGGCTTGATTGCCGTTGCAAGTTGGGCGCCGGTGCGTCCGCCTTCGATGTCGGCCCACATTATCACCTGTCCCTTCTGGATGGGGAAGATGACCTGTTTGCCGAGAAGCATGGTTGCGTCCGCGACGGTCACGGCGCGGTCGCCGACCGTGCGTTGGAACTCGTCGGCCTTGGCGAGGTCGGTCGTCCGGATTGCGGACCCGCTCGGCAAGTCACGGCCGGCAACGATCACCTTGATCTTGCGGGCGCCTTCGTAGATCTGGTCGCGCCAGGCTTGGAGCTCGGCGCGTTTTGCGCGCAGGTACTGGTGCGTCAGCAGGGCTGCGAGTATGCCGACACAGACGGAAACGATCGGGATTATCTTCTGTTTCATACGAGTTGTCTTCCGTTAGTCGTTCGTTCTTGAGAAAGGCAGTTCTTTAACGGACTCCGTGCCGCTTGTGCAACACCATAATCCGGCTTTCGTTCGCGTTGGCCGCGCGCATCACGTGGACTACGCAGAGTCGGCCGCCCTTGACGTAGGTGGTCATGCCGTCTTGACCGTGGGGCAGCGGGGCATTCGGCCCCAGGGCCGGGTGCCAGCCGGTACGGGTGAGCTCACCGTGGTAGAACTCCTGCACTTCGCGGGCGTCGGACGGCGTCGTCGAGGTCTCGAGCGCGACATCCGTGTCTTCGTTGTGGGCGTAGAAGGTCGGTTGGCTGCCGGGGAAAGGAGAGATGTTCTTCATGCGGTGCATGGCGGGCGCCCGTTGGGTTGCCTTGTGCTCCCGTTCGGTCTGTTCGAAGTTCATCACCACGGTTTGACCGACGCCGGACGGTTGCACCAGGATCAGTTTGAGCACGTGGCCGTGGGCCTGTACGTGGCCGGTGGCCATGTTGCCGCCCTTGTGCTCGAAGCGTCCGCTCGGAAAAGCGCGCTTGAGGAACTGAAGGGTCTGCCCGATGGGGAACCCGAAGCTGAAGACGGTGAGGTGTCCATCGCCCCCGTTGACGGTCACGGCGGCGTCGTAGGCAACCTTGCCGCCGGCATGCTCGATAGCGGCCCGGCTGCGTGCCGCCGCACCCCACCTGAGGTAGACGCGGGCGTGCAGGGAGGGGGTCGCCGACAGGGCCAACAGAAAGGCGAGGAGGACCGCCGGTGCGCTTCGATTCCGGGACGACTCAGGACGGAAACACTTTTTCCAATGCTCAATTCTCAATGTTCAATTCTCAAGTTTGGAATGAGAAGGGTCGAAAGATGGGTTGGTCGAAAAATGTATCTGTTGCACCCGGCATTTTTCGACCAACACATTTTTCGACCCCAAAAACACACTCGGCACAGGCCGCGGAGCATACGCCCTGTCATCATCCCGCGGTGTGTCTGCCCATGACCCCTGTACTATGAAGACCATCTCAAACAACAACCAAGAGGTGTCAAACGGAAATCAGGACGTGACAGCTCAATTCGAACATTGAGCATTGAACATTGAAGATTCAATAGATCCCGGTTGTCCACGTCATGTAGACTTCGCTCTCGAGCTCGATTTCGTCGGCGCGGTAGATGAGTGAGCGCGTCGCGGGCAGCAGTTGGATCGTCTCGCTTTCGTATCCGCGGACCAGGCCGAAGGCCCGCGCGGGGTCCTGACCGGCGCCGAGGGCGGAGATGCGATTGTTGGGGACGCTGTTGAGCGTATCCCAGTCCGACTGACTGTTCCCGGCGCGAGCGACAACGACGCTTCTGAAGCGGGCCGTGTCTCCGTCCGTGAACTCGTCGTCGCGCGTGTACGCCTTCTCGTCGGCGGCTTTTTCCCAGTCGCGAATGTAGTTGGCATTGCCATCGCTATAGACGGAGTTCATGGCATCGCGTCCCGCCTCCGCGCGTGCTTCGTTCATGACGTCCGTCTCGGCACGCGTGAGGGAGATGAGCTGGATCAACCCGGCGAGGAGCACGACCACGGCAACCATGCCGGCCATCAGCTCGGTCATGGCCTGGCCCGTGCGGCGCGCACTCCCAATCCCCCCTAATCTCGCCCAAAATCTCCCCTCTGATCCTCGGTATCGAGAGAGCAAGGGTGAGATCGTGGGCGAGCTCAGGGACTGGAGTTTGGGGTCAGTGTCCACGACGCGTACCTCCTCCGCTGCCACCGCCGCGGCCGCCCCAGCCACCGCCTCCTCCTCCTCCGCCTCCGCGCCTGACGATGCACCGGGCGCTGTTGGCGGCGAGCCAGTTCACGCCCGATTGCCGGAAGGAGGGATTCTCCCACGTCCGGAGCTGGTTGCAGTAGTAGCAGCCGCGCGGCAAAACGGTCGGCCCGTTATCCATGTAATCCGGAAGATGCTGTTCACAGTGTTCGCGCCATCCCAGGTCGAAGCCGCCGCCCGCCGGTGCCGACGAGGCGTCGATGGGGATCAGCCGCACATCATGGTACGCGGGCAGTACGATCTGGTAGTCGTTGGGACGCGACCCGTCTCCGAGGTGTCCGAAGGGCTTGGCGGCGGCCGTCCAGAGCACGGTGTTTTCCTGGGTGCCTCCCTCCGGTCCCGGCGTTATGCGCTCAGACGTGGTCTCCACGCGAACGGCGGCGTCGGCCCCGGAATAATCGTACTCGTCGCGTACGGGACCGACCACGGGAAACTGGCGGTCGCCGTCGTAGCGAATGGCTTCCCAATCGCCCCAGCGGCCGCTCGAATAGGTGTACCAGGTCGCCTCGGTCGTCATCCCGGTCTCGTTCATGCCGTCACCCAGGCCGCGCTGGACGGCGAATTCCGAGGCGTCGTTCAGTGTCAGCCAGGTGTCGAAGGTCGTGGTGTTGGCCTTGGCCATGCCCAGCCCGTAGATCTCGCAGTTGAGGGGTCTCGTGCGCGGGGGCTCGGGCAGGGGGGGCCACCAGCAGGGAAAGAAGTTCCGGTAATCCTGGAGCAGGGTCGGCGCGTTATGGTAGAACCAGCACCAGTTGCGGCCGGCGATGGCATCGTAGAAAGCGATGGTGTAGAGTATGTGCCCGCCGATGGCGTCGCCGTAGAAGCGCACGTTCTCAGGTCCGACGGCAACCCCTTCCTCCGCGGCAAGGTCGAGCATGTCGGCATATTCGTTCCAGCAGCCGGGGTACGGTTCGGGGAAGAGCATTTCGCCGTTCTGGCCGACGGCCGCGGGGTAGTCGAAACGCACCTTGGTGGCGTGCTCGCGAATGGCGTCGTCGTATTCCGGGTTGCGGTAGACGCCGTTGTTCTTGGCGGCCTGCTGGGAGGCCATGAACGCGATCATGGGGCCGACGAAAAGTATGCGCGCCTGGACGTTTGTGCAGGACGTGGCGGTATCGGCCTCGCCCGTGCTCAAGGCGAGGGCGTGCAGGAGATTGAGATCGCCGACCAGATTGAGGGTAACGCCCTGCCAGCGCGAAGCCATCAGCGCCGCGGAGTCGCCCGCGTTCTGCGTGACGTTCTTCATCTTGACGATCTTGTGGACATCGAAGTTCCACATGACCACGAACGCCAGGATCACCATGGCCATCAGCAGAAAGATGATCGCCTGTCCGCCACGCGCCGCCCGTCGGTCAGAGCGCGTAGTCCGTAAGATAAAGGGGATAGTGGTTTTCAATGGTCGACTCCCCACGCAGTGGAACCGAATCGGCGTTGTAGAATGAGCGGTGCACGGAATTGCTCCAGAGAGGTCTGAGGTCGTAGTCCATGCCCGCGGTGACTTCGATCATGTCGCCCGCCGAGCGTACGCTGCGGTCGAGGGTTTCCCAGCCGTCATAGTCGAGAATGTAGGAACCGCGGGCGTCGTTTTCGCTGTAGAGGTAGTCCGGGATGCGCGCGAGCTCCAGAACGGACTGCCCGGAGCTCGGTTCGGTTTCGCGCAGCACCGCGTCCCAGAGTTCTCCGGGAGGCAGCGAATTCACCATGTCGCGCAGTTGCTGGTCGATGTTCTCGTAATCGGGCGTGCGCATTCGTCCGGAAACCGGGATGGCGGCCACGTTGACGCACTTGGTTACCATCCACGAGTTGAAGCCCACGGTCTTGGCACGGGAGCCGCGGGCGGCGGCGTGGTTCAGGACGTCGTAGGCCGCGACGAGCTGCGAGACCTGAATCAATCCCATGAAAATGAGGCAGATCAGGCCGATCGCCAGGCACGACTCCAGCAGCGACTGCCCGGAACGCCGACGCCCGCCCCGACCAGAGCGGGACAGGCGTGCAGGCGTTACCGGCACGTCCGAAAGCAGGGAGGCCCTGCCTCTGACGTGGATCGTTTTCATGCGGTCAGGCTCAGCTACCCGGCCCACCGTTCTCGTCCAGCTCCTTGAGCCAGTCGTGGGACTTGGTGTTCAGAGCGTCGTCCTTGGCGCTGGAGTCGCCGCCGAGTTCCTCGACGGCGCCACCGAGCTTGGCGCGGATCGTGTCGCTGAAGACACCGAAAATTGCGATGGCTGCGATGGCAATGATCACGACGATGATGATGTACTCGACCATCGTCTGACCACTTCTGCGGTTAGTGCGTTTTTTCATGTCTCCTCCTGTATTTGCCTTACACAGCCGCAAGGCGATCAACGCGTTAGTCGCCTCTACGGATACTCTGATGCAACCAAGTCAAAGACTCTGCCGCCATGCTCCTTCAAGGTATACAGGAACACTGCCAGGATTGCCACGGCGAGGACAAGAGTGGCCGCGACGATCATGTACTCCGTCATCGCCTGGCCGACCTTACGGCGGAGAGACGACCCTCTCCTACCGTCAGGGGGGCTCTCTTTCTTTACCTTCAACATGGAGGTTAGCACCTTGACGTCGGGGTGTAAATAGCTATTATTATGGTCCTTCAACGCTTGAGATCGGTCTCAGATTGTATGCAAGGCGCATTTTTCATGAAAAACAAATGCTGCTGGATTGTCGCGCTTTCGTCTTTCCTTGTCGCGGCAACGGTTCTGGCCGGTTTCGTCATATGTCCCCGCTGCGGCTATGAGAATGAAGATTCGCGTTCCGATTGCTCTCATTGCCGCGGCAACCTGCCCGAGTCCGCCAGACCCGTAGAGCCGCCCCCGAGCCAGGGAGACGATACGCCTTCACCGCGGAAGCCCCCTCCGTCGGAGACATCCGTGGACGAGGACGAGACGAACGGCGCGGTTGTTTCTCAAGAAATAGTGGCAGAAGAACTGCAAATTGGCAAGGAATACATTCGCGCGGGGGACCTGGACCTGGCACGCCTCTTCCTCAGGAATGCGGGCGCCCTGGACATGTTGCGGGCGCAGAGCTCGGGCGCGGAACTGTCCAAAACGATAACGGCGCTGGTTACGCGCTGCGAGGAGATCGGCTCGCGCGTCAAGCGGCGCTGTCCGGAGTGCGACGGCACCGGCAGGCAGAGCCTGGGCATCCGCCGGCTGCGCGGGGATGAGGATACGCTCCTGTCGGAATCCAAGTGCGACCGCTGCCAGGGGCGCGGTTTTTTCATGGACGCCGGGCACGCGAGCGAGAGGAAGTTCCGCGCGGCACGCGCAGTCAACAAGTACACCCGGTTGCAGCAGGGCCGCAAGTTCGTGCCCATCGGTGGAGCGTGGGTGCCGTTGGCCGTGGAGCCGAAGCTGACCATTCGTCAAACGGTCCAGCTCAGGCGGGCGACGGCTTTGCCCTGCGAGGAGTGCATGGGGGTGGGCCGCCTGGACTGCGACGAGTGCAAAGGGGCCGGCTTCGAGAAATGCTCGAATCGCGACTGCAAGAACGGCATGATCGAGGTTGAGAAGGGCGGGCAACTCTCGAAAACGACAGCGATAAAACTCAGGGAGCGTTGTCCGGATTGCCGCGGAAAGGGGAAGCAGGCTTGCCGAGAGTGCCTCGGACGGGGTAGTGTGGTATGCGACGAGTGTGGCGGCACGGGTCAGCGGGAGCTTTGCTCGCGGTGCGGGGGACAGGGCATGGCCCCCTGCCGGCGTTGCCGCGGTGTCGGGTCGTACCGGGGAGGGCAGTGCACAACCTGCGGCGGAAGCGGTTCTGCGCTCTGTTCCTCATGCAGCGGTGACGGGCGCAAGAAATGAGTTTACCGGAAGTCACAGGTTTCGAGATTATCGAGAAGCTCGGCGAGGGCGGGATGGCCTCTGTCTGGAAGGCCCGCCAGGTGTCACTCGACCGCATCGTCGCCATCAAGGTACTTTCCTCGCAGTTCGCCAGCGACACCAAGGACATTGAGCGTTTCCAGCAGGAAGCGCAGGCGGCCGCCAAGCTGAAGCATCCCGGCATCATCCAGGTCTACGACGCCAACGCGGAGAACGGGATCTACTTCTTCATAATGGAGTACGTTGCCGGGTACACCGTCGGCGACTGGGTCAGGCGCCGCAGCGTGCTCAGCGTGGCCGATGCCCTGACCGTCGCGGAGTGCGTCGTGGACGCGCTCGACTATGCCTGGAACTCGGCCGGTATCATCCATTGCGACATCAAGCCCGACAATGTGATGATCGATTCCGACGGTACGGTCAAGGTGGCCGATCTCGGCCTGGCTCGCACGATCGGCGTCATGGCCGAGACGGTACTCGACGAGGTTCTGGGTACGCCGGCCTACATGTCGCCGGAGCATGTGGCCGGGATGGCCGACCTGGACTGTCGCGCGGACATATATGCGTTGGGAGCAATGCTGTATCATCTCATTACGGGCAAAATGCTGTTCCAGGGAAGCCCCGAAGAGAGCGTGATGGACATGCAGCTCCAGGACTGTGTGCCGGATGCGATCGACGTGAACGAAGAGGTCGACGCGCCCGTGTGCTGGCTGTTGGAGCGTATGCTGGCCAAGGACCGCGGCATGCGTCATCCCGACTGGGAGAGCGTGCGGCGGGACGTGCAGCGGGTCAAAAACGGACATTCACCGGCGGCCCATCTCCCGGACAGCGTGGTCAGCACGATGCTGCGTTCACAGAAGCGGACGCTGGCGGATTTCAGGCGGCGCCTGCCGACAGGCGAGGTGCACAAGTCAAATACCGGTGCTGTCGTTGCCGCGGTCAGCGCCGCGTTGTTGCTCGCGATCGGTGGCGGGGCATACTGGTTTGTGTCGCGGAACGGCGACAACGGTCAGCCGGTCAGGCCGCCTCCCACGACGACCACGACGACCACGACGACAACGCGTCCGGACGTGCGGCCGCCTGACACGGGGCAGAAGCCTGACAACAGCGAGCATCGGCGGCTCTTCGAGGAACTGAGGGACTGGGCCGTCAACCACCCGCTCGAGATCGACAAGGCGATCAAGTCGTTCGAAGAGCTTGCTGCAAAGACGCAGGACTCGATGTATGGGGAGCTGTGCGCGAGAGAGGCCGAGAGGCTTCGCTCCAGGCGCGACAAAGCTCTCGCAACCATCATGCGGGTGTTGCGGACGCAGGTGCGTCCGCTGGTCGAGGCCGGAAAACTGGAAGAGGCGGCGCAGGTTTACGAGAACTACGCGGGGCTTGGCTTCAAGCAGACGCGGGAACAGCGCATGGCGACTGCCGCTCAGCTCAGAGAGCGGGCAGAGGAGCTCGAGAACAAGCGCAAGGAGGACCTGCTCACGGCAGAACAGCGCCGGGAAGAGATGATCGCCAGACTGGTCAACGAGCTGGCGGATTCAAAGGTGGACAAAGCCGCCGGTTCGGCCAGGGAGGCCGCAAGCGACAGTGCGCTGGCGGCGTATCGCGACGAGTTCGCGGGCGTGGCCCAGTTGCTGGGGGACGCCCGCCGCACACAGCAGGGCATAATCCAGGGGTTCAAAAAGTACGCCGGGCGAAGTCTGACCATCGACCTCGAAAGGGGGCGCGTGACCGCCGTGATATCGCGCGTCAGGGACGACAAAGTGCTGGCCGTGGAAAAGACCGGCGCGGGCGAACGCAACTTTGCATTCACTCTCGACGACCTCTCTCCGCGCGAGCGACTCATGCGCCTCGGGCAGTCGAACGAGGCGCACGTTGCCCTGCTGAAGGGGATCATGGCCCTGCGCTCCAACGCCTATACGCATGCGGCGAAGTACTTCAACATGACCGACTGTGTCTTGACCCAGCCACTGCTGGCGCGCGTGGAGCAAACGCGCCTGGCGATTGTAGACCGCGAGGCGGAGAAGGCCCTGCAGCGTGTGCTGCGTTCCGTGTCGATCTCGGTCGGTGGTTACGACGAGACCGCGTGGCTGGCCGCCGTTGACGGCGCATCGATCACCGAAGACGATCACCAGATGGTGCGCGACGCACTCGACACCTTCGAACGCGCCTATGGAGCGACGGGCTTTGCCAAGAAAGCCGCCCCCGTCGTCGCTCGCCTGAGGGAAAAGGTGAGGTAGGTTGGGTGACTGGTTGATTGGTCATTCGGCAGGTGTCACCACCACATCCGCGGTCTCGGTCGTCCGGGTCACGATGGCTTTCAACTCGCCCGCCAGGGTGTCCATGGAGAACGGCTTCTGTAAGCAGGCGGACACACCGAGCGACGACACCCGCTCCATGGTCTCCTCCTGGTCGAAGCCGCTGTATAGAATGGCCGGTACGTCCGGGCGAATGTGGCGAATCTCACGCAGTGTCTCCTCGCCGCTCATGCGAGGCATGGCAAGATCAAGCACGATGGCGTCGATCTCCTCCGCGTGTTCCCGAAAGACGTCCACGCCTTCCTGTCCGTCCGCGGCTGTCAGCACTTTGAAGCCCCAGTTCGCCAACGCTCTCTCCGCAACCGATCGCAACATGTGTTCGTCGTCGACGACAAGGACCACGTTGCCGGAGACCTTTGCCGGCCCGCGCACCCGGGGTGGGGTAGGTGGCTTGTGGAGCGGCTCTTTCGTGCTTGGCGGCAGCAGGACACGAACTGTGGTACCTGCTCCCGGGGCGCTCTGCACCGTGATCGTGCCCCGATGCCCCTGCACAATGCCCTGCACAGCCGCCAGTCCCAGGCCGCGTCCCGTGAACTTGGTCGTGAAAAACGGATCGAAGATCTTCGCCCTGGTTTCATCGTCCATCCCGCAGCCCGTGTCGGCGACTTCAAGAAAGACGTAGCGCCGCGTGCCGCACCCGTCATCGGGCGGCAGTGGAACGAACTCGCCGTCGGCGGGCTGGTCGCCGTTGACGATGCCGGTGCTAATCGTGATCAGCCCGCTGCTCTCTTCCAGGGCATCCGAGGCATTGGTGATGAGGTTCATGACTACCTGCTGTATCTGGGCTGAATCAACCTCCACCGCGGGAATGACTCCCGACAGCTCGTGCTTCAGGGCCGCTTTCTTGGATATGGCCGCCTCCATGAGGTGGCTGATCTCGGTCACCAGTTCGTTCAGGTCGATTGGCTTGATGATGAAACGCCCTTTTCCGGAGTAGGCCAGCATTTGATTGCTGAGCTCCGCGGCGCGCGTTGCGGATGAGCGAATACTCTGCAAATACGGTCTGGCCGGTGACAATTCCGACAGCGCGTCGCCGGCGAGCTCGACGTTGCCGAGGATTGCCATGAGGATGTTGTTGAAGTCGTGCGCGATGCCGCCTGCCAGGACGCCGAGGCTCTCCAGTTTCTGGGCGTGCATGATGCGGCTCTCGAGCCGGAGCCGTTCCGCTTCGGCGCGTTTGCGTTCCGAGATGTCGATGAAAGACTCGATCAGGAACCTGTCGCCGTCGATACGAACTTCCGCAACGCTCTTGAGGATGGGAAACTCCTCGCCCGTGGCCCGCACAGCTGTCTGCTCGGAGGTGTCAATGGTCTGTCCCTTGTCCAGAATCGGGCATTCGCCTTCGCAGACGGAGCAGACGAGCTTGCGACAGTCGCGTCCGATGACCTCGTCGCGTGAGTGTCCGAGCAGTCTCAGGGCGGCATCGTTGGCATCGACGATCTCTTTGTCGCGGCTCACGAGCAGTATCCCGAACGGCGAGCGTTCAATCAGGTTCCTGAAATGGGCGTTGGCCCGCTTGCGTTCTTCGACTTCCCGGGCAAGTTCGTCACGGGAGACTGTCGTCGCCTGGATCTCGGCGGCCATCTGGTTGAACGAAACGGCCAGGTCGCCGATTTCGTCGTCAGGCATCGGCGGCAGCCTCTGGCTGAAGTCACCCCCGGCGATCTTGCGCAACGTGCCGGCAACGCGTGTCACGGGTCGGGAAACCGTACGATTGAAGACCACGTACAGAATGCCCGAAAGGAGCATGGTTCCGAGGAACGAGGCCGCGACGATACCTCTGAACAGCTCACCCGTTGCCCTGCGTTCCCTCGCCTCGGCCTGCTCCATGGCATCGGCGACAGTGGCGTCGCTACGGGCCAGGGCTTGCAGGGTGTTGGTTCGCGACAACCCGATCATGATTCTGCCGTACCGCACGTCATCTTCGCCTATGCACGGGCGCACGACAACGTAGGCCGTTGCCGAGTTGGTCGGCGGAGGGGGGAGAGTCAGCAGTTTGTCTTCCGTGTCGAAGACGGCGGCGAAAAGGACTTCTCCGTCCAGCCCCACCTGGGAGACGTAGCTCTCGAGTCGGGCGGAGTCGTGAGCCTCAATGGCGTCCGGCGCCAGCTTGGCCACAAAATCGGCCAGCCCGGCGCCCTTGGACTCGAGGCCACGGTGCAGAAGGCGCGCGGTGTCGAGCCTCTCGCGGTAGAGTATGGCACGCGTTTCGGCAATTTCACGGCGGATCTTGCGGTGCTGAAACGTTGCGAACGACACGGCTACCAGCGTCGACACAACGGCGCTGGTCGTGAGCGTGATCACGACGAACTTGAAAGCTAGACGTCGTCCTTTCATCGGTTTCTCAACTGGCGCTCGACGGCATCCGCCACATCATGCGGCCGAATCGGCTTGGGAACGTAGTCGTCCATGCCGGCGGCGGCAAAACGCGTGAGGTCTTCCGCGTTGGCATCGGCGGTTATCGCGACGATGGGTAGATGCGCGGGGCGGCGGATCGCCCGTGCGGTCCCGCGGCCGGCCTCCCCGCCGGCTTCACTGGCCGCGCCTTGTTCCCGTTCCCGGATGGCGCGCGTGGCTTCCAGACCGTCCATCACAGGCATGTTGATGTCCATCAGGACCAGATCGTATGCAATATGCTCGATGGCCGCGAGGGCCTCCTTGCCGTTCTTTACGGCATCGGCGCGAAGCCCCATTCGTTCCAGCACCCTGAGGGCCACCTTCCGGTTGATGATGTTGTCTTCTGCCACGAGGATACGAACGCGCCGCCGCGCCTCTTCGTCAAGGGTGTGACGCGTCACAATCGACGGCCGTTCGCCGGCGTTACGCGCGGCCTCTCCGCGTTCCAGAACGATTGCCAGGCAATCGCGCAGCTGCGACTGCCTGACCGGTTTGGTCAGATAGGCCGCGAAACCAAGCTTCGCCAGGCGGTCGCGGTCGCCGCGCCGGCCCAACGACGTCATCATGATCAGGCTCAGGGAGTCGCTCAACGAAGGGTCCTCCACGATCGTGCGTCCCAGCTCCTCGCCGTTCGTATGGGGCATCTGCATGTCGATGATGGCGATGTCGAACGGGTCTTCCCGGGCAACTGCTTCCCGCAGCGTTTCAAGTGCCGACTCGGCGTCGGGCGCTTCCGCGTGCCGGCAACCCCAGGCGTTGAGCTGGAGCGAGAGCACGCGTCGGTTGATGGCGTCGTCGTCTACGATCAGCATGCGGTGTGCGGCGAGGTCGATCGGCCGATATTCGGCGACCTCTTCTTGCCCTTCTTCTTCCCGTACCTGTTGCTTCTCCAGATCCGCGGTGAAGCGGAACGTGGAGCCCTCTCCGGGTTTGCTCTCGACCGCCACCGCGCCTCCCATCAGTCCGACCAGCCGCTTCACAATTGCCAGGCCCAGTCCGGTTCCATCGTGGCTGCGCGTGTCCGAGCCGTCCAGCTGCGTGAACTCTTCAAAAAGCGACTCAATCCGGCTCGCGGGAATCCCCGGTCCCGTATCCGACACGGCAAAGGCCAGCGTGACACGGTCTTCCGTCTCTCCCTCGGGTCTGACGTCTACGGCGATCCGTCCTTTCTCGGTGAACTTTATGGCGTTGCCGACGAGGTTTGTCAATACCTGCCGCAGTCTCCCCGGATCGCCGCGCACGAGCGATGGGATGTCGGGGTCGATCGTGCATTCGTATTTCAGACCCTTCTGTTGCGCGCGATACGACATCAGACCGTTCAACTCCGCTATGGCTACGCGCAGATCGTAATCGATGAGTTGGAGCGACACGCGGCCGGACTCGATCCTGGAAAAGTCCAGGATGTCATTGACGACTGTCAAGAGCGCGTCGCCGCTGCTTCGTATCGTCTCCGCGAATTCACGTTGCTCTGTCGTCAATTGCGTGTCGAGGAGCAGGCCGACCATGCCCGTGACTCCATTCATGGGCGTGCGGATTTCGTGGCTCATGCGCGCGAGGAATTCGCCCTTGGCGCGGTCGGCCGTGTCCGCCTGACGACGCGCTTCGACCAATTCGACCTGGGCGCGCTTTCTCGCCTCGGCTTCGGTCTCCAGCTCGTCGCGCGCGACCATCGTCGCTTGCAGCTCGTCGGCCATCTTGTCGACGGACGCCGCCAGTTCGCCTACCTCGTCACGGCGTTTGAGCGCCAGGCGCTGGGAGAAATCGCCGCGCGATATCACGTGCAACGCGGCTGCAACGCGGCCAATCGGCTCAACCAGATCCCGGGTGAATGCCGGATACAAAACGACACCGGCAAGTATGCACCCCAGGCACGCCACGAGCACGATGCCGACGACCAACTCTCCGACCGATCGGCGTGCGTCCGCTTCGGCCTGTGCTACGGCCTCTTCGATCGCGGCGTCGATGCGGGCCAGCTCGCGTTGCAGGTCCCGCTCGGATTGCGGACTGTCGCGCAGCATACGCTCGGTCTCGGCCCTCTCCCGCAGCAGGAGAGCCCGCACGCGTTCGACGTCGCCGGCAGCCTGTCGTTGCCGGGCAGTGACCATTGTGGCCGCAAGGGCAACCGCGACGACAACCGTAACGGCGGTCGCGGTCGCCACGAATCTGAAAGCAAGTCGCCGGGGCCTCATGTGGCTGTCACCGTATACCTTCTCGTCCCATTGAGCATTTGGGCTACGGTTCTGAGAATCAGGTCCCTCCCCGCCGGCTTGGGCAGCAACACTACGGGGGGACAGCAGAGCACTTCCGTCGCCAATCCGGCGTCGGGGAAAGCGGTCAGGATCACAACGGCAAGCTCGGCATGCATGGCGCGCAGCTCGCGCAGAACCTCCACCCCGGTCTTGCCCGGCATGACTAAATCGAGGATGACGAGGTCCGGCTTGCGTTCCCGTACGGCGGCGACGGCCGCGTCGCCATCGCCGACCGCCTCGACTTCATACCCCTCCTTCCGCAGAATGAGGTGAACCGTCTTCCGCACGAGTTCTTCGTCGTCGACGACCAGAATGCGGCCCGGCCGTTGGTGGCGCGCCTGGTGCGAACGCATCCACTCCTGGAGTGCCGTCTTGCTGAACCGCCAGTCTTTGCCGACCTTGTAGGCTGGTATCTCGCCTTTGCGGGCGAGGCGCCGCAACGTCTCAACGTGACCGCCGACAAACCACGCTGCTGCGAACGAATCCAGCACGTCGTCGCTCGCCTGCTCTGTCCTGCGCCGTGGCTGCTCAGGCATATACCGCCACCGTTCGGGTTCGTTGTTAGAGTGGTTAGTAGATGTCAGTTGAGTTCAGTTGAGTTCTATGTCCCACAGTTGAGTTTGGATGTCAACATCTATTTCGGTGATGGATCGGGGATGAGTCAATCGTCAACCGCTATCGTCGCCCGCTATCGTGAACCGAGCACCGGTGGACGATAGCGGGCGACGATACCCGCCGTCTTTCGCAAATGCCCAGAAGCTGCGCAAGAACGATGGCGACAGAGCTTCGACGAGCAGCACAATGTCGAGATCCCTCGTGGCGCGGAATTGCAGGCCGCGAGCCCCGAACCATTGATCGCATGCCGCGCCTCCGATGAGAACATACTCCTGTTCGCAATCACGGAAATGCTCGCGGAACTTCGGCAATCCCCTTACCATTGCACCCCCTCCTCGACGGTACGCAGAGCCTTTGAGACCCGTTCGTCCGGTGAATCCTGAAGCGACAAGCAGAGAGACAACGGGTCCACGCGGCCCTGACGTCCCAGCAAATCAGGAGCGTAGTGCCAAAGCTCCATGCAGGCTTCAGCTTCATCCGGCCCGTAACACCCAACCAGTTCGCCCGCCTCCAGCTTCTTCCGGTACACATTGCCGCGGACTGCATACGTCGGCAACGGATCGTCTCCAATGTCAGTGTAGGCGGACAGGGCAGAGATGCCCGCTGCCAAAAAGCCCGCATCGCCGGCAATCCCACGTACCCAGCGCCGAACCTTTACCGGTGACCGCAAAAGCGGCAAGGCTGCCTTCCAAAGCTTGCGTCCTTGCCTGTTGAAGTGGAGCGTACGCTTGCGCCCTGTTGTGACGGCGGTGCAGAACCGGCAACCCGTCAGTTCATTGGTTGCGTTCGAGAGGGTCATTGGGGAGTAACGTAGCGTTTTCGCCAGATCCCGAAGAGAAGCATCCTCAACCGGCCCGCTAAGCAGGTGGTACAAGACGACAGCCTGGGCAGGGTAGGACAGCTTGTCTCCGGCAGGTTGTTTCCTACGGGGAAAGTGCTCCCGCAGGTCAACGAGAAGCTGTGGCAGAAACATCTGACGCCCCGGGACCAGGAAGGCAACGCCATTCTTGATCAAGCGCTTGCGGTCATAGGCAGCTACATGCGGTAGCACCAAGGCAACGATCTCGTTGACGGCATTTCGAATCTGTTCCGCATGTTGGGCATACTCAGACGGTGTAAAACCGTCACCGTGGTCTTTGGCGATTGCAAGGACTACACGGCGATCAAAGAGCATCGTCTCCAAGAAGTCGTATAGACTCGCCAGAAACACCGGAACGCCAGCCACGGCTCTGCTTGGCGGAACCTTCAGATGCGCCTCAAAGCCAAGCACGCGCTCGATATACTGAACGACATCCTGTCGCGTATTCATGCTTCCCTCGTGTATAATATGCTTGCACTCTACATCGACGAACGCTACGGTGCAAGCAATATGTACATGGAGGTATTCACGAAAACCATGCGGGAGGAAGCACTTGCCGAACTGCTCCGCGAGAGCATCCGGCGAGCTTCCATCCCCGAGGGTTGGGCGGACAAGATGCTTGCCGAGGTCGAGACGTGGAAGCATGGGTGGTGGAGTCATTGGTGTTGCCGTGCTCGCAACGGAACTGAACCGGCACGCCCCCATCGGCACTGGTGGTCAGGATAAAGAGCAACTGCTTCAAGTCCGGGCGATGATCCTTGGAGAAGCCGTAGGTGATCCACGGCGCCTGTTTGCCCCGCAGCGAACGCCCTTTGGCTTCCCGATACTGTCCGGTTAACTTGATCGAGGTTGAATCATTGTGCAGTTGATCCATCCGCACCTCGAAACGCCTTGTGGCCGCCACCACGATGTCGGCCAGCAGCGTTCCACGATCAGCCAGGAACAGCTGATCGAGTGCACGCCCCAATTGATCGTCCTTCAGGTTCTTCACCTGCCGGGCGGTGATGCCGAACAGGTCCGGAGCAAAACCCTCGAGAACATCCTGATGCCGATAGATCGGCTCACGTTCCACGATGATCGAACGGACCAAAACGCCCAGTCCTTTCGCGTAAGGCAACCGGCACCGCCCGTCTTGAGTGGGCACGAAACGTTCGAACGTTTCCTCAAGGTCAAGTTGCTCAACACAAAGGATGGCATTTCTGCCCTTCATACGCCATCCCCCTTAATGGGGATACCGAACGAGAATCGACTCGTGGTATTCTTCCTTGCAGATAGTGGAAATCGCCCCGCGCGCCCTGTGAGCCGGCGATACTGGATGCCTGGGAGATGAAACCCATTTGGTAGTCGGACGCCGCCGCTTTTCACAGAATACCCGCGGTTTGATGAGATGGTCGCATCGCAATCAGAATTGCTGAATTGTTTGCAGGAACAGGCGCCGGGACTATACTATACTATCAAGGTATGAATAAGCCTGAACTCATGAGCTACCTTGAGCGCATTGATGGAGCTCTGCGGAAGCCGGCAACTCTCTACATCTATGGAAGCGCCGCGTGCATTCTGTTGGATGAGCCGGATCGAACGAGTCTCGATATCGACGTGGCAGGCCCTTACTCACAAGCAGATGAGGCCGACATACGCCGGGCGGCGGAGGCAGCCGGGTTGCCGGTCAATCCAGATGAGGAGTATGGCGGCGACCATATTGAATGGGTTGGTCCGCTTCGGCTCTGTCTTCAGCCTCCCGTAGCAGGAACCGAGGTGCCGCTCTGGCAGGGCACCAAGCTACGGCTGCAAACCGGGCCCGTGGCCGACCTTGTGGCCAGCAAGCTGATTCGGTACGACGAGATTGACCGTAGCGACGTTCAATACTTGCTTACTCAGTCCCGTACAGCATTCAGTGATGTCGAAGCGGCAGCAAAACGCCTGCCCGCTCCGTTTGTCCGGGACCCGTTGATTCTGGAGAATCTTGAGAATCTCCGGACCGACATGGTGATGTGGGGGGTGTCCACTGATGACCAGCCGTGAGAAACTGCAATACAGCTATGAATTGGCATTCTATCCACCGCGCCTGAACGAAGTGTGGTACCAGGTGAAGCAGAAGAGCGCGGCAAACCTGGACGAGCTGGGCGAGTTGCTTGACACGGCTCTCCTGCTTCACGGTGCCCTGCCCAGTGACGGATACGCATCCCAGCGAGCCCTGAACCGTTTGGCCCTCTACCAGGCCAAGTCGCGCGCCTTTCACACCGTGTCATTTCTCCGGAACATTCGCAAGGCCCTGGGTCGCGCTTCTTTGCCACAGACCGAGGTGCCCGGAAACCTCGTTCGCGATATCGGGATTCCGCGCATCTCGCGGACGTGATGCTGGTGGATAGACCAAGTAGAAAGATTAAGAAAAGACGAACCTCCTCTACTTTGTCTACTTGCCTGATCTTTCTGCTTGATCCAGCTACTTTGTCTCCCCTACCGGCCGAGTTTCCACCCACGGATGTTCCGAGCACACTCGTGGGCCTCGCTGATCGAGGTGGGCAAGGAGGCCGCCCTGATGAAGTCGACCGACGAGCGGAACTGGGAGTATGTGGGGCCGTTCATGAGCCGGGAGATGCCGGAGGTCACGCGGAACACGGAGGTGGCCAGGAAAGAACGAGGACGTGTCATGCCCGAACTTCTTCAAGATCGGCGATCCCGCGGATCCGCAATGGCCGGGCAAGTGGATGGTGCTCTGCATCAGTCACATCCGGGGCTGCCGCTACTACCTGGGCGACTGGAAGAACGAGCAGTTCATGCCGGAGTTCCACGCGCGCATGAACTGGAGCTTGGCGCAGGGCACGAAAGAAGGTGATCACAGCGGGGACGTTTTTGCGCCCGAGAGCCTGTTGACGCCGGACGGACGGCGGGTGATGTGGGCCTGGGTGTTCGCGAAGAGCCGCGAACGAATCGGTCCGACCTGGTACGAAGCCATGTCGCTGCCGCGCGAATTGAGCCTGCCGCGCGACGGCGTGCTGCGGATCAAGCCGCTGCGCGAGCTGGAACAGCTCCGGGATCAACCGGTTGCCGAGAAGAACCTGGTCGTGGCAGCCGGAACGCCGTCCCGGCTGAAGAGCATTTCGGGCGATACGATCGAATTGATGCTCGCCATCGAACAGGGCGCCGCCAGACGGTACGGGGTCAGCTTGCTGTGCGACAAGGACAATGGCAAGGGACTCGACCTCGTGGTCGAACCGGAGTCCAAGAGTCTCAAGCTCGGCTCCACCACGGCGCCGTTCGAGTTGCAGCCCGGAGAGGACATACAGCTGCGCATCTTCGTGGATCGGAGCATTGTGGAAGTGTTCGCCAATGACCGGCAGGCTGTCGTCAAGCAGCACGCGTACGCGCCCGGCAATGTGGGCGTGTGCCTGTTCGGCGACGGCGGCAGCATGAAGGTGCGTGAAGTCAAAGCCTGGCAAATGGCCGCGTCGAATCCCTATTGATCCTGGCGGAGAGAGATTAAGTAGTTTTTGTTGCGGAAAGGCCTGATCGCAACCACGGCTCGCGAGGACGCTCGCCCTCCATTGGAGAATACCGGGCGTTTCGGACCCTCGGGGGAGAAATACCCAAGAGTACCCAAGGGCCACATTCGATCAGACCCACGGCATCCGCTGCGTGCCCCGTTGACCCGTGCACCAGAGCAAGCTCCCTACCTCGCATAAAGCTTCGTAGGGCAGGCGGCGCAGAGCAGAGCACAACCGGCTCTATATCGACGACTGCTGCTACTATATGTGTATTATATCTCGACAAGTGGTCGTACTGCGCATATATTATCAGCATGAATCCGAAGAATGAATTCAGCATGGTGATGCCTGAGCAAGTTGCGAAGGACTTGGCCGGGCGCGTCAGGCAGCTGCGGTTGATGCGGAAATGGAAGCAGGTCACGCTGGCAGAGCGTGCCGGTGTTTCCCTGGCGTCGCTGCGCCGTTTTGAGCAGACCGGACAGATTTCGTTGAGGAGCCTGCTACGCCTGTCATTCACGCTGGGTCGGTTGCCCGACTACGAGGGGCTCCTGCAGCCGCCACCGGGAGACAGTATCGCAGCGCTTGAGGCCATGGCGACGCCCCCGCGCAGAAAGCGGGGATCGCAATGAACAAGCTTGATGTCTACCTGTGTTCGGGCACGACGCCGGGGGCGGCGTTCCCGGAAGGCGATCCGCGCGGCAGGCTTGTCGGGACACTGGCTGAGGCCGAGCGGCGACTCTATTTCGAGTACGACTCCGAATTCCTTGAGGATCCCCTTTGGCTGTCGCCGTTCAAACTGCCGCCAGAGCCCGGCTTGCACGAACACCGTGACCTCGCCTTCGGCCCACTGTTCGGTCTCTTTGACGATAGCCTGCCGGATGGCTGGGGGCTGCTGCTCATGGATCGCTACTTTCGTCGTCAGGGAGTGGCGCTTGATGCCGTGTCTCCGTTGGACCGCCTGGCCTATCTAGGCATGCGAACGATGGGCGCGCTGACCTACTACCCTCCCGCTGAGGTCGCGGACCTGTACGGCCGGGCGCTTGATCTGCAGGAGATGGCGCGCGAGGCATACCTGGTGTTGGATGGAAAGGGCGAGGATGTGCTGCCGCAGTTGCTCCGGGCGGGCGGCAGTCCCGGGGGCGCCCGGCCCAAGGTGCTTGTCGGGGTCCGTGATGATGATATGGTCTCCGGCGAGGATGCCTTACCTGAAGGCTATACCGGGTGGATGGTGAAGTTTCATTCTCGTCAGGATGCCGAGGATGATGGACGAATCGAATACGCCTACTCGCAGATGGCTGGCGAAGCCGGTATTGAGATGCCGGCGACACGCCTGTTTATGACGCGGCAGGGCGATGCATTCTTCGGCGTAGAACGCTTCGACCGAGAGGGCAACCGGCGGCGTCACGTGCACACATTTGGGAACCTCATCCACGCCAACTTTCGCGTGCCGAATTGCGACTACGAGATGCTGTTGAACGTCACGCGAGTTCTGACCAAGAACGCGACCGATGTGGCGTCCGCGTTTCGCCTGATGGTTTTCAATATTCTGACGCATAACCGCGATGACCACGTCAAGAATTTCGCGTTCGTCCTGTCGTCGGATGGTGACTGGCGGCTGGCGCCTGCCTATGACCTCACGTTTTCGCCCGGGCCCGGCGGGGAGCATACGATGACGGTGGCCGGTGAGGGACGCAGCCCTGCCCTCGAACATGTCCTGCGCATCGCCGATAGTGCCGGGATTGGAGACGAGCCGGCGCGCCGTATCATCGACGAGGTGACGCAGGCGGTAAATGCCTGGCCGCGCCATGCCGATGCTGCCGAGCTCTATTCAGGCCGCGCACGAAAGATTCGGGCCGCATTCCTAAGCCTCTGACCCCTCAGCCCGCAACACCCGGCCGCGGCGGCCACACAACGTTACGAGCGGTCGGACCTGAATGGCCTTTTGTCTCTTTGGCGAACCGCTGTTCCCGGGATCAGTATCGGCCGTGTTTCACTCCGGCGTCAACAAACGCCCGCACGTTCTCTATCTGTTCTGTATCTTTCATCTATTTGGCTCCTTAATCGTGGATTCTTCGAGTAGATGAGTCAATGACATCTCCGAAGGTTCTGTGTGATGGCAGACGTTGTAGGTGTTCAGTGTTCAGGGGTTCAGAGTTCAGGAGGAGAAGCCGCAGTGACAGGCGATTGTGTGTCTATTTCGGGGCACATTCGATGATGCGAACAGACCTCGGCGATGAATGGGGACGGCTGAACGAAGGGGCGAGGTCGCTCACGCGGCTTTGAGCAAGGCGATCAACTCATTGAATGATCGGGTGCTCTTCCGGTACTGGGCTTGGAGCTTTGAGTTTGGTTTCAACGGGGACTTCGGGGGGCGATCGAAGAGACTGCCTGCGATGGGACGCAGGATGCGGTTTCGCACGATCTGCCGCATCATGGATGATAACGAGAGTTATCAACGACAGAGGTGGTCTTCACAACCGGGTAACGGAAACACTTCGCCTCATGCCATTCACGCTATATGAAACACGTTGCTACCTTGAGTCTCTCAACGTGCAGCTTGACAACCGCCAGATCGTCGAACTGTACATGGCACTCGGCGGGATCCCCGCCTACCTGCGTCATGTTCGCCCAGGACTATCGTCAACCCAGATCGTCAATGAGCTCTGCTTCACAAGCGGCAGATTTCTGGCGGAGGAGTTCGACCGCCTCTTCTCGTCCCTCTTCGCCAAGCACCATAACCATGTGCGGATTGTTAGAGCTCTGGCGGCAGCACCAAAGGGACTTACCAGGACCAGAATTCTTGAGAAAGCAGGATTGCCGGACGGTGGGAATTCAAGTCTCTGCCTGAACGAACTGGAGCAGTCCGGATTCATCATGGCAATGCCGACGTACGGCAACAAGAAGCGCGGTCGCTTCTGTCGACTGAGCGACGAGTACTCGCTGTTCTACCTGAAGTGGATCGAGTCACTGAGCCCAAACACGCCGGGCAGCATCGATTCAGACCACTGGATGCGCCAGAGTCAGCGTCCCAGTTGGGCGTCCTGGGCAGGATACGCATTCGAAGGTGTGTGCATAAAGCACTACAAGGCGGGCCGGGGCCCACAACCCAAGTTGCCCGGCCCTTCGCGGTTCCG
>CAZKRK010000042.1:0-30302 GCA_964555035.1 uncultured Victivallales bacterium | reverse complement strand
ACTTACTCCCACACTTACTCCCCACCCTTAACCGCCACCCTTACTCGGATATACTTACTCCTACACTTAACCGGATACTACCCGGATAAAGGGTGGGGGAGTAAGAGTGGGAGTAAGTGTATCCGAGTAAGTGTAGGAGTAAGTGTATCCGAGTAAGTGCAGGAGTAAGTGTATCCGAGTAAGAGTGGGGGTTAAGAGTGTGAGTAAGTGTATGCGAGTAAGAGTGGGGAGTAAGTGTATCCGAGTAAGGGTGGCGGGGGTGGGTGCCGATCCCGAACTTCCCAATTTCAGAGGGCCGCCGGGCCAACTGTCGTGACGGTGGTCTTTGTGCGTTTTATTGTTGCATTGCAAAGAGCTTTGCGTTACAAAGTCCTGTGATGGTTGTGATGGAATTGAGTGAGGAGATCGTCAGGCTATGCGTGTTCTACTGTGTACGGGGAAAGGTGGAGTTGGGAAGACCACGGTTGCCGCGGCAACCGCGGTTCGTTGCGCGGAGCGCGGGTATCGGACGATAGTATTGAGCGCCGACCCGGCCCACAGTCTGTCCGACGCGTTCGATGTGTCGCTGAGCGGTGAGCCGCGTGAGATTGCCGAGAGTCTCTGGGCCCAGGAGCCGGACGTGACGCGGGAGGTCGATCTGCACTGGCGCGAGATCCAGGAGTGGATGGCTTCGGTGATGATGTGGCAGGGCGCGGACCGAATCATGGCCGAGGAGCTGGCTCTCCTGCCGGGCATGGAGGAGCTTTCCAACCTTCTCTACGTGACCAAGTATCAGGAGCGGGGCGAGCACGACGTGCTCATTATAGACTGTGCGCCCACCGCGGAGACGCTGCGGCTGTTGAGTTTTCCCGAAGTTCTGAAGTGGTGGATGGAGAAGCTCTTTCCGATAGGTCGCACGGCGGCGAGCGTGGCCGGGCCGCTCGTGAGGCGGGTCATGGGAGTCCCCATGCCCGAGGACCAGGTGTTTCGGGCCGTGCAGAAGCTGTATGCCCAATTGGAGCGGACCCACGTGCTGTTGTCCGATCCGAAGACAGCGTCCGTGCGGCTCGTGGTCAACCCGGAGAACATGGTGATTCGCGAAGCGCAGCGCGCGTTTACGTATTTCAACCTGTACGGCTACGCTACCGATCTGGTGATCTGCAACCGCCTGGTTCCCGAAACTGCCCGGAACGGCTATTTCAAGACGCTGCGCGAGCGGCAACGGCGCTACTACGGGATCATCGAAGAGAGTTTCTCGCCGCTACCGATCTTACCGGTCCCCATGATGGAAGAGGAGATCATGGGCATACCGATGCTGCGGCGTCTGGCGGACGAGCTTTACGGAAGGGAGGATCCGGCCCGGGTCTTCTTCGACGGGTGCGTGCAGCGCGTTTTCCGCGAGGACGAGTGTTGTGTCCTCAGCCTGAATCTCCCCTTTGCCGAAAAGAGTGACGTATCGCTGACGAAGAACGGCGACGAGCTCACCGTGCGCGTGGGTAGCCAGAGGAGGAACATGATTCTGCCGAGCTCGCTGAGGGGCATGTCGGTCAAAGACGCCAAGTTCGCGGATGAGAGACTGCGGATCAGGTTTGTGGCATGAGTTGGAGACCTGGAGCCGGCGGTCCACCGCCGGGGGGGGGGGGGGGGATTTCGGCGGGTTTTGTAACGGCGGAGGACCGCCGGCTCCAGTCGTGTTTTTGGCCGGTTGTGAACTGGTCACTGCCGCATGAGGCGGCAGGGGACAACAGAAGAGAGGTACGGACATGAGCAAAGAGAAACTACTCGAGGTCGAGCGGTCGGGCGACGAATGGATCGTGAGGGTCAAGATGAGGGAGTTCCATCTGCTGCCGTCCCAGACGAAGAAGCACATCGTCGGCGCCGGGCGGGAAGCGCTGCTGGCGGTGCGCAGCATTCTGGATTCGGCGATTTCGCGCGCCGGAGGCGACGATGGGGAAGGCGGCGCGGAGAGCATTCCGGTGGGGTAGGGGCGCCCCAGGCGGGGGGGGGGTGGGTCAAGGCCTGACCCACTCCTACTCGTTCCGGCGCGCGTCCCGCCCTTTGTAGAGCGTCCGTTGCGTGCGGCCCCGGGCCGCACCGGAGGGCGCCAGGTGGCCGGACCGGTTTCTCGTCTCCGGGCGGCGCATGGCGCCGCCCTCCGGCGAGTCTACGAAGGTGGGGGATGGCGCAGTGCGACCGGGGAGTGTCGACGAATGGACGCACTATCTCTACGGGCCCGGCAACAACGCCGTGGCACAAGACAATGTCGTCGGTCCGCCCCGCCACCTGCAGTGGGTCGGCGGTCCGGCGTGGACGCGCAACCACCATAAGCTCAACAGCATCAGCTCGGTTGTGACGGCGAAGCTCAAACCGGCCTGGAAGGCCGCGTTGTCCGGCAGGCTCTCCTGTCGATCGAGAAGGGCGAGCTGCAGTGCTGGGCGGGGGAGGAGTGATTGCCGATTGCCGATTGATGACGTGTGAGCAATTGCGGTACGTTCGGCATACACTGCGTGCACGTTGCTCGCCCCCGCTCGCCCTCGCCCTTTCGTTATACTTCAGGGCTTGCGGGCACGCTACGAAGGTTGAGCTCCCCCCGCGCATGCCGTTCGTAGTGCGCCCGCAATCGTCAATCGGGAGAGGATAGCAGAATGATTTGCAGCAGAATGATTTGCCTGGGCTCTGGGTGACAGCAGAATGATTTGCAGCAGAATGATTTGCCTGGGCTCTGGGTGATAGCAGAATGATGGCTGGGGCATCATCATGCTCCTGTCTCTAGTTCTGGCTGCATGCGTAGCCCAAGCCATCATTCTGCTGTAAATCATTCTGCCATTCCTCTGCCCCCTGCCTGCATGCGTAGCCCAAGCCATCATTCTGCTGTAAATCATTCTGCCATCCCTCTGGCCCCTGGCTGCATGCGTAGCCCAAGCCATCATTCTGCTGTAAATCATTCTGCTATCCCTCTGCCCCCTGTAGACGCTGGCGAACAAGGACACAGAGTGGCCCGGGTGGGTGGGTGGGGGGGGGTACAGATCGGCGCAGATACGTGTGTGAAGGACAGTACAGGTCCGGCGGGCCGCAGACCGGCGCGAACGACGATGACATTCCCCCGTTCGCCACTTGGCACGGCTCGTGCGTTGTCAGTAGCTGCAACGAGAACACGTATTGGAAGGGAGTGTCATGCAGAACATCGCCACGGGTAGTGCAACGGAGTTGGAAACGTATCGGAAAGTCGCGATTGCGAGTTGGAAGCACCCGCGCGATCCGAGTATCTTCTGCAAGGTCGACCTGGCTTGCGAAGAAGCCATGCGGTTCATGCAGGAGCTGGGCGATTCGGTCAAGGTGACCCTCACCCACTACGTGGCCAAAATCCTCGGGTTGTGCCTGGACCGCTATCCGCGAGTGAACCAGGTACTGATTCGCAACCGTCTGTATCCACGGGAGGAGACGAACATTTTCATCACGACCCTGCTGCGTACGAAGGGCGGCAAAGACCTGTCGGGCGTCTGCCTCGAGGATGTCTGTTCCGCGGGGTTGGAGGAGCTGGCCGAGAGGACCGATCGGCTCGTTAAGGATTTGCGGGCGGGTCGCCATCGCGAAATGGAGCGCGCCCGCCGGATGATCGCGCGCATCCCATCGTTTCTGTACGGGTGGTTTCACAGGATCGCCGACTTCTTCATGTACACGCTGAACCTCAATCCGCGTCTGTTTGGAATGCCGCGCGATCCGTTCGGGTCCGCGATCGTGACCAACATCGGCGCGTTCGGGTTCAAGGAGGCGTTTATCCCGTTGTCGCCCTACTCGCGCTGTCCGGTCATAGTCGGGGTGGGGCAGCCGTACGACGCGCCGACTGTCCGCGCGGGCGAGATTGCGGTCCAGAAGACGGCAACGGTTTCATTCACCTTCGACCATCGCTACGCCGACGGCATCGACGGAGCGCTGTTCCTGCGTACGTTCAAGAAGATGTTCGAGAACCCGTCGCGGTATCGGGATGCGCTCTGCGGGGGGTAGTGTCAGGAGTCTCACGGCAAGACGTGAAATGAATCCCGGACAGTGGGGAGAAAGGTGGGAGATCACCAACGAGAAGGGTCATCTTACATCGCACACAACACTTACTCTCACTCTTAACCGCCACCCTTACTCGAATACACTCCTACACTTACTCCCCACCCTTAACCGGGTAGTGTGTAACGGCGCTTACTTAAGCCCCCGGCTCGGCACAGCCTCGCCCTCCATTGCCCCTCCAAACGGGCATTCTGGAGGGCGAGGCTGCGCCGAGCCGCGTCCGAAACAAGCCTTAAGTCAGCGCCATTCCCGGGTAGTGTGGGAGTAAGTGTGTGAGCGAGTGTGGTGTGGAAGAGTCTGAACCGGACTGATTTTTCTGATTATACCCCTTGCATTCCGGGAGATGTTCTGCCAGATTGCGCTGCGTGGAAATGCCACTGGAATGGTAGCGTTATGGACGGGAGTCCAAACCAATCCGGTGGCAGGGTCGGACGCCCACACAGGAAAAGAGGAGTGGTGAGAGTATGTCGAATCCGAGAACTGCAGGTCTGGTAGTCGCGCTGGTAGGACTGTGTCTGTCAACATCAACGTGGACTGTGAACGCGCAGGACTGTGGCGCCTGTACGCTGGTTACGCGGGAAGCGCCGGATTTCGCGGCGACCGCCGTTATGGGTGACAACAGCTTCGAAGAGCTCAAGTTATCTTCCTACCGCGGCAAGAACGTCGTGCTTTTCTTCTACCCGTTGGATTTCACTTTCGTCTGCCCGACAGAGATCATTGCTTTCGACAAGAAGCTGAGCGAGTTCAAGAAGAAGGGTTGCGAGGTGATTGGCGTGTCGGTCGACTCTGAATTCACTCACCTGGCGTGGAAGCAGACTTCGCGCTTGGAGGGCGGCATCGGTGCGATCCAGTATCCGCTGGTATCCGATCTTACCAAGAAGATCGGCAAGTCGTACGGCGTACTCGTGGACGATGCCGTCGCTCTGCGCGGGTTGTTCCTCATCGACAAAAAGGGCATCATCCGGCATTGCGTGATCAACGATCTGCCGCTGGGCCGCAACGTTGACGAAGCGCTGCGGATGGTCGACGCTCTGAAGCATTTCGAGAAGCACGGGGAAGTCTGCCCGGCGAACTGGGAAGACGGCAAAGAGGCCATGGAGCCTTCGGCCAAGGGCGTGAAAAAATACTTGAGCGAGCATGTGAAATAGACCTGCTTGTAGTGAGCCACGTAGGGCGAGACGCGGAGCGGATCGGTGCGGAGTGGCGTTGTCGCGGACGGCACTCCGCACCGCGGGCATGGCCCGCGGTGCTGCGAGCCTGACTACGAACCCGACGCATGCGGTTGTTGCTTGTAGTGAGCCACGTAGGGCGAGACGCGGAGCGGATCGGCGCGGAGTGGCGTTGTCGCGCACGGCACTCCGCACCGCGGGCATTCGCCCGCGGTGCTGCGAGCCTCACTACGAACCCGACGCATGCGGTTGTTGCTTGTAGTGAGCCACGTAGGGCGAGACGCGGAGCGGATCGGCGCGGAGTGGCGTTGTCGCGGATGGCACTCCGCACTGCGGGCGTGGGCCCGCGGTGCTGCGAGCCTGACTACAAACCCGACGCACATCCCACATCGGGACCCCCCCAAAAAAAATCCCCCTTGATGCTAATCGAGGGGAATGGTAGAATTACTGCACTGAGTGGACAATAGCCGTTGGCGGGGTATGGGGTTCGCGGGTGTGCGGCGCGTTTTTGGCGTGTCGCAAATCATCCGCGATTTTTCGCAATGGCATCATATGCAGTATGAACGCGCCAGTGATACGATAATGTGCATGAGTTGGGAAGTGGCTTGAAATCCTACCGGCCCGGGGATTTCCCCAGGCCTGGAGGTGAGGTGCGTAAACGAAGCAGTATGGTGCGATAGCCGTATGCGCGATGCGCTGTCCCAACAGATGGCCTGCCTACGAGTTGATCCAAGGGATGAGTTCGGTTGCCGTGAGGCGCCGCAGAATAGGGATGAGGGGCTGCGGGCCATTCGTTGAGAGAATCTTCGATTAAGTCTGACGCAATAAGAAAACACGAAACGTGAGTGTAAGAGCATGAACGACGCAAGACGCAAGACGATGCATGCATGGACACCGATCGCGAGTGCGATGGTGATGATGTTGGTGGCCGCAACCATCAGCCGGGCAGCCATTCCAAATCCGGTTGCCTACTGGCCGCTGAGAGACGGCACGCCCGGCGATGCGGTCGCCGGGGCCGATGACCTGATCGATAACGGTAGCCATCCCGCCACGGATGCGGCATCAACAGGCGGCGGCGGGACGTGGGCAGCAGATCCTGAACGCGGCATCGTTTACAGGACGGTACAGGGCCATCGTCTGACTGCCGGTACACAGGGCATCACCACCAACTTCACCTGGTCGCTCTGGGTCAAGATCCTCGAAGATAACAACGGCACGATCATGGGGACCCGGGCCGGCAACCCGTGGAACAAGCTGACCACCGGCGGCATGGGGAACTGGGCCGGGTTCAACTTCAGTTCCGGGACGATCCCGCAGAACAGCGATTGGAAACACATCGTTGTCCGAGGCACGGTCAACGCCGGTGGCGCCAATCAGAAGGTCGAGTGCTTCATGGACGGGGCGGCGGTCGGCACGGATAACAACACGGCCTCGGTGAGTTTCAATGGCGCGCTACAACTCGGCGGGAACAACTCCTGGAGCGAAGACATTGGCGGGATGATGAGCGACGTCGCGGTTTGGACCCAGGCGCTTTCGAATGCCCAAATCACGGAGCTCTACAACGGCAGCAACATCATCACGGACACGACCGCCCCCGTCGCCATAGATACGACGCCTGACGATGATGACGGCAATGCGTCGAGCGAGCTCATACAGATGATCTTCGATGAGCCGGTCGTGGTCGGCAGCGGCAACATCCGCATCGTCAACGACACCGACACGGTCACCACGACCATTCCGGTCACCGACGGCGCACAGGTGACGGTCTCCGGGGCGCAGATGACGATCGACCCGACGACGGCGCTGATCGTCGGCAAGGCGTACCACATCGAAATGGATGCGGGCGTCGTCAAGAATATCGAGGGAATCAACTTCGCCGGGATTGCCGACTCCACGACGTGGAACTTCGTCGTGGACAACACACCACCGACGGTGAGCTCCATCGACGACAATGTCGGCGGCGGGCCGATCTATGAAGATCGCGCCGAGGTGACCTACACCGTGACCTTTGACGAGCCGATCGACGGCACGACCGTCGACACCTCCGACTTCGACAACGCGGGGACGGCGGCCATGACCGTTTCCTCCGTGACCCAGGATTCTGACACCCAGTTTACCGTTGTGGTTGCCCCCACGACAACCGGATCGCTCCAGCTTCGGATCCCGACCGGCAGTGTTGTGAATGATATGTCCGGCAACAGTCTCGTCGTCCCCGTCACAGATGGGGTTATCACGATCAGTGCCGGCACGGATCCGAGTACGGGCGACCGCTGGTGGGATCCCAGCAGTGTCGGTGTGACCGACGGCACCAGCGGCGGCGGGGCCGGCACGTGGAGCACGTCGGATGCAGAGTGGGACCGCGGCGTCGGCTTTGATGCGACGGTCGCCTGGAACAACGGCAACAGCGATTCCGCCATCTTCGGAGGCACACCGGCCGCCGTTGCTCTGAGCGGGAGCGCGACAGTTTCCAACATCTCGTTCACGTCCACTTCCGGCGGGTACGATATCCAGAGCGGCACACTCAACTTCGTGTCCGGTGCCACGATCGCCAACAGCGACAACAGGCACAACCACACCTTCTCCTGTACGATCACCGGCAGCCCGGGGGTGGAGACCAAGGACTACGGGGCCGGTAACCAGTACCACGGCCTGATATTTGCCCCCAGTGCCGGCCACACGCAGACGCTTGGCGCCGTGGTGAACCCCAACAACAGTGGCAATACCGACAAGGCGGGTGTCTACCTGTCCGGTTCGACCGTCGGCAACTCGGTCGCATCCGTCACGTATGCAGGCGGCGACCGGTACGGCACGGTGTACGTGCAGGGAACCGGCTCCTGGACGTCGGGCGATATCCGCACGGGGACGCTCCGGATCAGTGGCGGCAACCTCGTAATGAACGGGGAGATCGACACGGACTACAGCGGATGTCTGCTCACCGGGGGCGTGCTTCACTACAACAACGCGGGCGCGGTGAAAGAGGGCACCTTCAATTTGCAGGGCGGCTCCCTCGACAACTCCAGCGGCTCTGCCATTACGACGTCGACCTACAATCCCGCTTACACGGTGAGCGGCAACTTTGCCTTCATCGGCAGCAACGGCGCGAGCAGCGATCTGAATCTCGGTTCGGGCGCGGTGACCTTGAGCGGCGCGACGCGGACCGTGACCGTGCAGGATTCGGCCGCGACGCTGACGATCGGCGGAATCGTCGGCGACGGCGGCAACGCCTATGGACTGACCAAGGCCGGTGACGGAACGCTGGCGCTCGGTGGGGCGAATACGTACACCGGCCCGACCACGGTCAACGCCGGCAGGCTGCAGGTCGACGGAGCCCTGCCGTACGCCGGCACGGTGTCCGTCGGTTCGGGCGGCACGGTGGGCGGCGCGGGCACGGTCGGCATCGTGTCGGTTGCGAGCGGCGGGACGGTGGCGCCGGGCGCCTCGACCGGTACGCTTGGCGCGAGCAATGTGACCATCGCCGCCGGCGGTACGCTTTCGATCGAGATCGACGATGGGCAGTCGCCCAAGACCGACACGTTGGCGGTGAGCAACGTTCTGGACATCGCCGGCGCCACGCTCGATTTCGACGTCACCGGTTCTCCGAATGAATTTGCTTACACGATCGCCACCTACGGTTCGCTCAGCGGCACCTTCGGAACCGTGAACGGCATGCCTAGCGGCTACACGATCGACTACGTTTATGACGGTGGCACGGCGATTGCGATCAAGGAAGCCGGCGGCGAAACGCAGCCGGTGGCGACGAATCTCGGGGCGACCGCGGTCGGCATCGGTACGGCCACGCTGCGCGGCGAGATGACCGACGGGACCACCGGGGATGCGTACATCTGCTGGGGAGCGAGTGACGCGGGAACGTCGGGCACCGGCGTCTGGCAGCACGTGGAATCCATCGGCTCGGTCAGCGAGAACGCGCCATTCGCGACCAACCTCACGAGCGTCTACTACGGCGTCGATTACAACTACCGTGTGTACGTGACCAACTCCATCGGCGATGCCTGGTCGGCAGTGACGAACTTCTCGACGCTGTGGCCGATCGCACCGTCGCTGGGAACGCTGAACTGGGATTTCGAGACCGGGGACCTGACCGACTGGACCAACGTGGGAACGGGCGTGGGGGCGGACACGCTGTTCCGAAGTGGAAACAACCCGGTTTCGCATTCTCGAATCGGTCCCAAGCAGGGGACGTACTACGTGGACGGCTATTCGTCGAACGAGGGTAACTCGGACGGGTGGACGGGTATCGTCGAAACCGACTCGTTTGTCCTCGGAGCAAATGCCGCGTTTACGATGGTCTCAGGCGGCGGGACTTTCAGTTGGAGCGGGACGCCGGCCTCGCCGGGCTCGTTCGCGGGCATCGCGTTGGAGCGTGAAGTGTCGCCGGGCACCTGGGAGAACGTGATTTTCCAGAGCGGCGGCGGCAATTCCCTGGTTGCTCGCAACTGGGACGCGAGCGCGTATGAAGACGACACGGTCCGCCTGCGCATCTACGACACCACCCAGGGCGGTTGGGGGTGGACGGCGGTGGACGATATCGAGGCGAGCAATGTGCTTATTCCGAGCGGAGACTCGATCGACATCACCAACACCGCCGCGGAGAACGTCGCTACGACGACAGCGGACCTGGTGGGGATCCTGAACGGGACCGGTTCGGTGTTTGACGTGACTGTGTACTGGGGCACGAACGACCATGCCGACGGCGCGGCCTGGCTGGCGGACGGCACGGCCTCGAAGCTGGCCATCGGCACGTACACGAACGTGACGGGGCAGTCGGTGACGGAGTCGGTTGGGTCGCTGTCCGCCGGCACGGTTTACTACTACACGATGGTCGCGTCCAATGACATGACCAACATCTGGGCCACCCCGAACGCGGTCTTCGGAACGGACGGGCCGCCGACGCTGATCAATGACGGCTACACGCCCGAGCTCGGCTACGCCACGTTGTCCGGCAACGTGGTCTCTACCGGCGGGTTGCCGGTAGCGGTGCGCATCTACTGGGGCGAGACCGACGGCGGCACGACACTCTCGGCCTGGGAGAACACCAACATCTTCAGCGGTACGCGCGGGACCGGCTCGTTTTCCACCAATACGACGGGCGGCCTGGTCTACGGTGTGCAGTACTACTATCGCTGCACCGCCAGCAATGCCAACGGCCTTGCCTGGGCTCCGGCGACTTCCGGGTTCGTGACCGGGGTGCCGCTTCGCGAGGGCCTGCTTGTCACCGATAACCTCGTGGCCTGGTACGATGCCGGAGTCGGGGTCACCACCAACGTGAGCGGCGTGGTGCAGAGTTGGGCCGATCAATCCGGCAACGGGTACGACGCGGTACGGCAGAGCGGTTCGCCGACACTGGTCACTGGAGCTCTCAATTCCAAACCGGAGATCCAGTGTCGGAGCCGGAACTCCTATTTTGCGGTGAACCACAACATCTTCGTGAAGGAGCAGTACGTGGTCGGCCGGGCCGCGACCGCCAACTGGAACAACTATGGCGCCTACTTCGCCAACAAGAGCGGCCGCTCGGGCAGCTACCTGTTCCAGAACGGGAACACGGGATTCCACAACAACCAGTACCCGTCTGAGGTGTCCCGGGACGGCGTGGTGAAGTCGATCAGCACGTCCGGCACTCTCGTTCCCATGCAGGATTACATGGTGCTGAAGATTGTCGTGAACAACAACAACACAACGCCGCGGCAATACTGGATCGGTCGTTCCGATCACTCCGTTGCCGACCTCGATGTGCTCGAGATCATTGGTTACGGGACGACGCTGGAGGATGACGACGAAATTTCTGTCGGCGGCTACCTAGCCGCGAAGTACGGGATCAGCACGGATTACGACTATACGCCGCCCCCGGCCATCAGCATAGCCAACCAGGCGGTCTCGCCCGGCTTCACCGCGACCTCGGCGACCTTCAACGCGACGTTCGAGGGGCCGGATTCGGTTTTCGACGTGTACGTCTACTGGGGCACGAGCGACGGCGGTACGGATGCCGGTGCGTGGGGCAACACGAACCTGGTCGCTTCCTACGACGACGTCGCCTCGGCCTCGCCGAGTTTCTACACCAACTCCCTGGTTGGGGACACGACCTACTACTACGCGTTCTGCGCCCAAAACGCGGCGACGAACATGTGGGCCCAGCCCAGCACGACCTTCCAAACCATCGGTTCGCCTACGGTCGGGAACAGCACGGGGGCCGTCGGTCACGTCGGCTATGTCACGCTCAACGGCGTGCTCACCAAGGGCGGCGAGGGCGACGTCACCATCTGCTGGGGCACGAGCGATGCCGGCACCAACAGCGGCACCGCCGCGTGGGACCACGCGGAGCCCATGGGCATCAACTACACCGGGATCGGTTTCTCCTCGAACACCGTGGGGGCCTGGTACGGTCCGACCTACTACTACCGCTGTTACGCCACGAATGACTTCGGTGACGACTGGTCCGACGTGGTCAGCTTCACGGTACCGCGGCAGGTCTTGGGCACCAATGCGCTGACCCACTACGGCTACATGATCAGTGGCCGGCTGGATAGTGATCTGGACTTCACGGATGGCGGCGGGTTGATGGCCGAGACGCCCGTAGGTGAGACGCTGTTAACGGGGCAGCTGGACATCAACGGGGACGCAGCATTTCGAGCGCTGATCCCGGAGATCACCCGCAATGACGACTACCAGAATCTGTTCCTGGGCTATTTCGATGCCCACGCAGACGGCAACTACCAGTTCTTGACCGAGAATACCGATGACCGGCAGACGTTCTGGTTGGACTTGGACCAGGACGGTACCTTTGAGAGACCCGGCGCCAATGGGGACGAGCGGCTGACTTGGCATAACCAGACCTCGGTACAGACCGCGCTCAGTAATGGGGAGAGGTACAGGGTTGCCATCGGTCATATGGAGCACGGGGGTGGGGCGCGCACGCGGGTGAGGTTCGTGACTCCCTCGCTTGGTTGGCGGCTGGTCAACCCGACGGAGGGCGCCCAGGACGGCATGTGGCTGTACGACGCAGAGGCGCCGTTGGCTCTCTCGTTGGTGAACAACACGGTCAGCAACGTCATTCCGGGCAAGGCGCATCTGAACGGGACGCTGACGGCCGCGAGCCAGGTGTACGACGTGCGCGTCTACTGGGGCAAGAGCGATCACAACACCGACAAGGCTGCCTGGATTGCGGACGGCGGCAGCCACTATCTCGGCTCGTACACCAACGTGTCGAGTGCGAGTCTTACCTACCAGGCCACCGGGCTGGACTACACCGCGACATACTATTACCGGTACCTTGCCAGCAACGCGCTGGAGGAGATTTGGGCGGCCCCGGCGGAGTCGTTCGAGACGTTCGGCGTACCGACGGTGGCGAACACCGGTGCGTCCGACACCGACTTCAACGTAAGCGCCACGTTGAACGGGGACCTCACCGCGGGTGGCCAGGCCGATATCTACGTGTGCTGGGGGCCGGCGAACATGGGCACCGGCGACACATCGGCGTGGGCAAACGTCGAGCTGCTGGCGGGCGAGACTTGTCTGGCCCCGTTCGCAACCAACGTCACCGGGCTGCTGTACGGCATACCGTACTATTATACCTGTTTCGCCACCAACAGCGCCGGCGGTGACTGGAGCACGGTAACCAGCTTCCTCGTGGGCAAAGGGGTCTACTCGCCGAACGGCCTGCGCATGTACGGCTATCACATCAACAACGACGGCCTGGCACTGAATCTCCACAACAACGCCGGCATGATGGGTGGCGGCGACCCCACCACCTTCCAGCAATTCTACGGTGAGGGGCTGTTGACGGCCGGACCGGGCAACCGCGGACTGGATTTCAACGGCGACTCGGAATTTCAGAATCACGGGATCATCGGCCAGAACAACAACTACAGCACGCTGTTCCTGGGATACCTGCGCGCACTGACGGACGGGGACTACCAGTTCAAGCGCAACCATGATGACGACCGGATGGGCATCTGGCTGGACCTGGACCAGGACGGAGTGTTCGAATCCAACCCGACCGGCCTGGGTTCCGACCGCGGGGAGCAGCTCCAGTGGGATAACGATAGCGGCATCAAGACGAAGACCCTTACGGCGGGTTACTACCTGTTCGCGACCGCGCACCGCGAGGGCGGCGGTGGGTCCGGTGTCGATGTCGGGTTCAAGGCGCCGTCGATGGGCAGTATGACGACGATCCGGCCCACCACGGATGCGAACCAGAACGGGATGTGGTTCTACGAATCTGCGTTGAACGTGGGCGTCACCAACACGGGCATTACCGGGCTGCTGCCGGGCGAGGCCGGCTTGAACGGGACCCTGTTCGGCGAAGAGTCGGTCTACGACGTGTGGGCATACTGGGCCACGAACAACCACGGGACCGACCGGGGGGCCTGGTTGGCGGACACCTCCGGCAGCAACGTCTATTTCGGTACGTTCACCAACGTGGCCAGCACCGCGCTGGTCCACACCGCCACGGGGCTGGCGTCGGCGACTACCTACTACTACAACTTCCACGGCAGCAACCAGGCGGAACAGGCCTGGGGCAACGCGTACATGTTCGGCTCGGCCGGTCCGCCCGTCGTGGAGAACAGCGGAGCGACCAACATCGACATCGGCACGGCAAGCCTGCAGGGCGTGCTGTCAGCCGGCGGCCTGGCCGACATCTACGTCTGCTGGGGTGACAATCCGGCCGGCGCCGATACGGGCGCCTGGGATTACGTGGAGTACCTGGGCACGAATTTCGCCAATATAACATTCTCCGCCGACGTCACCGGCGCCCACTACGGTATCACCTACTACTACCGCTGCTTTGCGACCAACTCCCTGGGCAGCGACTGGGCAAACTCGGCCACCAACTTCGCGACACTGATGCCGTACACCGAGCCGGCCGTACTGCCGATCACCAACAACCTGGAAGTCTGGTACAGTGCCGGGCAGGGGATCACCACCAATGTAAGCGGCGTGGTGACAGGTTGGGCCGACCAGTCCGGCAATGGCCGCGACCTGGTGAGCTGGACCGGCAGCCCGACGTACGAGCCCAATGCGCTCAACGAGCGGCCGGCCGTCAGCTTCAACGGCAACAACTGGAACCTGCAGATGTCCGCTCCCGGCGACACGTACTTCGCAAAGGACGTCTACCTGGTCTTCCGTTCCGGCAACGGCGCCCTTTTCGGTCCGAACTGGGGGGCTCCGTTTGGCGTGAAGGACGGCAACGACAACAATCGCATGTGGATGTTGCAGCCCAACGAGGACAGGTTCTGGGGCAACGAGCTGCCGTCTGCTGTCACCTGGAACGGTATCACGGTCACATCCGCCGGCAACTTCGATATGTCCGCACCTTCGGGCGGCGCCAGCATGGGGGAATACATGGTGCTCCAGGTGGAAGCCGGTCCCAATAACGGTACACACGCCAGGGAGTACATTGTCGGCACCCGGATGGATGCATGGGGAGACAGTCGTTTCCACACGGCCGAGGTCATTGCCTACAACACGGCCCTGTTGCCCGCGGAGAGGGAGGCACTCGGCGGCTACCTGGCATGGAAATACGGGATCACGACGACCTACCCCACCTTTGCCCCTGACAACACCGGCACTATCGACAATACCGGTGCGAGCGACCTCGCTCCGGGGCAGGCGCAGTTGAACGCGACTCTGAGCTGTACGGGCGCGGTGTACGACGTGTGGGTGTATTGGAGCACCAGCGATCACGGCACCAATGCCGCGAATTGGATTGCGGGCGGCAGCAGCGCCCATGTGGGGACTTACACCAACGTGGCGACCAGCCTGAGCCACACGGCGGGGAGCCTGGCGGTGGGCACGCCCTACTACTACGCCTTCCGCGGCACGAACCAGTCGACCGAGATCTGGGGTGAGCCCGCGGCGAGCTTCACCTCGATGGGTGCGCCCACGGTCGACAACGACGGCGGGGCCACGGACATTGGCGTCGGCACGGCCACGCTGCGTGGCGAGCTCACCGGCGGCGGCGCCGCCGACATCTATGTCTGCTGGGGCACCAGCGACGGCGGCGCCAGCACGGCTGCGTGGGAGCACGTTGAGGCGCTGGGGCAGCAAGTGGAGTCGACGTTCTCTACGAACATCACGGGGACGTACTACGGCATCAGCTATTACTACCGCTGCTATGCCACCAACTTCTACGGTTCCGACTGGGCCGATTCGACCACCAACTTCATGACGCTCCAGCCGGAAGCATGGGTAGACGCGACCGGATGGAGCTTCACGAACTGGACGGGCGATGCGGATTCGGGGATCACCAACGACTATACCTATACCGCGGCGCACAGTTTTGGTGACAACCATGCCGGCGTAACCGTCAACGGTGTGTCGTTCGTCTATAACTTCAATCAGTCGGGTAGCGGTTGGACCTCTACCGGTCTGGGCGCCGCTTGGGGCGGTGACGACGATGCCGTCATAACCGGGGACAGCGAGGACCTGGCCGAGGAATTCAGGTACAACGGAAACCCGGAGACGTTCCAGTTCTCCGGGCTCACGGCCGGTACGCGCTACAAGACGACCTTCTTCAGCGTGGCGTGGGAGGCCAGCGGGCGGTGGCAGACTTTCCTGAACAATGCCAGCGCCGACAGCCTGCATGTAGCCCAGGATCACTACGGCAACAACTACGGGATCACGATGTCGTACGTGTTCGATGCCACGGGGGCCACGGAGGACTTCACGATCACGCCCGATGTCGGCAACAGCACTTTCCACTGCTACGCACTGGCCAATCGTGAAGTTGGGACGATTCCTGTTGCCGACATCGCCAATGCTCCGCCCTCGGACAGGGGGCTGGACACGGTGACGCTCAATGCGACGATCAGCATCACGGGTTCCGTGTTTGACGTCCATGCGTACTGGGGCAACACGGACCACACCACCAATGCGGGGTCGTGGGCCAGCAATGCCTACGTGGGCACCTACACCAATGTTGTTGACGCGGATGTCAGTTACGGCATCGGTGGCATGGGCGCGGCCGGCACGCCTTATTACACCTTCCGCCTCAGCAACGAGGTGGAGACCGTCTGGGCCGAGCCGTCCGAGCAGGTGACCACGATCAGCGCTCCGGAGGTCATCAACGACGCGCCGAGCGTTGCGGTCGGTTCCGCCACGCTGGCTGGGGAACTGACCGCCGGTACCATTGCGCACGTGTACATTTACTGGGGTATGTCGGACGGCGGCACGACCAAGGCGAACTGGGACAACTACGAGTTGCTGAGCGATACGCCGCAGGGAACCTTCTCCGACACGGTCGCGGCCGGTTACGGCATGACCAACTACTACCGCTGCTATGCGACTAATGCGGTGGGCGACGACTGGGCCAACGCCACGACCAACTTCACGACACTGCCGGCGCCGACCGTTCCGGTCTCACCCAATGCGCTGTACTACGGGCGCTATACGGGCTCGGGTTCGGGCGACCTGGGGGCCATCGATGACGGTGTGGCCAACGGCGAAAACGGCGGGCTGTTCGACCTGACTCCGGACGGTGGCGCCCCGACCGTATGGACCAGTGAAATCTGGCCGGGCGGTGACGGCAACAATTACAGCAAGATGTGGTGGGGTTACTTCCAGCCTCCGCTGACGGGCACCTACGAGTTCTACGTGCACGGTGACGATTACGAGCTGCTGTGGATCGATGTCGATCAGAACGACGGCGAGTTCGAGCAGTACGTGGACGACATCAGCCGCAACGTCCCGCCCGAGGGTTGGAACACGGCGCACACCGAGACGGTGCCTCTGGACGCGGGCGAGTTCTACGCGTTTGCCATCGCTATGAACGAAGGCGGCGGCGGCGATTGGATGCAGATCACGATCAAGAAGCCGGGTGGGGCCGCGGAACGGATCAACCCGAGCACGCCGTCGCAGGACGGCTGGTGGAGCCTGGGCATCCAGCCGCCGACACTGTCCATCACCAACGACGCGATTACCGGTGTGTCCACGAATCTAGCCACCATGAACGGTACGTTGATGGCGACCGGCTGGGTGTTCGACGTGTGGGCGTACTGGAACACGAGCGACGGCGGCACGAATGCGGCCAACTGGACCAACAGCGCGCACATCGGCTGGGTCACCAACTACGAGGGCGCGCTGAGCTACGAGATTACCGGCCTGACCGAGCTCACCAGCTACTATTGCACGTTCCGGGCCACGAACCAATTGACCGATATGTGGGCGGAGCCCAGCAAACCGTTCGGGACGCTGGGGGCGATTTCGGTCGACAACCTGGCGGCGGCTTCGGTCACCGCGACGTCGGCCGTGCTGCGCGCGCAGCTTCAGTCGGGTGGCACGGGTGACGCGATCGTCTACTGGGGCACCACCGATCGCGGCGCGAGCCCTGTGGGTTGGGACCACTCCGAGAGCTTCCCGGGCGTGGTCATGGATCCGTTCGAGACCAACGTGACGGTGCGAGCCGGCGGCACGTATTACTACCGCACGTATGCCAGCAACGCCATCAACACGGCCTGGGCGCCTACGACCGAGAGTTTCACCGTGCCGCAGGCGGCGGTCACGCTGAGCATCGCCGGCGGCGACTTCGATCCGACCACTATGTCCGGCTGCGTCGCCTGGTTCGATGCCGGTGTCGGCGTCACCACGAACGGCAGCGGCGTGGTGCAGACCTGGAACGACCGTTCCGGGAACAACCACCATGCGACGTTGGCCGCGGGCGATCCCGTGTTGGCGTCGAGCCAGGTCAACGGCCGGCCGGCGGTCCAGTTCCGCAGCGGCGCGCAGGGGGGCGCCGGCGACGAGTACCTGAACGTGTCGGGTCTCCTGTTCGCGAGGGAGATCTTCATGGTGTGGCGCAGCCCGAGCGCGGCGTTCTCGGACTACGGCGGCATTTTCGGGCAGATGAGCGGACGTCCGTCCAACTTCCTGGTCGAGCGCAACAACACGACGTTCCACAATAACCAGTATCCGGAGAAGGTGTCGAAGGACGGCGCGCCCCTGCGCAGTCCGTTCGACATGTCGCCGGTGACCGACTACATGGTGTTGAGGGTCGTGGTCAATGCCGGTGACACGGCTCAGCAGGCCTACCAGATCGGTCGCAACGACGGCTGGAGCTTCGACATGGACCTGGCCGAGGTCATTGCGTTCGACGACAAGCTCACGCTGGACGAGGAAAGCCAGGTTGGCGGCTATCTCGCCGGCAAGTACGGGATTGACTCGTCCTATCCGGTCTTCCTGGACGAGGCCGGCGGGCAGGCCGTGGTGACGGCTTCGCTGAACGTTCCGGCTATCTCGGACGTGACGGTGAACGTCACGCTGGGCGGCGGGCTCTCCGACGGGTTGACTCACAGCGGCTATCACAACAACCCGTGGAATGACTCGATGCTGGACCTGAACAACAACGGCGGTCTGATGGCGATGACGCCGCACGGTACGGTCAGGTTCACCGACGGACCCGGCGACCGCGGCCTCGATTTCAACGACGACAATGACTTCATCAACAGTGGGGCGGTCAGTTGGGGAGACAACTACCAGAACCTGTTCATGGGTTACTTCATCCCGCCCACGCCGGGTGACCAGACCTATGGATTCCGGAACGCGGGAGATGACGACCGCGCCGGCATCTGGGTCGATCTCGACCGGGACGGCGTATTCGAATCGTCGTCAGCCGGGCTTGGGTCCAATCGCGGCGAGCAACTCTCGTGGGAGGACGGCGGGAACAAGAACGTCACGCTCACGGGCGGCCTGCCGTACCTGGTTGCGTTCACGCATGCCGAGGGCGGGGGCGGGTCCCGTTGCGACTTCCGCTTCACGCGACCGGGCTTCTCGGAGACCATCGTCAAGCCCGGCGACCCGGCTCAGGCCGGCATGTGGGTCACGGTGACCGATTTGGCCGCTTACCCCGGCGATTACACCGCGTCCGCTACGAGCGTGGTGATCCCCGCCGGCAGCCTCTCCTCCAACATCGTTCTGACGGTGGTCGACGACGTGGCGCAGGAGGAAGACGAGGGATTCAAGGTCAGCATTGCTTCGGTCCTCAACGCGACAAACGGTGCGCCGGCGAGTGTGACCGGTACGATCAACAGTCTCGACCCCGAGGTGACGCTCGGGGACGGCTTCACGGGCGTCAGCGTGCCGGATGCCACGCTGAACGGCGTGTTGACCATGGGCGACGGCGCCGACGTGACGATCTACTGGGGGACCAGCGACGGCGGCACGACCCAGGCGAACTGGGGCGCGACCTGCGTGGTGGGTACCGTGAGCGAAGACGTACCGTTCTCCACGAACATCACCGGTCTGGCCGGCGGGGTGACGTACTACTACCGGTGCTATGCGACCAACGGCAGCAACCTGGCGGAAGACTGGTCCGACGTGGCCAGCACGTCCATGCCGCCGGCGCTCATCACCATCGACGACGTCGTGGTGACCGAGGGTGATTCCGGGACCGTGGACGCGGTCTTCACGATCGGCCTCTCGTCCGTGAACGCGGCGAGCATGTCCGTGGATTACGACACGGTGGATAACACGGCGACGGACGGAAGCGATTATACCGGTGTGTCGGGCACGGTTACCATTCCTGCGGGACAGACCAGTACGCAGATCACGGTGACGGTGGCGGGCGACACCGTGTTCGAGCATCCCGACGAGATCTTCTACCTGGACCTGAGCGATCCGGTCAACGGCACGATTTCGGACGGGCGCGGCGTCTGCACGATCACGGACGAAGATGCGGGCACGTACCTGGTTGACTGGCGCAACCGGATGGAGATTACCCTTGGCGGGTATGCCGGCACCGAGACGCTGACCAACTGGCCGGCGCTGGTGCGGTTGACCGAGGGCGGTGGCATTCCGGGCTTCGACTACGACCAGTTCGCTTCGGGCAATGGCCTGGACCTCCGCTTCGCGAACGCGGCGGGGACCCGGGTGCTCCACTTCGAGATCGAGAACTGGGATACCGGCGGCGAGTCGGCCGTGTGGGTAAAGCTGCCGGAACTCCCGGCGGGTGGAACAACTATCTGGGCTTACTGGGGCAACCCGCTGGAGGCGGCGCTGCCGTCGTGGCTGACCCACGGATCGGTCTGGGATGACAACTACAAGGGCCTGTGGCACGCCAACGGCACCGTCGTGGACTCCACGACCCATGCCAATGACGCCACGGCGGACAATTCCGTGAGCGTCAGCGGCAACATTGGCGGCGGCAAGAGCTTCAACGGCAGCGATCAGCGCGTCGAGCTGGGCGACCTGCCCGATTTCGACCTGCTCGAGGACATGACCCTTTCGGCGTGGGTCAAGCCGACGCCTGCTTCCAGCGGGCGTCGCAATATCATCAGCAAGTGGGCTGACGGATACATCTTCCAGCTCAACAACCGGCGGATGTCGGTGCACATCGATGGTTGGCAGGATGGAACGACGCAGCTCACGGGTTCGCAGTGGGACCTGGCGACGATGACGTTCGACGATACTTCCAATACGCTTCGCTTCTATCTCAACGGCCAGTTGGATCGAGAGGTGACGGGGTACAACGGGAATTCCGGTACGGGCGGTATTCTGTACTTCGGGCGTCGCGACAACGGCGAGTGGTTCACGGGCGAGATGGACGAATTCCGGATGAGCGATATCGTCCGCTCTCCCGACTGGCTGGAGGCCAACTACGACAACCAGGTGCAGGGCTCCGGGTTCAACACCTTCGGGACGGTCGAGAGCAAGCCGGCGATCGACATTGTCTATGCCGTGAGCAACCTGACGGCTTCCGCGGCCGACCTGTCGGCCAGCCTGACCTCCACGGGTTCCGCGGAGACGACCGTGTGGGTGTACTGGGGCCTCAGCGACGGCGGGAGCGTGCCCGGTAGCTGGGCCAGCAACGAGCTGTACGGCATCGTGACGACTATGCCGTCGAACTACGTCAAGAATCTCAGCGGCCTGGCGGACAGCACGCAGTACTTCTACAGTTTCGCGGCCAGCAACGTGTACGGCACGACCTGGGCGGCGAGCAACTTCTGGACCTACGGGCGTCCGGCGGTCGACAACGGCACGGGGGCCGACGCAGGGATCGGCTATGCCGTGATGAACGGCAGTGTCGTGTCGACCGGCGGCGCGCCGACCACGGCGTACATCTACTGGGGCGACAACGACGGCGGCACGGGACCGTGGGATCACGAGATCGCCATCGGTCCGCACGGCGTCGGTTCGTTCTCGGCCAGTACGACCAGCAACCTGATCTACGGTGTGCAGTACTACTACCGCACGTACGTGACCAACTCGTATGGCGACCGGTGGGCGCCCGCGAGCGCCGGCTTCACGACGTTGCCGCCGGTACCTCCCGACGGTGTGCCTGTGACGGCCGGCCTGGAGGGCTGGTATGACGCCGGATACGGGGTCGTCGCCGACGGCGGCGGCATCGTACAGAGCTGGGCCGACCGGTCAGGAAACGGCAACCACGCGGAGCAGCGCATTAACAACCCGCGATTGGAGAGCGACCAGGTTAACGGTCTGCCCGCGGTCCTCTTCCACGGCGGCAACAACCGTCTGAACATCAACTACCCGTTGGTGCCCAGGGAAGAGTACATCGTATTCCGATCGGGCCGGTACGCATATGACCCGGGCAACCCCAACCTCTGGGGGGGCGACTGGGGCGGGCCTTTCGGGCAGCAGAACAACAACGGTTGGATGTGCCAGCAGCATACACGGGACCTGTGGGATGACGGCAACCGCCGACCGAATGGGGTGACGTGGAACGGGACCGTTATCGCGGAAACCAATCCGGACGGCTTCCCCTACGGTTTGCCCAACGTGGCGGACTACATGGTGCTGAAGGTGAATCCCAGGAACTATGGGAGCGCGAACTGCATTCTCGGCCGCCCGAACAACAATTGGGGCAACGGCTACGTGGACGTGGCCGAGGTCCTGATCTACAACACGCCGTTGTCGGCCGCGGACGAGAATGACGTCGGCGGTTACCTGGCCTGGAAGTATGGGATTTCCACGTCGTATTCCTGGGCGCCTCCGGTTTACATCTCCGTCACCAACACGGTGGCGGCCAACCTGGGCGGTTATTCGGCCACGCTCCAGGGCGAGCTGGACGCGACCAACGCAACGTTCCAGATTTACGCGTACTGGGGTGAAACGAACGGCGGGGACAATGCCGGGGCATGGATGTCGAATGCCTATGTCGGCACGTACACAAATATCCTGGATTATGCCTTCAGCAACAACATTACGGGGCTGACTCCGGGCACGGCCTACTACTATACGTTCCGTGCTCTGAACGCGGCGACCAATATCTGGGCCGACCCGAGTGGATCGTTCGAGACGGTGGGCGCGCCGACGGTGAGTAACCGTCCGCCGACGGTGCTCGGCTCCGCGCTGGTGACGGCCAGCGGTTACCTGGCGAAGGGCGGCGAGGCGACCACGACGGTCTACTGGGGAAGGACCGACCAGGGGAGCACGGGTACGTGGGACTATGCCACGAGCGTGGGGACGGTCTTCTCGCCAAGCACGTTCAACACGAACCTGGCGACACTGGCCGGCGCGACGTACTACTACCGCTGCTACGCGACCAACGCCTTCGGCGACGACTGGGCCGATTCGACCACCAACTTCACCACGCCGGTGGTGGCGGTGACGCTGGCGCAGGTGGGGACGACCTTCTCCGAGGAGGGGATTATCAATCCCAGGGTCACGGCCACCCTCAACGCGACCTCCGCGGTGGACGTCACGGTCAACTTCACCTACTCCGGTTCGGGACCGGGTGAGACCAACGTCTTTGTGGCCGGCGGGCTTGAACACAGGGGGTACCATAAGTCGTGGGTCAACGAGGACCTCTACCTGCATAACAACGGCGGCTTGATGGCGATGACTCCGTACGGTACCGCGACGCTGACTTCAGGACCGGGTGACCGCGGGCTGGACTTCAACAATGACGGCGATTTCACGGCAACGGGTGCCGTCGGTCAGAACGACTGGTACATGAACCTGTTCATCGGTTACTTCCGGGCGCCGACGACGGGGAGTTACGAGTTCAGGATCGAGCAGGACGACGACCGCAGCGGCATGTGGCTGGACCTGGACCGGGACGGGATCTTCGAGTCCAGTCCCACCGGTCTCGGGACGGGACGGGGCGAGCAGCTTGCGTGGGAAAACGGCTCGACCCGCACAGTCTTCCTGACCGCCGGCCACGCCTACATGTTTGCGGTTACGCACGCGGAAGGCGGCGGCGGGTCGGGCATCGATGCCCGCATCAAGACGCCGTCCATGGGCGCGGAGGCCATCATCAAGCCTGCCGACCCGGCCCAGGCCGGGCTCTGGGGGCAGATGTACACGGCGGCGACGTATCCCTCCGACTACACGGCGACGCCGACCAGCGTGGTTGTCAGTGCCGGCAGCTTGTCGGGCTACGTGACGATCTCGGCGGTGGATGACAGCACGCCGGAGGACACGGAGGGTATCTCGGTGAGCTACGCGTCCGCGCTCAACGCGACCAGTGCCGTACCGCAGACGTACGTGTCGTTCACGTTGACCAACGGGGACCCGGGCGTGGACAACGCCAACGGGGCCACGGACCTGGCCAGCGACGGCACGGTCACGCTCAACGGCACGTTGAATGCCGGTGTCAGCGCTGATGCGTCCATCTACTATGGCACGACCGACGGCGGGACCAGTACGGGTGCGTGGGATTCGGTCGGCAGCGTCGGCAACGTGACGGAGGATGTCGTCTTCTCTGCCGCCGTCAGCGGGTTGACGGCGAGCAAGACGTACTACTACCGCTGCTACGTGACCAACGCGGCGAACGAAAACTGGGCGCTTTCCACCACCAACTTCACGATGCCGGCGGCGACCGTGTCGATCGGCGACGTGACCGTGGTCGAGGGCCACAGCGGGACAACGAGTGCGGTCTTCCCGATCACGCTCTCGGCGCCGAGTGCGCTGGCGATTTCGGTGAACTACGCCACCGCCAACGGCACGGCCACGGCGGGGTCGGACTACACGTCCGTCTCGGGCACGCTCAACATCCCGGCCGGCACGAGCAGCACACAGCTCGTGGTGGCGGTTACCGGCGACCGCGAGATCGAAGTGCCTTCCGAGGCCTTCGGCATGACGCTGAGCGCGCCGGTGAACTGCACGATTGCCGACGGCAGTGCCGTGTGCACGGTTGTGGACGACGAGGGCGACGCACACATGGCCGACTGGGCCTACAAGATGAAGATCACGTTCAGCGGCTATGCGGGCAGCGAGACGCTGACCAACTTCACGGCTCTCGTGCGGCTGAGTACGGGCATCACCGGGTTCGACTATGGGGACGTGCAGTCGTCCACGGGCCGCGACCTGGCCTTCATGAAGCCCGACGGGACGTTGTTGAATTACGAGATCGAGAACTGGGACACGGGCGGCGAGTCGCCGGTCTGGGTCCAGATACCGGAGCTGACGGCGAGCACCTACATCTGGATGTACTGGGGCAGCGCCACCGATATCCCGACCGCGACGGAGATCACGGCGGCCACGGACGTGTCGGGTTGCGCGTTGTGGCTGGACGGCTCGGACATCGACGGCCAGGGCGACGGGGCGACGGGCGATCCGTCCGTCGGGCAGGTCGTGACGAGCTGGGTCGACAAGTCCGGCAATGGCGTCAGCGCGGTACCGGAAACGGGCGACGCGAGCGTGGCCAACGGCGCGAACGGCACGCACGTCGTTTACTTCGACGGCAACGACTACATGTATACCGAGCACAACTTCGACCACAGCCTGGCGCAGTACACCATTTTGTCGGTGGCGCGCTACACGGGTGGGGCCAACAACCGCGTCATCAGCTCGCGCACCCAGAACTGGCTGTACGGGTTCCATGGTAACAGCGTGAACAGGTTCCATCCCAACGGTTGGGTGTACAACGGTGGCGGCTCAGACTCGAGCTGGCATCTGCATGCCGCGACCATGAGCGGTGATGAGAACCCGCGGGGGTCGTTCTGGAATGACGGCAACAACCTGGTTACGGACAACACGGGATCCAACGACTGGTGGTCGAAGCCGGGGCAGCTTGGTCTGGGCGGCTACAGGTTCAACAGCGAACTTTCGCGTTGCGAAGTCGCCGAAGTCATCATCTACGACCGCGTGCTGACGGCCGACGAGCTCAACCGCGTCGGGTACTACCTCGAGCAGAAGTACGGGCTGACGACATCGTACACGGCGCCGGGCACGTTCGAAGTTCCGAATGCGACCGAAGAGGCGGCGTGGTCGTCGGAGAACCTGGGTGTCTGGCACATGACCGAACCGAACGTGCTGGACTCCACCTCGTTCGAAGTCAACGGTCGCAACTACGGTACCACGACGGATGCCAACGGGTACATCGGTCCGGCCCAGAGCTACAACAACACTTTCACCCGTCTGGCCAATCGCCCGCATTTCAACCAGGGCGACAAGTTGACGGCTTCGTGCTGGGTGCGGGTGGACGGCGGCTGGCGCAGCAACTGGCAGCGGTTCATGGGTACGCGCGGCGAAGGCAACATGGGTTGGCAGTTGCGGCGGTACAGCAACTGGAACCGCTTCTGTCTCACCACGCGCACGCTGGGCTGGGACGATAATCCGTACAACAACGCCGACGGCGTCCAGGACGGAAACTGGCACCATATTGCGGCGACCTTCGAATACAACGCGGGTGGACCGACGACCAAGCGGGTCTACATGAACGGTCAGCTGGTTGGATCGCAGACGGTCAACAACGGCATGATCCCGGATGTCACCGACAACAACCGCTGGCCCGAGATCGGCGCCTGTGACAACGGCGGCAACCGTCATCGCGGCCGGATCGACGAAGCGCGTATCGAGCACATCGTCCGTTCCGAGGACTGGATTGCGGCGCGCTACTCCAACGAGGTCGTCAACTCGACCTTCAGCGCCTACAGCGCGGCCTACGACCTGAGGCTGCCCGAGGTGGCGATCAAGCATGCGGTCACCAACCTGGCGGGCTCGTGGGCCTACCTGGATTCGTCGGTGATCTCCACCGGTCATGCCGAGACGGCCGTGTGGATGTATTGGGACCAGGCTGACGGCGGGAGCGACCCCGCGGCGTGGGGCAACACCCAGTACATGGGCACGGTTTCGTCGCTGCCGCCGGTGACGATGAGCTCCAACGTCACCGGCCTGGCCGGAGACACGCTCTACTACTACGCGTATCGCGTCAGCAACTCGTACGGGCAGGCGTGGGCGTCGACGAACTTCACGACGCTCGTTGCCCCCGAGGTGAACAACTACACGGGTGCGAGCGTGGGTGTCGGCGAGGCGACGCTGACCGGCGAGCTGACGACCGGCAACCTGGCCAACATCTACATCTACTGGGGCCGGACCGACGGCGGCACGGACCACTCCGCCTGGGAGAGTGTCGAGTCGCTCGGCCAGAAGGGACACGAGACCTTCCAGACGACGGTTTCGGCGTACTACGGGATGCGGTACTACTACCGCTGCTACGCGACCAACAACCTTGGCGACAATTGGGCCGTGGCGACGACCAACTTCATCACGCTCGATCCGACGAGCGGCAATTACTGGAACGCGCTGTACTACGGTCGTTATGCGGGTTCGGGGTCGGCCGACCTGGGGGCCATAGACGACGGCGTGGCCAACGGCGAGAACGGCGGCTTGTTCGACCTGACGCCGGACGGCGGCACTCCGACGGTATGGACCAGCGAGATCTGGCCGGGCACTGACGGCAACACCTACTCCAAGATGTGGTGGGGCTACTTCCATCCGCCGCTGACGGGCACCTACGAGTTCTACGTGCACGGCGACGACTACGAGCTGCTCTGGATCGATACGGGCCAGAACGGCGGCGAGTTCGAGGCGGGCGAGGACGACATCAGCCGCAATGTTCCTCCGGAGGGTTGGAACACGCCGCACACCGAGACGGTGGACCTGACCGGCGGCGGGGAGCAGTATGCCTTTGCGATCGCCATGAACGAAGGCGGCGGCGGCGACTGGATGAATATCACGATCAAGAAGCCGGGCGGGGCCGCGGAACGGATCAATCCGAGTATTGCGGCGCAGGACGGCTGGTGGAGCCTGGGCGAGACCGTCGCGGGATCGGAGATCGCCAACGGCGTCGAGTCGGGCGTGACGACCACCTCGGCGACCTTCAGCGCGACGCTCAGTTGCCCTCAGTCGATCTTCGACGTGTACGCCTTCTGGGGCACCACGGACGGTGTGGACGACGCCTCGGCCTGGGCCTCCAACTCGTACGTGGGGACCTACACGAACGTGGATTCGGAGGCTTTGAGCTACACGGCGGTGGGACTTGCGACCGATGCCGATCACTACTACACGTTCCAGGCCACCAACGACGTCACGAACCTGTGGGCCAGTCCGAGCGAGCCGTTCGCGACGCTGGGGATGCTGGATGTCAGCAACACCGTGCCTTCGAACGTGACTGCCTCGGCAGCGGCGATCGGGGCGCAGCTCGTGAACGGCGGCGCCGGGGACACGACCATCTACTGGGGGCCGACGGACGGGGATACGAACATTGTGGACTGGGCCAACGCCGAGAGCTTTGGAACGCTTTCGATCCCGACCACGATCACCACGAACCTGACGGGGTTGCTGGCGGACAAGACGTACTACTGCCGCGTCTACTCCTCGAACATGGCGGGGGTGGCCTGGGCGCCGAGCACGACCAACTTCACGACCGATGAGGCGACCGTCTCGATCGACGATGTCACGGTGACCGAGGGTGACAGCGGCACGGTCAGCGCCGTGTTCACCGTGACGCTCTCGGCCGTCAGCGGGACGGAGGTCACGCTGCAGGTGGACACCGCCGACGGGACCGCCGAGGCCGGCAGCGACTACACGGGCATATCCGGCGGAGCGTTCGGCATTCCCGCCGGCAATCCCAGCGGCACGATCACGGTGACCGTCCGCGGCGATACCCATGGCGAGTGGCCGTCGGAGACCTACACGGTGAACCTGAGCGCTCCGGTGAACTGCAGCATCGGCGACGGGGAGGGAAGCGGGACGATCACCGACGACGACCTGGCCGAGTACCTCTCGCGCTGGGGCTGCAAGCTGAAGATCACGTTCAGCGGTTACTCCGGCACGGAGACGCTGATCGACTTCCCGGCGCTGGTGCGGCTGGGCGAGCACCTGCCGTCGTTCCTGTACAGCAGCTTCGAGTGGCCCGAGAACGGGGCCGACCTGCGCTTCGCGGATGCGAACGAGATCACGTTGCTGAACCACGAGATCGAGAAGTGGGACACCAACGGTACCTCGCTGGTGTGGGTGCAGGTGCCCGAGGTGTCGACGGACTCTCACATCTGGGCCTACTGGGCCAGGGATGCCGTGGCGCATACGGCGGCGCTTGCGGGCGCCACGGACCTGGAGGACTGCATCCTGTGGGTGGACGCGTCCGATATAGACGGCGGCGGAGACGGCGCGGTCGGGGATCCGACGAACGGTCAGACGGTGGCCACGTGGGATGACCGGTCGGCGGGCGACCACGACGCGACGCAGGATACGGAGGCTAGTAAACCGGTGGTCCTGGCCGGCGCGGTCAACGGGCAGACGGCGCTTCGATTCGACGGTGGCGACGACTACCTGACGGTTGCGGACGAGTCCAACTTCGACCAGCTCAAGTACCTGACGGTGGTCGTGGTGGGCCAGGCCCGCAGCGGTATCGGAGGTTGGGAGCCGTTCGTGAGCAAGCGCGGCGAAGGACAGGGCTGGCAGATGCGGCGTCAAGGCGGCAACAACTATGCCACCTTCACGGTGCGCGGCACCAGCGGTGCGGACGATCCGGCGGGCAGCACCGCGATCGTCGACCACTGGCGGCTGTACATAGGCACCTATGACGGCGCTAAGCGCAAGCTGTGGGTTGACGGGAACCTGGAGATCGACCTGGCGGATACGGGCAACATCAGCGATACCGGTGACAGCGTGATGATCGGGGGGCGGTACAATGCGAGGTCCGACGTAGACATCGCCGAGGTGGCTATGTTCAGCCGGGCATTGAACGACGTGGAATTGAACCGGTTGGGGTACTACCTTTCGCAGAAGTACGGGTTGAGCACCAGTTACACGTCCGATCCGGTCGCGGTTCCTCCGTCGTACGCGCGCGACGGTTCGACCTGGAGCTCGGAGTACCTGGGCGTATGGCACATGCACAGGCGCAACCCGACCGATTCGACCTCGGCCAAGAACAACGGCCGCTCGGACGGCACCTTGACGGTCGCGGGGTTGCTGGGCGACGCACAGCAGTACAACAACAACTGGATCCGCATCCCGGACCGGGAACACTTCAACCACGGCGACCGGGTCACGGCATCGGTGTGGGCGCGGGTGGACGGCGGCTGGCGCACGCGCCACCAGGCGTTCATCAGTCATCGCGGGGAAGGCAACATGGGCTGGCAGTTGCGGCGGCGCGACAACCAGAACCGGATGCGCTGGACGACCAGGGGGCTGGCCAACCAGGACATGGACGGCACCTATGACGTGAATCCGGCCGACGGTCAGTGGCACCACCTGATGGGTGTGTGGGACGGTTCGACGAAGTACATCTACATCGACGGCGAACTTGACTCGAGCGTGGGGACCAGCGGCACGATAGCCGACGTGACCGACGCCAACCGCTGGCCGGAGATCGGGTCGAAGGACAACGGTGGCGAGCGTCATCGCGGTTTGATCGACGAAGCGCGCATCGAGCACGTGGCGCGTTCCGCGGATTGGATCAAGGCCCGCTTTGACAACGAGAAGCCGACGCCCACGTTCGCGACGTACGGATCGGTGAGCTGGACCCCGCGGCAGACGTTGTTCATCCTGTGGTAGGAGTGGCGTTGTCGCGCACGGCACTCCGCACCGCGGGCATTCGCCCGCGGTGCTGCGAGCCTCACTACGAACCCGACGCATGCGGTTGTTGCTTGTAGTGAGCCACGTAGGGCGAGACGCGGAGCGGATCGGCGCGGAGTGGCGTTGTCGCGCACGGCACTCCGCACCGCGGGCATTCGCCCGCGGTGCTGCGAGCCTCACTACGAACCCAACGCACACCCCACATCGCACATCGCACATCGCAAATCCCACACCCCACACCCCACTCACGCGGAGAATCCGCAAAATCTCCCAGCCCTGACGCATGAGTCATGAAAGCTCGCATTGGCCGAGGTTTCCGAGGGA
>CAZKRK010000041.1:0-30423 GCA_964555035.1 uncultured Victivallales bacterium | reverse complement strand
CCGGCGGCCTGCCCGGGGTGACAGTGAAACAGGGCTCACGGCTTGCGCCGGATGGACGTTGATACTGCACTCGGCCAAAAGGCATTGATTGTCCATCCGGCGAAGCCTGTGAAATACTTTCGTTGCCGATCGTACCTCCTTCTCTTTGAGTACACATTCTCATTTCCCCAGGTCACTCCTCCCGGTCACCGGAACAGGTCGCGCAACCGGAAGGAACTATCAAGCGTTGACTAGTGCCCCACCATGCTGTTGATATCGGCGTCGCCCCAGCGTTTGCGGTTCCAGTCGGCCTTGCGCACGAACTTCACGGCTCCGTCCGCGTAGAGCACACTGCCCCCGTCGCCGCCGTGACTCTCGCCGAACTCCGTTTCCGTGACTGTTCCCGCCTCCCCGCTCTTGTCGCAGGCGATGACGGTACGCGCGGCCACGCTCCCGGTAATCCTGCCGCCATTCCTTGTTCGCGTGACGAAACAGTAGCTGCAGTACTCCTCCGCTCCATCCGAGGTCAGGTCGTTGATGTCGTCCGTCTCCTCACGCCATGTGTCGCTGCGGCAACGGAAGATCTCCGGATCGGTCAAGTACTCCTCCCGGGCAAGAGTCGTGAGGTTGGTCGGGAACCTGCCGCTACGGTCCATGCTGTACATGGCGAGCGCCTGTCCGACCTGTTTCAGGCTGTTGCCGCAATGGACCTGGTTGGCTTTCTCTTTCACGAGCTGAATCGCCGGAAAAAGCAAGCCGATGAGCACGCCGATGATGGCAATCACCGCCAGGAGCTCAATCAAAGTGAATGCGCGCGTCTTGTCTGCTGTGTGTTTCATTGCTTCGCCCTTTCTTTTCAATACCGTTGTTCCCCGCGCGGCGTCTTCTACCTATCGCACAGCGTGTGCCAAGGGAGAAGAAGAGACGGGCCAAGACAGACTGGAGCGACGCAAACTTCACGCCGTTATAGAGTTACGCCGGACACGCGCGTACCCCGGCACACAGGCGGATCGGGATCGGCAGGGAATCAGGCCCGCGCGGCGTTGCGTTGACGCATCGCGATGTTGCAGATCTGCATCATCGCACCGCGGGGAGGCGGATCGTGAACTTGGCGCCGTTCCCGTGTTTGTACCACGGGGATTCGACGTCGATTGTGCCGTTGTGCGACGTTACGGCGAGCATGCAGAAGGCCAGCCCCAACCCGGTACCGCTGAGACCGCCTCGCTTCGACCGTCCCGCGACAAAGGGCAGGAACACTGTATGCTGCCGGTTGAGCGGAATGGCCTTGCCCTGGTTGGCAATGTCGATCAGGACGACGGACTCGTTGAACATGCGACAACTGACTTCAATATCGGTTTGGGGCGTGGCGTGTTGAATCGCATTCCAGATCAGGTTTGTGAGTACGCGCACGAAGACCTGGCGGTCGACGCGTATGCGGGCAAAGGGATCGGGGTTGACCAGTATCAGGCGCAGGTCGGCCATCTCGGCCGCGTTGCGGTGCTCGTTGACGGCTTCGTTCAGCAGGTCGGCCGCGGTGACAACCTCGCGCTGGAGCGAAATGCCGCCTTCTTCGATACGGCGGACGTCGAGCAGGTTGTCGATCAACAGCATCAGCCGCTCGGCACTGGCGCGGATGGTGCTCATCACGTCGCCTATGTCGACGTCCTTCCCTTCCGTTCGTTTCTCGAGCACGGAAATCGACATCAAGATCGCGGAGATACGCTTACGCAGATCGTGCGCCAGCATATCGGTAAACTCCTGCCGCACTTCGCCCAGCTCCTCTGCCTTGCGCCGCCGCAGGTACTCCTCGTTCCATGCCATCGTTTCCAGCACGGCGGTGCAGCCGATAAGCCCGATGACCGGATTCACGAGTGGCGGAAGCACGCCGGACACGGCAAGAACCAGGAGGGACGCTGTCACGTAGGTCAAAACGAACCCGGCGCCGCAGAGCACCATCGGCAGCGGCCTGTCGATGCGGGGCACGGCCGCGGCCAGGCAAACGGCAACGACCAGCAGAACCTCCGTGACCTTGCCGGCATGCACGTGTTGACCTGCCGCGTCCGGTATCATCACGAAATGGAGCAAACGTTCCACCGGCAGAAAGAGCTCGAAGTACACGGCGTTGGCCATGCCGATGGCCACCGCGGCGCAACACAACAGGCGCACCCAGAGAGTGTGGTAGTGGACTTCGCTGCGACTAATCACCGGTCACCCTCCGTAGAAATCCGAAGCCCGAAACACCCAAGCACGAAAAGAAAATCCCAAGCTCGAGAAACGATGGTCGCAAGCGCCACTCCTGACCTCTCTGTGGAAACGTCATTCTTACGATCTGTAGATCTTGGCGAATATCAGATGCAATTCCTGTGCCTCGCGGGCGAGTACTCTGGCTTCGTCAAGCAATTCCGGTACAGCCTTGGCAATCATCCGGGCAAAGAACTTGGCTTCCCGCGCTTCACGTTTACAGATGCTGATTTCGGGCTTCGGATTTCCTTCGGATTTGGGTACTTTGAACTTCGAACTTCACTTGGGCTTCATCCTAATCGAATAGGCCATGAAATCAACAGTACTTTTGGTTGACGACGATCCGGTTGACTTGAAGGCGTTGGCGTTGCTGCTGGATAGCTGGGACTACGACGTTGTCGAGGCGCGCTCCGGCGAAGACGCGTTGACGGCCTTGCGCGAGCAGACGGTGGACCTTGTGCTCTCGGACGTACGCATGCCCGGCATGACGGGCGAAGACATGGTTCGGGCGGTCGGCGCGGAGTTCGCAGGATTGCCGGTCGTGCTGATCACGGGAAAGGGGGACGTCCGTTCGGCGGTAACGGCGATGAAACTCGGGGCCTTCGACTATGTCGTCAAACCGCCTGACGAAGAGGAGTTTCGCCTGACGATCGAGCGCGCCATTGACTACTCCCGTCTGCACCGCGAGAACGCATTTCTGCGGGCGGAAATGGCTGCGGGCGGCATGTACGGCGAACGCCTGATCGGACGCAGTCCCGCCATGATGAAACTCTTCGAGATCGTCAACCGCGTGGCGCGCAGCGACAGCACTGTGCTGATCATGGGCGAGACGGGCACCGGCAAAGAGCTGATCGCCCAGACGATCCACTACAAGAGCCTGCGCGCGCAACAGCCGTTTGTGGCCATGAATTGCGCCGCCGTAAATCCAAACCTGATCGAAAGCGAGCTGTTCGGCCACGAAAAGGGCGCCTTCACGGGAGCCGTCACCAGCCGGCGCGGCCGGTTCGAAGAGGCCGACGGAGGGACGCTGCTACTCGACGAGATTGGCGAGACAACGCCGGACTTTCAGGCCAAGCTGCTGCGCGTGCTGCAGGAGGGAGCGTTCGCGCGTGTCGGCGGAAACAGGCAGATCCAGGTGGACGTGCGCGTGCTGGCATCGACAAACCGCGACCTCAAGGCGGAAATCGGCGAGGGTCGTTTCCGCGAGGATCTGTTTTACCGGCTCAGCGTAATCCCCGTCAGTGTGCCCCCCCTGCGTGAACGCCGGGAGGACATTCCCCTGCTGGCCGGCCACTTTCTTTCGGTCTACTCCGAGCGCTACGGGTCCGGTCCGAAAAGCCTGTCCCGCGGAGCGATGGACTGGCTTGCGGCGCAGGCATGGAAGGGCAACGTACGCGAGCTGCAGCATGCGCTGGAACGCGCCGTCGTCCTGGCACGGGGCGACGTGCTGGAGAAGAGCGATTTCCTGCTGACGGTCGAGTCGCGGGGTTCCGGCACTACCGAGCAGACCCTGCACGACTTCGTCGACGCCCGTACGCGCGAGTACGTCACCCGCGTACTGGAGGAAAACGGCTGGCGCAAAGGCAAGGCCGCCAAGACCCTCGGCGTCGACCGCGCCACCCTCTACCGCCTGCTGCAACGGCTCAGCATCGAAGAGAAGTAACGCGGAAGTCCGTTCCGCGCTCACGCGCTCAGGACGTGGCGCCGCATCTGTTTTGTCTTGCGGCGGTAATCATGTTCGGTGAGGATGACGACAGGACGCGATGACAAGTGCATCGGAGGACAGGGAATGACACCGGAGCAGATTCAAATCTATCGAGCCATGCCACCCCGAGACAAGCTGGCTTTGATAGCCCAGTTCAATGACTCCGCCAGGGACCTGAAGGCGAGAGGTTTGCGTATGCTGCATCCCGACTGGTCCGAGGCCGATATCCGCAAGAAGGTCAAGGAGCTGTTCCTGTATGCACCAAGCTAACCTGTTTCTGCTTTTCACCGCTCCTCATGCTTGAAGTCCAAGGAGATGCCCTGGATCGGGCGTTCCTCTTGGAGCGGATCCGGCGACTTGGCGTTTCGTCCGAATGGTCGTCGATTGCCGGTGAGAGTACGGAATCGTAGCGCCGACTTTCAAACCGTCACATTCTCCACAGAATGCTCCACGGCTTTGGCGGCCGGATTGCAAATCCGGCCCACTGCCGCGCCATCCCGCGCCGCCTACTCGCGAATATGCCCGGCCACGGCTTTGGCGAATTCGCTGCACTTGACTTCGGTTGCGCCTTCCATGAGACGCGCGAAGTCGTAGGTAACCACCTTTTCGCCGATCGTGTCGTTCACGCCCTTGACGATGAGGTCGGCGGCCTCGGTCCAACCCATGTAGCGGAACATCATCTCGCCCGACAGCACCAACGACCCCGGATTGACCTTGTCCATACCGGTATACTTGGGAGCTGTCCCATGCGTGGCCTCAAAGAGCGCCGTGCCGATGTCGTAGTTGATGTTGCCGCCCGGAGCGATACCGATCCCGCCCACGCAGGCGGCGAGAGCGTCGGACACGTAGTCGCCGTTGAGGTTCATCGTGGCGATCACGCTGTATTCCGCCGGACGCGTCAGAATCTGCTGCAGGAAGGCGTCGGCGATCACGTCCTTGACGATGATCTCTTCGCCGCTCTTGGGGTTCTTGAAGCTGTGCCACGGTCCGCCGTCCAGCGGCTCGGCGCCGAAATGCTTCGCGGCCGTCTCATAGCCCCAGTCGCGGAAAGCGCCCTCGGTGAACTTCATGATGTTGCCCTTGTGCACCAGGGTCACCGACGAGCGGTTGTTGTCGACAGCGTACTGGATCGCCGCCTTGACCAGCCGCTCCGTACCTTCCCGGGAGACGGGTTTTATGCCGATGCCGCTGGTCTCCGGAAAACGGATCTTGGTCACGCCCATCTCCTCGGTGAGGAACTTCATGACCTTCTTGACTTCGTCCGTGCCCGCGGCCCATTCGACACCGGCGTAGATGTCTTCCGAGTTCTCGCGAAATATCACCATGTCGGTCAGGTCGGGACGTTTCACGGGGGAAGGCACGCCTTCGAACCAGCGCACGGGACGCAGGCAGACGTACAGGTCGAGCAACTGACGCAGCGCCACGTTCAGCGAACGGATCCCGCCGCCAACGGGAGTGGTCAAGGGGCCCTTGATCGCGACGAGGTACTCGCGCACGGCGGCGACGGTTTCATCGGGCAGCCACATGCCCTCACCGTACACCTGCGTGGCCTTATCCCCCGCATAGATCTCCATCCACGAAACCTCGCGGCGACCGCCGTAGGCTTCCTCCACCGCCGCGTTCCAGATGATCATCGCCGCATTGGTGATGTCCGGGCCAATGCCGTCGCCCTCGATAAAGGGCAGAATGGGGTTGTCGGGCACGACGAGACACCCGTCGTCCCCCATCGTGATCTTCTCACCCCTCTCCGGTATCCGAATCTTCTCGTACGCCATGTCTACGCTTCTCCTTGTGCCACAATGTAGTTGAGCAAACCACCCGCCAGGATGATCGCTTTCTGTCTGTCCGAGAGTGTCGCGCAAATCGGGATTTCCAACTGCCGGCTGTCATCGACGAGGGAAGTCCTGCCGTCACCTTCTACAGCCGCGCGAATCCCGGGAATATCCAACCGGTGCCCTTCTTCGATCTTGTCGTAGTCGTCCGGATTCTCGAAGCTGAACGGCACGATGCCGAAGTTGATCAGGTTGGCGAGATGGATGCGTTCGATCGACTTGGCCAACACGGCCTTGACTCCCAGGTACATTGGACAGAGCGCCGCGTGTTCGCGACTGGATCCCTGGCCGTAGGATTCGCCGGCAATGATGAAATTGTGCAGTCCCGCATCGCGATGGTTGGCAGCACGTCTGGAGAAGCCCGCATCCGTATTCTCGAACACGAACTCGGCGTATGCCGGCACGTTGGACCGGAACTTCAACCGCTTGCCGGCGGGCATTATGTGGTCGGTGGTGATTTTGTCGCCGACCTTGATCGTGGCCACACCGGACAACCGTTCCGGCAGCGGCTCGTTCTTGGGCACTTCGCCGATGTTCGGCCCGCGCACGACGGGAACGTCACGTCCCTGTCCCGCCCCGTCCCGGAAAAGGAACATGCTGTCGTTTATGCGATAGGCGGCCGGAGGCGCCACCTCGGGACAGGCCATGTCCAGTGTACGCGGATCGGTGAACGTGCCGGTCAGGGCGGCGGCGACCGCCGTTTCGGGGCTGACCAGGTAGACCTGGGCCGACTTGTTGCCGGAACGGCCCTCGAAGTTGCGGTTGCTCGTTCGCAGGCTGACGGCATCCGTGGCCGGCGACATGGAGTTGCCGATGCAGAAACCGCAGGTGTTCTCCAACAGGCGAACGCCGGCATCCACCAGCCCTGTCAAAAGCCCCTCTTCCGACAGCATGCTGACGACCTGCCGCGAACCGGGCGCCACACCAACGACGACGTCGGGATGGATGGTCCGATCCTTGAGCATCAACGCAACCATCTTCAAATCGCGATAGGAGGAGTTGGTGCACGAGCCGATCATGACCTGGTTCACGCGCGTACCCGCCATCGAAGCGACCGTGACGATGTTGCCCGGCGAGTGCGGGGCCGCCGCCAGGGGTTCCAGCGCGGCAAGGTCAATATCCACGACACGGTCGTACTCGGCGTCTTCATCCGCGGCCAGCTCGTGCCACGCATCGCCGCGTCCCTGCGCTTCGAGGAAGCGCCGGGTCACGTCGTCGCTCGGAAAAACCGAGCAGGTCACGCCGCACTCGGCGCCCATGTTCGTAATCGTGGCGCGCTCGGGCACGTCGAGGGTCGCCACGCCGGGACCGCCGTACTCCAGTACGCAGCCGACGTTGCCTTTGGTCGAAAGAACCTCCAACACCTTCAGAATGGCGTCCTTGGCCGTCACCCAGGGACTCAGCCTGCCGGTCAGGTTGACCTTGATTACGCGGGGACAGGTCAGGTAGAACGGGCCGCCGCCCATGGCCACGGCAACGTCGATCCCGCCGGCGCCGATGGCAATCATGCCGAGACCGCCGCCGGTAGGCGTATGGGAGTCCGACCCCAGGAGGGTCTTGCCGGGCGCGCCGAAACGCTCGAGATGCAGTTGGTGGCAGATACCGTTTCCGGGACGCGAGAAGACCGCGCCGTACCGCTCGGCGACCGAGCGCAGGTAGGCGTGGTCGTCCGCGTTCTCGAAACCGATCTGGATCGTGTTGTGGTCGATGTAACTGACCGCCAGCTCCGTGCGCAGCGCGTCGAGCCCCATCGTCTCGAACTGCAGATAGACCATCGTGCCGGTAGCGTCCTGGGTGAGGGCCTGATCGATCCTGATGCCAATCTCCTGCCCCGCCACCATTTCACCGCTGACCAGATGCTCCGAAAGGACCTTTTGAACAATATTCATTCCCATCTCGTACCCTCCGTGTTGACCGAGAACCCATGCAGATTACACGGTCGGAGCTTGATGGCAAGCCTAACCGGACTCGGTCGCGCCGTTTGCGAGTTGGAACATTCCTACCTGCAACCTGACGTCGCTCCTACTCGTTTTCACCTCCCTTAGTGCTGCGCGTCCTCTTCGCAGATTACCGGGGACTGAGGAGCCCCGGAGGGGCGGCATGATAGAGCCTGGGGTGGAGCATAGCGGAACCCCAGGGGACTGGACGCGGGATAGCAAAGCCCCGGAGGGGCGGCATAGGCACTCCCGCCCGGCTGCGCGGCTACCGTGAGTGCACGGCGCAAGCGAACGCGGCGCCTATGCCGCCCCTCCGGGGCTCGCGGCATTCTGACCGGAGCCCTGGGGTTCCGCTACGCTCCACCCCAGGCTCTGCTATAGCGGCCCTCCGGGCCTGGTGCAACGAATCGCATGTGCACCCGGGCCGTCTGGAGTGATGGAGTTGTGGATTAGGCCGCTTACAGCGGGCGAGTGAACAAAAGACTGTTCAGTTTGCGGTGACGACGACGCGCAGTCCGGTCTGCCGGGTGAAGTCCCGGCCGAGGCGTAGTGACTTAACCGGGCGGGGGGGGCGCAAGAACAGCAAGGAATCTGGCTCAGCCCTGTGTAGGAGATGATAGGTAGAAAAATGGGACGGTAGAAAGATGAATACAGTCAATTCTCCCATCTTCTTACCTTCCCATTTTTCTACCTATGCCACACTTGGGTTGCGGGCGACACCCGCGTTGATGCGTTACAAACAAACCTCCCCACTTATAATAGCCGCGAGCACCGGGACGTGCGACGATGCGGTCAGATTCGAAAGGAGGTCCCGAAGTGACAACGTGGGGAACATTCGCCATGATCGTCTGTGCGTTCATCGTCACGCCGCTGGTCGTGATTCGCAGGAGCCGCCTGTCGCCGGCAAAGGTGTGGCCGGTCAGTCTTCCCGTGTTGTTCGCCTGCCACCTCGCCGGGTGGATCCTGGGACCGGCCCTGTTCATGGCGCTGCTCGGGGACATCCGCCTTCCGGAGCTCCATGCCGACGACTGGAAAGTGCTCTGCGTGAGCGGCCTGATCTACAGCTTGGTGGGGACGGCAATCGTATACGGCGTCAAATGCCGAGACCGCAGGAAGAAACGCGAACACAGTGCGCGAGTGCAGCAGGCCATCGCCCGCATCAAGGCCGACGGGGTCGTGGAGGGGCCGAAAGGGCCCTACGTGCCGCACCGCCCGTGGTCGCGCGGCAGGACCGGCACCCCCGCGACCACGGGGGAGTATCACGGGCAGTGCTACGGCATGCCGATGCACTAGCCGGAAACTCCACGCCGCCCTGTCATCCCGAGCGCAGCGGAGCGGAGTCGAGGGATCTCGAGACTTGCGATAACGTCCGGAGTGGTTTCCAATTCCCGAGATCCCTCGACTCCGCTGCGCACACATCTCACATCCCACATCTCACCCACATCCCACCGAGGATTTCGCTCAGTCCCGGAAGATCAACCGCATCGGACCAACGTCTCAGAAGTCTGCACCTACCTCATCGCCCCGCCACGGGCCATGATCATCCAGACAAAGGCGGCGATGGTCATGGCTACACACAGGCGGGAGGCCATGAGCCAGTGGCGGTTGAGCCGGTCGCGATAGGGTCTTTCGCGCTGTACGACGTATCCGGCAACCGCGCCGGCGATGAGACCGCCCGTGTGAGCAGCGTGACTGACGTTGCCCACGATGAATCCGAAAACATAGGCATAGAGGATCCAGGACACGAAGTAGTTGCGCATCCGCTGTCCGGTCGCGCCACCATGGAAGTGCCCGTAGGCCGCACCGAAGCCGATGCATCCGAACAGGGCGCCCGACGCTCCGGCCGCCGGGTGATCGCCGAGCGCGATCAGCCATCCGCCACCCAGAAGCGACACGCAGTATATCACGAAGAAACGCGGGCTGCCGATTTCGTCCTCCATCATCGGCCCCACCCGCGTCAGTACGAACATGTTGAACAGGAAGTGGATGATGCCGATGTGCAGGTAGCCGTACGTGACGTAGCGCCAGTACTCGCCCCACAGCAGCTCGCGCGGAAACAGCATGCCCATCTTCGTCAAGGCCTCGCCGGAGGGATGCATCAGGTTGCCCGCCCCGTAGATCCCGATCATCACGGCAAACATCATGGCATTGACGATGAACAGCCCGCCCGTAACCGGTCGACCGCCCGGTATCAGGCGCGAGAAGAAGCGGTCGGCCACTTGCGTTTCCCAACGCTCCCCCTTTTCGCCGCAGCGCGAACACTCGGTATCGGCGGCGTCCATCAGTGCGCCGCAATTCGTGCAGAACTTGTGCCGGTACGTAACCTGCTGCCGCTTGCCGCGCATGGTTGCAACAAATGCCGCCCACGCGCGCTCTATCCGCAGCGCCCGCCACTGCCACTTCCCCCCCGTCAAACCCAGCTTGTCGAAAATGTCACGCAGGTCCATGGAAGAGGGATTATAGATACGCAGGAATATGATTCAAGTGTGTGGAGGGCGCATCTGCGATTATGTGGCATGCCACATAATCGCAGACGCGCCCGTGTGTGGACGACTACGCGCCGGGACACGCAACTGATTTACGATTAGCGATCGCTAGTGCCCATACAGCCCCACCCGCACCGGCAGCCAAGTGGAAATGGCGGGAACCAGCGACAGGACAGTCAGGGTGGCGACATTGACGGCAACCAGGGGCCATACGCGCCGCGCCACGCCGTCGACGTCGCTCTCGATCAGGTTGGCCGCCGTGAACAGGTTGACCCCCACCGGTGGCGTCGTCTGGCCGATCGCCAGCGCCGTTATGAAGACCACGCCGTACCACAGCGGATCGATCCCGAGTCGCTGCATGACCGGAATAAACATCGGCAGCACCAGATAGGAGATCGATATCGCATCAAGGAACATCCCCAACACGAGCAGGATCACATTCGTCAGAAGCACCAGCACAACCGGGTGCGTCGCGCTCTTCATGACGAGCGCCGCCAGTGCATCGGCGACCCCCATCGTGGAAACCGCCCACGAGAATATGCCTGCAAACGCCACGATAAACATGATGACCGACGACGTGACCGCGGCGTCCACCAGGACCGAAAACAGATCGGACAGCGACAACGACCGGTAGACCCCCACGGCCACGAACAGGCTGTAGAACACGGCCACGACCGCCGCCTCGGTCGGCGTGAAGAACCCCGAGTAGATCCCGCCCAGGATAATCACGGGCGAAAGCAGAGCCCAGAACGCCTGCCTGAACGCCGTGAGGACCTCGCGCCATGTCCCGTGGTGCTCGGTTCCGCGCCAGTGCTCGCGGCGCGATATCCACCACACCACGCCGATGATGCCCACGCCCATCAGAATGCCGGGCAGGATTCCCGCCAGAAACAGGGCACTCACGGAAGTGCCGGTGATGTTGCCGTAGATGATGAACGCGATGCTGGGAGGGATGACGATCGACAGTCCTGATGCGTTCGCGATCGTCGCCGCGGCGAAGTTGCGGTCGTAGCCGTGACGTATCATCGGCCCGGCCAGGATCAACCCCACGGCCGCGGTCGTGGCCGGTCCCGACCCCGAAAGCGCGCCCCAGAACATGCAGGTCAGCACAGCCACGACGGCCAGCCCCCCGACCTTGCGGCCGACGAGCAATTCAAAACAGCGCGCAATCCGTGCCGCCAGCCCCGCCCGCTCCATGATTATGCCGGCCAGGACGAAAAACGGGATGGCCAGCAGGGGAAACGACGCAATGGCGGCCACGAAGTTGGGGCCGACAATTGCGCCCCCCATCTGAAACACGAGGATGGTCGCCACGCCCGCCACTCCGAGGGACGTCCCGATCGGGATCCCGAGCAGCAGCAAGATCGCCAACAGCGCAAATATGAACGTCGCTTCCACCCCCACACCTCACATCTCACATCTCACATCCCACACCTCACATCTCACCCACCCGCCGCCTGAGCCCCCGATAGACACCCGCGAACACGGCCGGCGAAGCGAGCACAACCCCGGCATAGTAGATCCAGATGGGAATCTCCAGGGAGGGCGACGTTGCCTTGAAAAACGTGATCTCACGGTAGACCGTCTGAATCAGGAGAACGTCCAGGACGACAAACAGGACACAGGACAGCAGGGCGCCAGCCACGGCGAGCCATCGCCGCATTCTCAGCGGGAAACGACTGTACAGGCTGACAAGCCCGAGCTGGCATCCGCGCTCGAACGCCAATCCCGTACCGATCACGGTCATCCACACGAAGAGGTTGATCGTGATCTCTTCGGTGAACGCGAACGAGTAGTGAAAAAGGTGCCGGCTGAGAACGTTGGCAAAGGCGATCACCGCCATCGCGGCCAGCATCAGGGCAGCGGCCAGGTGATCGATGCGGATGCGGCGGGGCGTTTGTTTCATAGGCATCTCCCAAAGCCCCGGATCTACGGTCCGGAGCCCTCGCATCGGCCGGGCTTGACGCTTACCAGGAACGGCGCAGGCTTGTCCCGCCGTAGCCCGGCGAAGGCGGAAGCACCGTTCTACGGTGAAGCCGCCAGGTCCTCCCGGCATAGCGCCATGATCTCTTTCCCGATCTTTGCGGCCCACTTGTCCAGTACGGGCCGGGTGCGTGTCGCGAAAGCCTGCCGCTCCCCCGGCGTGAGCTGTGTCACGGTCATACCCTCGCTTTCGAGGTGGGCGAGAGGAGCGGCGAGCTCGGGCGTAACGCCGTATTCGTTCTTGAGTATCTCAAGGGACACGTTCCCGTCCAGTCCGGCACGCGCGAGCGCCTTCTGATAGCGGGCGGCTTCGACGGCAGCTTCCGTGAGCGCCTGCCGGATATCGGCGGGAAACGCGTCCCACTCCCGCTTGTTCCAGTACAGAATCAAGGGGTCGGCCAGGTAGTTCCAGCGCGTGACGTGTTCATGGTACTGCCAGATACGGACGGGCACGAGGATGCCCATCGGGTTCTCCTGTCCGTCCACGGTTCCCTGCTGAAAGCCGGTGACGGCGTCGCCCCAGTTCATGTTGATGGGATCGGCGCCGAGAGCCCGGAAAATATCAATAAAAATGGGACTGCCGACCACGCGCATCCTTAGATTCCGCACGTCTTCCGGCCGCCGTACGGCCCGTTTGCTGTTCGTCAGTTGACGAAAACCGTTCTCGCCCCAGGCCAGCGGCATCAGGCCTTTCGCCTTCATCTTCTCGAACAGCGCCAGGCCGGTCTTGCCCTGTTCAAGGCGGTCCAGTTCCGCGTACGTACCGATCAGAAAGGGCAGGCTGAAGAGGTTCAACTCGGGCACGACCGGCGCGGCGTTGATGGTCGAATCGAGGGCCAGGTCGATCGACCCCACCGAAACCATCTGGGCGGAGTTGAGCTGGGCGCCCTTGAGCAGCTGGCTGCCGTAGTATGGCTTGACGTTGATGCGGCCCGCGGTCTTGGCGCGCGCCAGCTCGGCGAACCTGGCCGCCCCCATACCCCAACAGGTCGTGGGTCCGACCGTCACCTGCATGCGGTACTCGCGCTTGAACCCGTCCGCACCCCGACCGCCGCCACAACCGGAAAGCAGGACACACGCGAGGAGTGCGAGAATGAGACGGGGGGCTGCCGCGCCCCTTCCCCTCACCCGGTCCCGCTTCGCGTGCCCGACCTCTCCCCCAAGGGGAGAGGTGTGGGCGCCGTGCCGAATCACCTCTCCCCTTGGGGGAGAGGTCGGGCACGCGAAGCGGGACCGGGTGAGGGGAAGGGGCGGGAGCGCTACGTCGGGGCTGCTTCTCATTCGCGCGCTTCCTCAATTCCGGTAGTAGACCCGCGTGTTTTTCGGGATCGCGTTCTCGTTGATGGCGCTCCCCGACGTCACCGATCCATCCGGCAACCGGTAGTAGGTGGACGGAAAGTTCCAGCGCGCTCCGCAGATATCGAACGCGCGGCGATTCGCGGTCACGAGTCCGCCGTACGTATAGCCCACCAACACCTTGGTTCCCTTCGGGATCTTCTTGGCGCTCTCCTTGTTCAGCTTGTCGCCGGCCGTAACCTTGCCGTCGGGCAGAAAGTAGATCGTCGATCCTTTGCCGTACTCCTCGCCGGCAATGTCCCACGGCGTGTTGTAGCCGTTGACACCGATCGTCTTGACACCTTCTTCTACATTCTCGCGTGCGGCCGGAGCCGAAGCAGTCAGCACTTTCGTGCCGGGAGGGATGGCTTTCCAATTCTTGATTGCGTTGCCTTTCACCTGCTTGCCGTTGGGGAACACGTACGTCACCTCGGCGCTCTTGTACTTGTCGCGGGCAATGTCCCAGGCCGAACGCGATGCGGTAATGACGTTGCCGCTGCTCAAGGCATACTGCTTGGCCGCCTTCTCCTGCTCAGACGCCGTCCCATACAGCACCTTGGTCAGGTAGGGGTCGGCGTTCACCAGGCGTCCGGCCTTCACGTCGGGGTCGTACTTTGGTTGCTTCCTGAGCCCAAGCTTGACCCGCACGGACCACTTCGCAAACAGCATGCCGCAACGCTTACGCCCCCGGTGCGACCGCTTGTGCCACTGGTTCGGCGCCCCGTAGGCAACCATCGAATGAGTCAGCACCCGCTCATCCGGAATCTCGTAGATGCGCTGCAGCTCAGCAATGAGCTCTTTGAGGGCCGAGCACTGGGCGGACGTGATACTCTTGTTGTGATAGCCGACGACTTCAATGCCGATCGAGCACTTGTCCAGACTGGTCCGTCCCTTCCACATGCTGCGCCCGGCGTGCAGTGCCACCCTTTTGCGGTCGATGATGCGTAACACCTTGCCCGCCTGGTCCACGAAATAGTGGCACTCGCCGTTGCGGTGCACCTTGTCCAACGACCCCTTCTTTGCGCCCTCGGTAGTATGCAGGATGATGTAGTCCGTGCGCGATCGACGCGGACGCTGACGGTTCCTGGGGCTGTAGAAGCTGACGATATCAAGCGCGGGCGCATCGAGTGCGCACGCTACACAGATGGAAACCAGGCAGACGGCGATAATCCGGGTTTTGCATGAAAGTGGATTCATAAGCACCATCGCGAACATTGCGCAAGCGGTCCCATTGAATCGCATCACATCGCCGCGCGCAAGGTATTTCCAGAGGCCCCGATCGGTGCTCCCGCGCCGTTTCCCGGGCAAGAGAGGCAAGCAAAGCCCACAGCACCGCCCACGCACCACCCCGCCTGCCGCACGAATGTGACATCCAAGTTCACGATCGTGAACCTGGATGTCACACCTGCGAGGAGGCTCCGAGTCGATCCGGAAGAACCTCCGCCATTACCGCTTGCCTCCGCCTCACCCCTCCCCTATCCTCAATCCGCATGAGTTTTCGACACTACAGCAGCAAAATCATGGACCTCGACGCGCTCTGCACGGAGCGGAAACGGCTCAAGAACGCCGGCAAGAACGTCGTATTTACCAACGGTTGCTTTGACCTGCTGCACCTGGGGCACATCGACTACCTCACTTTTGCCCGCGAGCAGGGCGACGTCCTCGTTGTGGGCCTCAACTCGGACGCGTCCGTGAAGCGCAACAAGGGCGAGGACCGCCCGATCGTGCCGCAGCAGGACCGCGCCCGGGTCCTGGCGGCCCTCGAAGTCGTGGACTATGTCGTGATCTTCGACGACGACGAACCGGCCCCCACCATAGCCCGGCTCATCCCGGATGTGCTCGTCAAGGGCGAGGACTGGAGCCACTACGTCAGTGGCCGCGACACGGTCGAAGCCAACGGGGGCAAGGTTGTCCTTGCCAAGCTGGTCGAGGGACGCTCGTCGACCGGAATCATCGATCGCATCAAGGCAACTCTGGAGGTTTGAATGGCACGCTTCATTGTGACCGGCGGGGCGGGATTCATCGGCAGCAACCTGGTAAGAGCGCTCAATGGGCGTGGGGAGACGGACGTCGTCGTAGTCGACCACCTCAATCACCCCGCAAAACAGCGCAATCTCGACGCCTTGACCTGCCGGGAGTACGTTGAGAAGGACATCTTCCGCGTCGCCCTGCGCGCGGGCGACGTTGCCGCGGTCGACACTGTCTTCCACCTCGGGGCGTGCAGTTCGACCACCGAAACGGACGAGGCCTACCTCGACGACAACAACGTGGGCTATACGCGAGACTTGTGCAAATGGTGCCTGGCCAACGGCGCCCGCTTCATCTACGCCTCCAGTGCGGCCACCTACGGTGATGGATCGCGGGGCTACTCCGACGACGAAGCCATGATCCCGCAACTTGAACCGCTTAACCTGTACGGTTGTTCCAAGCAGAGCTTCGACTTGTGGGCACTCGAACAAGGTCTTCTCGACCGCATTGTGGGCCTGAAGTACTTCAACGTCTACGGCCCCGGCGAAGATCACAAGGGCAACATGCGCTCGGTGGTCAACAAGGCCTACGGGCAGATCATGGAGACGGGGGAACTCGGTCTCTTCAAGTCCCACCGTCCCGACTATGAAGACGGAAAGCAGGAACGCGACTTTGTGTACGTCCGCGACGCCGTAGACGTGACGCTGCACTTTCATGACCACCGGGACATCTCGGGCATTTTCAACTGCGGCACGGGCCGGGCCCGCACGTGGCTCGACCTGGGACGCGCGATTTTCGCGGCAATGGGACGCGAAGCCAACATCCGCTTCATCGACATGCCCGAGTCGATTCGCGACAAGTACCAGTATCACACCGAGGCCGACGTCACCAAGTTGCGCGCCGCCGGCTACGCGGCGCCCTTCACTTCAATCGAAGACGGCGTGCGCGACTACGTCCAGGGCTACTTGAGCGTCGGGAGGAAGTAGAACGGCGCTGGATAGCACACGAGGAGACCGGGCGATGTTGGGAGACCTGCACCGGAGGATACTGGAGATCATTGCGCAACCGCGACTGGCGGCTCTCGCCACGCTGACGGATGAAGACAAGCCCTGGGTTCGTTACGTGATGATACAAGGCGGCGAAGACATGAAGATCCGCTTCGCGTCTTTCGTTGCCGCACGCAAGGTCGTCCATATCAACCGCAACCCCGAAGTGCATCTCACGTGCGGGATCACGGATCCCATGGTTCTGTCGCCGTATCTGCAAATCCAGGGACGGGCATTCTTCACGACCGACGAGTCCGAACGGCATGATTTCTGGGGCGAATTGACGGCGAGCGTTTTCGCGGGCCCCGACGATCCACGCTACGGAGTCGGAATCGTTGTGCCCTACCGGATAGAGTATTGCATCCCCGGCATATCTCCGCCCGAAGTCTGGACAAGATAGCCGGTTGGTTTACAAAACCGTTACACACGAAACGCCGCGAGGTGTGCTAGTCTGACACCATGAAAGAGAACAGCGAAACGTCAAAACGAATCCTGGTTGTAGAAGACGATGCGGCCATCAGAAGAGGCATTGTCGACGCCGCTACGTTTGCGGGCTACGACGTGCTCGAGGCCGCCAACGGTAACGACGGCATGCGCATGGCGGTCCGCGTGGACTACGATCTCCTGCTACTGGACCTTGTACTCCCCGGCCACACGGGTCTCGAGATCCTGGCCGAGGTACGCATCTCGCGACCGACCCTGCCGGTCATCATCCTGACCGCGCTGGGCGCCGAGGGCGACCGTGTCAAGGGACTGACCCTCGGAGCGGACGACTATGTCGTGAAGCCCTTCAGCGTCAAGGAGCTCCTGGCCAGGGCCGAAGCCGTCCTGCGCAGGTCGCCCGAGCGCTCCAGCGACGTCAAGACAATCACTTTCGCGGGCGGCAAGGTGGATGCGGATCGGCGCGAGCTCCAGTTTGACGACGACACGCGCTGCGAGCTTTCGGAACGCGAGATGGAGCTGTTGCGCTACCTGGCCGGCAACGCGGGCCGGGCGATATCGCGCGAGGAGCTCCTCAGACGCGTCTGGCGCATGGATCCGAAGGGCATCGAAACCCGTACGATCGACATGCACATCGCCCGGCTGCGCGAGAAGCTCCGGGACGATCCATCCCACCCCCGCACGCTGGTGACGGTTCGCGGCAAGGGCTACATGTTCACTCCACAACGCGGTACGGCATGAAACGTCCCTGGCACATAGGATTGACCGTCCTGGTATGCCTGGCGGTCGTCTTCGGCGTGATGGGCTGGATTACGATCAGGCTCCTGAGCGTCGAAGAACACAACCGCGAAATGCAGCGGCAGGCGGCGGAAGAGAGCATCACGCGCCTGGCCCTGTGGCGCATGGATGCCGCCGTATCCCCCCTGATCATCGAGGAAAGCGCGCGTCCTTACTATGAGTACAGCGCCTTCAACCCGGCACAAACGGTCTATCCCATGGCATACAACTGGGAGGAAGTCGGCGCCACACTCGTTCCGTCACCGCTCCTGACGCAGTCCTCTTCGAATGTCCTCGCCTACTTTAACGGGAAAGTCACCCCCGACGACAAAAGCCAACGCCTCGAGTCACCCCAGGTCCCCGACGCGGAACTGAACGACTGGGTCCTCGACAACTACGCCGCTACGAGCACCATCGCCAACAACACGCTCAACTTCGACAATTTCACGGCCAACGTAACCGTGGCCCAGCTCTGCGAGACCTTTGGCGGCGCGAACGGCGCGCCCGTCGATACGGGCCAAACGAGCCGGGTGACCGGCAGTCCGCCGCCCCGGATGGTAACGGCCAACCAGTCCGATGCCCAACAGGGTCTGGCAATCAACCTCCCGCCGCAGGAGGAACAGCCCGCGCCCATGCAGCAACAGGCAGAAGTCCAACAGGCCGACGTCCAACAGGTCGCCATGAGCGCCAACGAGCAGTCCTTCAGGTACCAGCGGCAGCTCCGCAACCAGGAGCGGATTCAGTCCGGGAAACAGCAGGTCTACGACCAGAACCTCCAGTTCTACAACACGAAGGTCGCCCCTCAACGGAAACCGTCAAAGCCTCGCGCCCAGGTGAAAAGCACGACCCCCTGGAGTGTCCCCGCAAAGAACGTCGAAGAAGGCGTGATGCGGGCCGAGTGGATTGGAGACATGCTCGTGCTCGGTCGATCGGTTACCGTCGACAGCGGACGCTACATCCAAGGCGCCTGGCTGGACTGGGACGTCATAAAGGAGGAGTTGCTGGCCGAGGTCAGAGACATCCTGCCCTTCGCCCAGCTCATGCCCGTTGCCGATAGCGACGAGACGGACCGGACTCGCGTAATGGCGACGCTGCCCGTCAAACTCGTCCCGGGTCGGTGCGCCACGCTGCCCACGCTACCCACGCCATCCTTCAATGTCCCGCTGCTCACGGCCTGGGCCTGCGTGCTGATTGCGGCCGGCGCGGTCTGTTTCCTCGTTGCCGGAACAGTCTCGCTGAGCGAGCGTCGCGCCGCATTCGTGTCCGCCGTTACGCACGAACTTCGCACACCCCTGACAACGTTTCAGATGTACAGCGAAATGCTCTCCGAAGGCATGGTCCCCGAAGAAAAGAAGATGAGCTACTTCGATGTCCTGCGCGCCGAGGGAACACGCCTGAGCCACCTCGTCGAAAACGTGCTCTCATACTCGCGACTCGAAAAGGGCAAGACCCATCGCACGCTCGAGGCCGTTGCGCTTGGCGACGTGATTGCCAGAACGCGGGACCGGCTGGAGCGGCGCTCGGGCCAGGCCGAAATGATGCTTGCCGTCGAAACGCCGGACGCGGACGTGAACGTCCGCGCGGACACGGGCATGATCGAACAGGTCCTCTTCAACCTCGTCGACAATGCCTGCAAGTACGCCGGCCAGGCGGAGGACCGGCGCATCCACGTCACGCTGTCGGCCAAGAGGGGCAAGGCCGTCCTATCCGTCCGCGACCACGGCCCGGGCATCAGCCGGCGCGAAGCCAAACGCCTCTTTCATCCCTTCCGCAAGTCGGCCAAACACGCTGCCGAGACCGCGCCGGGCGTCGGCCTGGGACTGGCCCTGAGCCGCAAGCTCGCCCGCCGCATGGGCGGCGCCCTGCGCATCGACACCCACGTCACCAACGGCGCCTGCTTCGAATTGGTGCTGCCGATTGCGTGAGCTGACCGCAGACGTGACTCGTCGCTGCGTTATGTAGAACCGTTCTCCAGGACGGTTCTTGTCACGTCCTGATTCCCGTTTGACACCTTTCTGCCATTGCGATGGACCGCCCGTCCCCAACGGGGACCCACGTCCCAGCCCAGGGTGGTCCCCAACGGGGACCCACGTCCCAGCCCAGGGTGAAACCCTGGGGACCGGCCATACACCCAACCATCCAGGCTCCCTGAAGGGGAGCAACGCCCCCCCCGCCGCGTTCAGATGTGGCTCCCCTTCAGGGAGCGGGGCTTCGGGTGGTGCGAACGTTGCACCCGGCGATTCTCGCCGGGCTGTGATGTTGCTCGCCTTCGGCGAGCCCGTCTTCCCGGTGGTCGGCATCGTATCGTCCACTTCGTCCGGGCTGTGACGCTGCTCGCCTTGCCGTCTCCGGCGACGAGTGTGATCAGGGTCGAACAACGCCGGATGCAACAGACACATCTTCCCACGTCCCACATCCCACGTTACACGCAGGTTACAGACAGATCGCGTGGTCTTGCGTTTCAATAGGTGGCAGACAAAGCGAGAACTCCAAAGGAAAGGAGGCCACGACACCGGCTGTCATCTGTACGTGAAACCAAGCATTTCAACTCGCAAACCCGAGGAACCAAAATGAAGAACGTGACCCTGTTTCTGTTTGTAGCCGCACTGACCGCGTGTGTGTCCTACTCATCCCGCATCGTCATCGGCGCGGATCCCAAGAAGGCTGCCGAACGACCGCTGGCGCTGAGCGGCAAGGCGATTGTCGACGGCTGCGAAGTCACCGGTCAGCTCGTAAGGAAGGATGATGGCGTATACGCTGTGCTGGACGCTCACAATCCCACGGAGAAGGAGGCGACGGCACAGTTCAACCTGGCGGTACACTGCACACCGGCTTCCTCGCCCATGATGCGCATGATACCGATGCCGTCCATGATCCACCGACAACACATCGACTGCCGCCTGGCGGCGGGCGAAAGCAAGAAGACGGAAATCCTCGTAAAGAAGGAGAAGAGACCGGCAGTGGCCGCAAACACTGCCAACACGACACAACTCACGGCAAACGCCCTGCAGCTGCCGGCTGCGGAGAGCACCCTCCAAGTGCCGGTGAAGTTCAGCGACTTGATCGGCCCGCCGTCCTGGTCTCTGGCCATATCACGTGAAGAAATCAAGGACGCTCCCGGCTGGGGCGGCTCGGCGCCGATCATCCCGCGGAAACCGACTGTGCTGGACAAGGGGCTTATGGTGCTGACCCGTGCCCTTCTGGACGAAGCCAACGGCGCGTCATGATCGGCCGATTCACGATCGCGGGTGCGGGAGCCCTGTGCGGCGCAGTCCTGGGCACGGGGCTCTCCGTCATCTCCACGCCACACGGAACGCCGGGCGCCTCGGAGCTCGTCTCCGACGCGCACGGCGCCCTTGCGGAGATCTGCATCCACTACCGCGAGGACTTCGCGCCCTACGGGCTGGACGTGTACACGGATTTCCTCGGCGCACTGCCGCCGGACGTCCGCGTCCACGTCCTGGTGGAAGATCTGCCCGATTTCGCCGCCCTCCGCAATGCGCTCGCCGACCGCGCCGTGCCGGACCTCGAACGCCTCTCGCCAATCGCGACCGGCTTTCCGATTTCCGCCTGGGCCAAAGACCGCTTCGGCACGCTGCGCAGAGGCTCCCGCCCCGTCATTGCCGTGCCGCCCGCCCGCAGCATGACGGGCAGCGCGAGGGGCAACGACGAACGCATACCGGAGCTGCTCTACGAACGTCTGCCCGGCATCGAACGCGAGGTACTGCCGTTCAATTTCGAAGGCGGCGACCTCTTGTCGGACGAGGAACATGTCTTCGTTGCCGCGAACTTCCTGTCCCGCAACGAGCCGTTGTGCAGCCAGAATCGGGAGAAGCTGCTCGAGCGCATCGGGATGTGCTTCGGCAGAAAGGTCGTGAGCATCGGCACGGAAGCGGGCGACGTGCCCGACCATCACATCGGCATGTACCTCACGCCGCTCGGCAGCAACGTTGTTGCGGCGGCGGACCCCGATCTGGGCCTGCAGATACTGGGCCGGGTCAGCGAGACAATTGCCGATGTCGAAACCGATCCGAAACGCTATGTTCCCTTCAGCAACGTCATCGAGCATTTGCAGGATCGCGGTTTCACGGTCGTGCGCGTGCCGATGGTACTGACGAAGACGCCGCGGGTCTACATGACCTACAACAATGCCGTCTGCGAACGCGTTGGCGGATCAAGGCGAATCTACATGCCCGCCTACGGAATCCCCGAGCTCGACCTTGCGGCAACCGCCGTCTTCGAAAGCCGGGGCTGGGAGGTACATCCCATCCGCGTCGAGAAAGTCTTCCGCTGCACCGGCTCCCTGCGCTGCCTGGTGGGCGTGCTGAGGAGACGCGGTTGACATTGAGAAGGACATCGAGGAGTTCATGCACCGCCCCTTCACTTTCTCCGCCGTCGACGAGTTCCGCCGCGAGCTGGGGCCGGGGCGCAAGTTGCTCTACCTCGGCGACAATGCCGGCGAGATCGTCTTCGACGCTCTGCTCGTCGAGCAGCTACTCGCAACCGGCACGGAAGTTACTTTCACGGTGAAGTCCGGTCCGATCATCAACGATGCGACCATGGAAGACGCGGAATCAACCGGCATGACGTCCCTGGTCCCCGTGATCGAAACCGGCTCGGCCGACATCGGCATCCACTGGGAACGCTGTTCGCAGGAATTCCGCACAGCCTTCGAGACCGCCGACGTGATCCTCGCCAAGGGCCACGGCAACTTCGAAACCTGCAACGAATGCCCGGAGAACGTCTACTTCCTCCTCAAAGCGAAATGCGACCTCGTCGCCAACGAGATCGGCTGCAAGCTGGGGGATATCGTGTTTCTGCGATCACGTGACTTAGCGCGGTATTGACTTCTGCGCCCTCGACTGACTCCGCAGGAGGTCACACTTCATCGCTCCACTTCATCCCACTCTTTGTCCCCACACTTACTCGGTTACGCTTACTCCATCCGCTTACTCGATTCCATCTTGCCCGTGCGAACAATAAACACCTTGAAGGCTACGGCCGGTGAACAGCAGCGTGCTAGTCGACTCCGGGCCACTCGTTGCCTTTTTCTCGAAGCCCGATCAGTATCACGGGTGGGCCGTCCAACGCTTCAGGGAGCTGCGCAGGATCGGCACGCAATCCCGCTCGTCTTTCCCGAAAGCTAATCGTCCAGCCGCCCCGGCAGCAGGTCCCGCGGCAGCGCTGCCGGTCGTTGGCAGGTGCTTTCGATGCGGATGTGCCGCCCCTGGTCGGACGAGTCCAGGAACGCATGCATCAGGTCGAGGACGTGGTAGGCCAACTCCCCGTTGGGGCGGTTCTTGCGACCGCCACGCAGCGCGCAGGCCATGTCCGCCACGCCAATGCCACGCGAGTTCTCGGCATAGCCGTGGGTCAACGGAACCTCGACCCAGTCCTGGGCACTCTTGCGCTTGACCCGGATCGGTCCGCCGAACCCGTTGGGATCGGGAACCTGCAGGGAACCTTCAGTGCCGTAGATCTCGATGCACGGGAGTTGGTGCCCCCAACTGTCAAAGCTCATCACTACCGTGCCGATCGCCCCTGACGCGAAATCCATCACGCCCGTCACATGCGTCGGCGTTTCGACCTGGATTACTTTGCCGTACTTCTTCTCGCTGGCGATGAGGCGCTCCGGCCGCGTGATGCGCGCCGACCCGGTCACGCGCGCCACCGGCCCGAGCAGGTTGACGAGGGCCGTCAGGTAGTAGGGGCCCATGTCGAACATCGGGCCGCCGCCGACTTCGTAGTAGAACTCGGGATCCGGGTGCCAGCGCTCGTGCCCCGGACACAGCATGAAGGCCGTCGCCGCCACGGGCGCACCTATCCAACCGTCGTCGATCAGCTTGCGGCAGGTCTGAATCCCGCCACCCATAAACGTATCCGGCGCCGCCCCCAGCAACACGCCCTTCTCCTGCGCCATCGCGAGCAGCTCCTTGCCTTCATCGCGCGTCAGGGTGAACGGCTTCTCGCCGTGGACGCTCTTGCCGGCCTGCACGGCGGCCCTGGCCACGGGATAGTGCGCCTTGGGCACCGTCAGGTTCACCACGATCTCGATTTCGGGACTGGCCATCAACTCGTCGACCGTCATGGCCTTGACGCCCTCGTGTTCCGCCGCCGACGCCTCGGCACGCGCCATGTCAAGATCCGCGCACGCCACCACGTCGAGGACCTCGAACACATCGCACATGTTCCTGAAATAGATCCCACTGATGTTACCGCAACCGACTATGCCGACTTTCACTTTTTCCATCTGGACACCCTATCTCGCTTTCCGGCGAACGCTCTCTCATTCACCCCCGCACTCACGCACCCACGCACTCTCTTCAGCCCTTGTACTCCGCCACCACGCGCTCGCGCGCTGCCCACAGAATGCCGCGTTTCATGATTTCAAACACTTCCGGCACCTCGAATTCGTCGGCCACGTGCCCCAGGGCCGAGTAGAACACGCGCCCCTTGCCGTACGTCCGCTTCCACACGACCGGCATGACGGTTCCTCTGACCCACGGCACGCCGCCGCGCCGACCGCCGAAAGTGGTCGTCGCCAAGACTTCGTTGCCCGGGTCCGTGTGCATATAGTACTGCTCCGACGTGAGCTGGAAGTCGGCGAGGCCGCGGACGGTTGCATCCTCTGTGTCGCAGATGTTGACCGTGTACTTGAGCAGACCGCCCGGATGCGCCACGAACTGCCCGCCGGTCATGAACTGGTACTCCGTATTCTCTCGAAACGCGTCGCACATGCCGCCGTGCCAACCGGCAATGCCGGCCCCCTTGCGCACCGCGTCGCACAGGCCCGCGCATTGCTCACGCTCGATCCTGCCCATCGTCCAGGCCGGTATGATGACTCCGAAGTTCTTCATGCGTCGTTTGTTGGCCAGGATGTCAAGGCTGTCGGATACCGTGACCTTGAACCCCTTCTGTTTCAGCCACGGCACAAAGACATCGGTACACTCGACGGGTTGATGACCAGGCCAGCCACCACGGACAATCAGAGCGGATTTCATAGTCAGTTCTCTCCCTTTTTGACAATTGCGCTAAGATATGGGCATACTTCGGCTAAAGCAATCTGTAAGCGACATGACAAGCGAATTGGAAATCCCTGAGATACTCGGCCTGCTGGCCGGCAAGGGCTCGTATCCGCTGATGCTGGCCGAGTCCGCACGCCAACAGGGCGTCAAGCGCATCCACGCGTTCGCTTTTCGCGGCGAAAGCAACCGCGCCATCGAGTCTCTGGTGGACTCGGTGACGTGGATTCGTTTCGGCGAGCTCCAGAAACTGGTCGATGCCTTGCGCGCACAGGGCATCGGCAAAGCCGTTATGGCGGGGCAAATCACGCCCACGATCGTCTTTCGCATGCGCCTGGACGCGCGCGCACGGGAGAGGCTGCGCCAGATCAAACGCCGCAACGCCCACACGCTCTACGGTGCCGTGGTCGAGGAACTTGCCAACGACGGCATCGAGATGCTCCCCGCCTCGTCTTTCATGGAATCCCACCTGGCCGGGACCGGTCAACTCACCGACCGCGCGCCGTCCCCCACGGAAGAAAAGGACATAGCCTTCGGGTTCGAGATCGCCAAGGCCACCAGCGGTCTCGACATCGGGCAGACAGTGGTCGTGAAGAACGGCACTGTGCTCGCCGTCGAGGCTTTCGAGGGAACCGACCGGACGATCCGGCGTTGCGGCAGATTCGGCCACGCGGGCGCGGTTGTGGTCAAGGTCGCCAAGCAGGACCACGACATGCGCTTCGACATCCCGGCCATCGGCAAACGCACGATTCGATCCATGCGGCGCGGCAAGGCGTCCTGTCTCGCGCTCGAAGCGGGCAGGGCAATCGTGCTCGACCGGGACGAAGTCATCCGCCAGGCCAACAGGCACGGCATAGCTATCGTGGTGAAATGAGCGACACCCCGCCAACGGCATCGCCCCGCAAATCCCTGCTTGTCGTGGCGGGCGAGATTTCCGGTGACGAACATGCCGCCCGTCTCGTCCACGAGCTGCGCAAGCTCGTGCCGGACCTGGACGTCTACGGCGTCGGCGGAGAGGCCTTGAAAGCGGAAGGAGTGGAACTGCTCTATCACGTCAGGGACATGGCCGTGATGGGTTTCTGGGAGGTAGCGCGGCGCATTTTCTTCTTTCGGCGTGTTTTCAGGGAAATGGTCACTGCGGCCCGCGAGCGCCGACCGGACGCCGTACTGCTGGTCGATTATCCCGGCTTCAACCTCAAGTTCGCCGAGCAGACTCACGCCCTGGGAATCAAGACCGTCTACTACATCTGCCCCAAGGTGTGGGTCTGGAAGGCCTCGCGCATTCCCCGCATCGCGGCGACCTGCGACCACCTGCTGACCATCTTTCCGTTCGAGCCCAGGCTCTTTGACGGCACCGGGCTGAAAGTCGATTTCGTGGGTCACCCGCTGCTCGACCACACCAGCCGCATCCTGCAAGAGAAGCCGCCGGAGCTAGGCTGGCAGACCGACCTGCGCGTAGCGCTGCTCCCCGGCAGCCGCGCCACGGAAATCAGCCGTATCCTGCCTGCAATCTGGGATGCCGCCCGCATCATCGAAAAACACCATCCCGACGTCAGCTACATCCTGCCCAGCCCGACCGAAGCGGTGGAGCAAACGGTCAGAAACACGATCGCCACCCTCCCCCCCGGTCCCACCCGCTGGAGTACGGTGGTTGGCCGGACCCACCACGTCCTGCGCCAGGCGCGCGCCGCACTCGTCGCCTCGGGCACGGCCACGCTGGACACGTCGCTGATGAGCTGCCCCATGATCATCACCTACCGCGTCAACCCGATCTCGGCCGCAATCGCGCGACGCGTGATCAAGATCCCCTTCGCCGGCCTGGTCAACATCATCGCCGAGCGCGAGATCTGCCCCGAGCTGCTCCAGACCCGCTGCAACGGCCCCGAGCTGGCCGAGAGCCTCCTGCCCCTGTTGGAAGACACCCCCGAGCGCCGCGCCATGCTCGAGGGCATAGCCGAAGTCAACGCAGAATTGGGCGCACCGGGAGCCAGCCGGCGCGCAGCCGAAATCGTGGCGGGGGAGACAGGATTGACCATGTGAAGGAGTTCCTGGCCGAGCTACAGCCGGCAATCGGCTTGAGACCACCACGACGGTCTGGTATGATTCGTCACGAATGGAAGTGTGACATCCAAAGCGGAGGACAAGAGAATGAGCAGACATCTCAGTCAGTCGGCGTCTCTCGGGACGGCGCTTGCCGTCTTGGCTGCCTTGGGCAGTTTGGTCTTGATCCCGGTGGGTTGTGAGGACGGCGACGGCAACGCGCTTGTCGTCGAACCCGCAAATGCCACGATCGGTACGAATGTCGCGACCTTCACCCTGACCGTTGTCAGGGGTACGCACAATCTCTCGTTCCCACTTCAGTGGACCGTGGAGGACGACGGTCTCGGAAGCATCGAACCGGTTTCGGATTATTCGGCCGTCTACACACGCACGGCCAGCAACGGCGTGAATACGGTGACCGTGATCGATCGCCACGGGGGCGAAGGCGTCGCATCGGTCGAACAGGTCGATTCCGATACCCCCCAACCGCCCACGCCACAGGAACCGGTTGCGCCCGCACCTCCGGCTGCGCAGCCGTCAGTCGGCGATGTGTCCGGCAATCGCGTGATCATACTGAATGCCTGGGCGGACGGCTCCGCCGCCACGGTCGAACTCCCGATCGGCGCCGGGGTGCAGAACTTCATGAACCTCCAGGATGGCTTCCATCCCGGAGAGATCCTCAACCTGCAATTCTCCAACATCACCTGGACCGGCGCAGAGATCGGTGGTTTCAATCTGCTCGTCAACGGCACGGCCGCACTGACGCACCCCTAGCCGAAAACTTCACTCAGCCAGGAGAACGGTTCTCCAGAGCCGTTCAGAACGGGTCTGGAGACCCGTTCTCCCAAGTTCCCACCCTCGGATTGACTCGGGAGCGCAGAGCACCGGGGTACCTGCCGACCGGGAACTTCAACTCCTGCCTGTCATCCCGGGGGCACCAAGGCCTGCCCCTCACCCGCCTCCGCTGTGCTTCGGCGACCTCTCCCCCAAGGGGAGAGGTGGGAGCGCGCGATTCACCTCTCCCCTTGGGGGAGAGGTCGCCGAAGCGCAGCGGAGGCGGGTGAGGGGCAGGCCTTGGTGCCCCCGGGATGACAGGCGGGATTGCAGTTTCCCGACCGAATTGCCCAAGACGCCACGCGCCTTTGGGGCGAAACCGACCCAAAACCGCGGATCCCGCTTGCCTATCCCCATCATCCGTGCGATTCGTGTTCTCCTGCCCACGCCGTAGAGGGCAGGGAAGAGGAACTGCGCCATGTACGCTTTGCTCATAATCCTGGGGCTGTTTGCGCTGATTCTCGTGATGACACGATTCAGGCTGCCGCTCTGGATCGCCGTCATGCTGGCCGCAACCGCCGTGGGTCCCCTCTTCGGCTTGACGGTCACGGAGTCGACGCGCGCCCTCTGCACGGGCGCCCTGCAGCCGACAACCCTCGCGCTCCTGGTTATCACCGTGCTGCTCCTGGTTCTGTCGCGGTTGATGAAGGACTGCGGCCAGATGGAGCGCATTGTCTCCCTCGCCCGTTCGCTCCTGCGACGCCCCGCAATCGCGATGGCAGTCCTGCCCGCGCTGATAGGTCTTCTGCCCATGCCCGGCGGCGCACTGTTCTCGGCCCCGATGGTGGAGTCAGCCGCGGGCAAGACACGCGTCCCGGCGGGACACCTTTCGGCCATCAACTACTGGTTCCGTCACATCTGGGAGCACTGGTGGCCGCTCTACCCGGGAGTCATCCTGGCCATGACGCTGACGGAAAGCCCGCTCGGCACGTTCATTCTGTGTCAACTTCCTCTGGGCGCGGGGATGGTGATCTCCGGCCTGCTCCTCTTTCGGAACACGGATCGGGAACTGCACACAACCGGCCGCACTCCGGAACCGGACACCTGGCGCAAGCTTGTGCGCGCCACGTCGTCCATCTGGGTCATCCTGATCGTGTGGGGCGCGGTCACCGCCATTGTGAACGCAGTGGAACTCTCATCGCTGCCCGACACCTTGCGCCCCGTCGTTTCGAGGTACGTACCACTCACGGCGGGACTGGCGGCCTCCCTGCTCTGGACGGCCAGGCTCAACGGAGGCGGCACGCGTGCCCTGGCGTCTGCCTTTGCCAACCGCTCGCCCTACATGTTGGCGCTGCTTGTCCTGACGATCATGGTATTCCGCCACATGCTGGGCATCAGCGGCGCCGCCCCTCGCATCGCCACGGAGCTTGCCGCGCTTCACGTGCCGGTCGAGCTCGTCGTAATGGTCCTTCCATTCATAGCCGGGCTGGTGACCGGCCTCGCGATCGGTTTTGTCGGCACGAGCTTCCCCATCGTTCTCGCCCTGGTGGCGGGGCTTCCGGGTGAGGTCTGGCTGCGGCCGTACGTGGTGCTGGCCTACGCCTGCGGACACCTCGGGCAGATGTTGAGCCCCCTCCACGTGTGCCACGTGATGTCCAACCGCTACTTCAAGACGGGCTTCGCTCCCGTGTATCAACGGATCCTCCCGGCGGCCGGTCTGGCCGCGGTGCTCGCCATGGTCTACTTCCTCGCGCTGCGTTGGATGGGTGGCTGAGAAGCCCGGCAACCGTACCAAGAACCGCGGACTGGGCTCGTATCCCGAGTGTTGACGGCAGACGCGACGCGTGTTACGGTTTGGCTTTTCGTAATACGCAGTGGCTCATGGTCGCCGCACCGAGTTCAGGACTCCGGCGAAAAGGAGGTGATCGCCTAGCGGGTGAAACAGAAACGGGGATCGAGGGACGCAGAGAATCGAAAAGACATTCATTATCAAAGGCAGGGGACTGTAGAAGTGAAGAAGACTATTCTGACTGTTTGTCTGGGCTTGCTGGCGGGGAGCGTCATGGCGCACCACGCGATGGAGTACATCGAGATGGAGAGCTACACGACCGCGAGGCGTGGGGAGAGCGTACTTCATCTGCACTACGACTATATGGTGGACGACAACGACAATCCGAACCTGGACCACTGGGAGTTCACACCCGGGATCTCCTACGGCATTCTGGACAGCCTCATGCTGGACGTGCATGCCCACTTCGCCGGATTTGGTCTCGACCACATTGTCGACGAAGAACGCAACCGATTTGAACCCGACGGACCCTCCCCGTTCATGGAAGCGGCGGCGGCAAGTCTCCAGTACCGCGTTGTCGAGAACCGGCTGTTGGACATTGCCCTCGTCGGCACGCTGGAGGTGCCGTTCAGCCGGGCCGACGAGCTGCTGGGCAGCGAAGACAACGTCTACGCCGGGATGCTGATTCTCGGAAAGGACTTCGGCGAACACAGCAACGTCACGCTCAATTTCGCCTACGAGCAAGAGGGCGACGAAAACGATACGACGTGGGCTCTCGGTATGAAGACACCGATTTCGGCCGACCCGCACGGTATCGCCGCCGGCGTGGAGCTGATGGGGAGCTTCGAGGACACGGTCGACAACTGGTCGGTTCTTCCCGGCGTCTACATGCCTATCGGCGACGAGAACATCATCCTCAAAAGCGGCCTCGAATTCGGCAAATCCGACGGCGCCAACGCCATGCGGGCCAATGTGACCATGATGTATCGGTTCTGACCGGGAACTTCAACCCCCGCCCTGTCATCCCGAGCGCAGCGGAGCGGAGTCGAGGGATCTCGAGACTTGCGA
>CAZKRK010000040.1:0-31041 GCA_964555035.1 uncultured Victivallales bacterium | reverse complement strand
GAGCACGCTACGCGCCGACACTCGCAAGCGGCCCATGACCTTTTGATACAGCCCCCTGCGACGAGTCTACGAAGCTGGGTGTCCCTGTCACACCTCCCCCTTTTCGTGTCGTGGGGGTTGCCTGTTGCTGCCTTTGCATAATAGTATGTCGTCTTCTTGGAAGGGAGTTCGGCATGAGGCGGACAATCGTGGGACTTGGTGTTTTGGTGGTTGCGTCCTCGTGCGTGCTGTATGAGCCGCCCGTGCGTGAGGGGGACGGCGGGGTTGCGTTGCCGCGTGTCTTCAAGCTGTACGAGCCTGGTCAGGCCGTTCCCGCGGCATGGTGGCGGGAGTTTCGTTCCGAAGAGCTGAACACGCTCGTTGGCGATGCCCTGTCCGACAACCTCACCGTGGCCCAGGCTCGCGCCCGCCTGAGGCAGGCGGCGGCGCTGGCGCGTGTACGCGGCGCCGCGCGCTTGCCGGCCGCCAACGTCGAAGCCGATGTGGCCGTGACCGAGCGCGGCGAGCCGTCGGCTCCCGGCGGCGATCCGGGAACCACGTCCGGCAATCTCTGGCTGGCGGTGTCGTACGAGCTGGATCTGTGGGGACGCGTAGCCGCCAACACGGAGGCGGCCGCCGGCGACTGGGCTGCCGCCGCGGCAGACCTGCTGACGGCGCGGCTGTCCGTGGCGGCCGAGACCACCACGCGCTATTTCGATCTGCTTGCCGTCAGGGCGCAGCAGGACCTGTTGGCGGAGCAGGTCGAGGCAAACCGCAAGCAACTGCAGTTGCTCGAGGTGCGCTATCGCCGGGGACACGCGACGGGCGCCGATGTGCTGCGACAACGCGCGGCGGTGGAGGAGCTGCTGGCGTGGGGGCCTTCGCTGTCGCTGCGCGAGGAGCGGTTGCTTAATCAGATCTCTACCCTGGCAGGCAAGGCGGCCGGAACGGGTCTCAAGCTGGAGGGGCGCGAGCTGCCGGTGTTGCCGCGTCGCCCGGAGACCGGGCTCCCGGCGGGGCTGCTCGCCCAACGGCCGGACATACGGGCCGCCGGGTTGCGTCTGCAGTCCGCGGATTGGCTGGTCGCGGCGGCGCGCGCGGACAGGCTTCCGGCGGTTCGGTTGAGTGCTTCGGCCGGGTGGTCATCGGACGAACTGGCCGATCTGCTCGACGACTGGGTGGCGCGTTTGGCGGGCAGCCTGGTGGGGCCGGTTTTCGACGCGGGACGGCGCAAGGCTGAAGTCGACCGGACGTGCGCGGTTGCCGACCTGCGCCTGGCGGAGTACCGTGCGGCGGTTCTGAGAGGTATTCGGGAAGTGCAGGACACCCTTGCGGGCGAGCGGCACGAAACCGAGCAGGTCCGGGCGTTGTCGGTCCAGCTTGCCACTACGCGTCGTTTGTATGCAGACGTGGAGCGTCGCTACGTGAAGGGGGCCGAGAGCTACGTCGACGTGCTGGGTGTGCTGCAGAGCGCGCAGCGGTTGGAGCGGCGACTGGTTGACGCGGAGCTTGCGCTGATCGCCTATAGGGTGGGATTGCATCGTGCGCTCGGCGGGGGTATGGAGAGGGGGTTGGAATGAGACCGGATAGCGGGAGTCTGTGACTGTGAGGAAGCTACCTATTTTTTTGCTGGGGGCTGGGATCCTGGGCGCCGGCGCGGCCGTCGGTGTCTACTTCATGAAAAACAAGCCCAAGGCGGAGCGCAGAATGCGCGTTCGTCTGACGCCGATTGTCGAGTGCGCCGACCTGACGAAAGGGGAGCGCCGCATCAGGCTGGAATTGCTGGGGCAGATCATCCCCGCCCGGCAGGTTGTCTTGCAGTCGCGAGTCGGCGGTGAAATCGTCGGCGTACACACGAACTGGATTGAAGGGGGACTTGTGGCCGAGGGCGAAGTCCTGGTGCGGATCGACGTCGACGACTACCGCATCGCCCTGACCCAGGCCGAGAGCGAGCTGGCGTTGGCCGAGAGCGATGCGCAACTCGAGAAGGGGCGCAAGGACGTAGCGTTGGAAGAGTGGCGTATGCTTGGCGGGAGCATCGAGGCCGGCGACGAGGACAAGGCGCTGGCGCTGAGAGTTCCGCAGGAACAGGCCGCGGCGGCCCGCGTGAAGGCGGCCAAGGCGCGCGTGTCACGGGCGTGGCTGGATCTTGAGCGGACCCGGATAAAGGCCCCGTTCAACCTGGCGATTGTGCAGCGTCACGCCAACGTCGGAGACCAGGCTTCGGTCCAGTCAAAGCTGGCGGCCGTGGTCGATACGGATCGTTATCGCGTTCTGGTGTCCGTGCCCGTCGACGAATTGAAGTGGGTGCTCTTTCCCGCGGACGGCACTGCCGGTTCGAGCGCCGAGGTCCGGTTGCCGAGTGGGGGCACGTGTCCGGGACGCGTGATACGGCGTCTTCCGGACGTCGAACGCAACGGGCGCATGGCGCGCCTGCTGGTGGAGATCGAAGCGCCTCTCGCCCGGGACGTGCCGCTTCTGCTCAACAGTTTCGTCGGTGTGCACGTTGACGGGAGGAGCGTGCGTGACGCCTACGCGATCGATCGCACGGCGTTCCGTGACAACTCCCGCATATGGCTGATCTCGGCCGCGAACACACTTCGGATTCTCCCGGTTGAGCCCTTGTGGACCAGTGTGGGCCAAGTGGTGTTTCGTGCCGACGTGCGTGCCGGCGAACGCTTGATTACGTCCGACCTGGGGGTGGCGATCGACGGGATGGAGTTGCGCGTCGCGGGAGAGGGAGGCGAGAAACCCGGGCGTCGCCCGGGGCGTGGCGGCAAAGCCGGCGGCAGGAGCGGTGCGAATGAGTAGTCAGACCGGACGACGCGGTCCGATCGGCTGGATGGCACGCAATGCCGTTGCGGCCAACCTGCTGATGGTCTTCTTTCTCGCGGGCGGCGTCGGCGCCTTCTTCAACGTCACGAAGGAGTTCTTTCCCAACATAGCCACGGACACGGTCACGGTTGTGGTTCCCTATCCCGGCGCGAGCCCCGCGGAAGTCGAGCAGGGCATCGTGCTCGCGATCGAAGAGGCCGTGCGCGGCATGGACGGCGTCAAGGAGGTCGAGTCCACCGCTTCCGAAGGATCGGGGCGGGTTGTGGCGGAGATCATCGAGGGCGCCAACCCCATGAAGGTCTACCAGGACATCAAGAGCGAGGTCGACCGCGTCCGCACGTTCCCGGAAGAGGCCGAGGAGCCTACGGTAACCCTCGACAGCCGGCGCCGCTTCGAGGTCAGTGCCGTGTTGTGGGGAGAAGCGACGGACGTAGCATTGCGGGAGCTGGCGGAGCAGGTGCGTGACCGCCTGCAGCAGCATCCCGAGATCACGCAGGTTGAACTGTCCGGTGTGCGACCGCTGGAGATATCGATCGAGGTGCCCCGTGACAACTTGCGGCGTTATGGATTGACGCTGCGGGAAGTGGCCTACCGTCTGCGCAATGCATCCATCGAATTGCCCGGGGGAGCCGTCAAGACCAAGTCGGGTCAGATCCTTGTGCGTGTCACCGAACGGCGCGACTGGGGGCGGGAGTTTGCCCGCACTCCGATCATCACGACAGCCGACGGTACGAGCGTGTTGCTGGAGGACATTGCCACGATCGAGGACGGCTTCGAAGAAAGCGACCGGTATGCGCGGTACAATGGATCTCCCGCCGTACGGATCGAAGTGTACCGGGTTGGGGACCAGACGCCGCAGGGCGTGCAGCGTGCCGTCCAGGAGGTTGTCGCCGAGCTCCGTCCCGACCTGCCGAAAGGCACGGATCTCAAAATCCGTTTTTCGTTCGCGGATATCTACCGTCAACGGGCGCGACTCCTCCTCAAGAACGGCGGAATAGGTCTGTGCCTGGTGATGCTGTTGCTGGGGTGTTTTCTCGAACTGCGGCTGGCGTTCTGGGTGATGATGGGGATTCCCGTGTCCTTCCTCGGCACGATGATCTTCATGCCGGGCATCGGTCTGTCGCTCAACATGATGACCATGTTCGCGTTCATCGTGGCCCTGGGCATTGTCGTTGACGACGCGATTGTCGTTGGCGAGAACGTGTACCACTACCGGCAGATGGGGGACGACCCCATGACGGCCGCGATCAAGGGCGTGCGCGAGGTGTCGCTGCCGATCGCTTTCAGCATACTGACGAACATCGTTGCGTTTGTGCCCATGATGCTGATTCCAGGGAGGATGGGCAAATTCTTCTGGATGCTGCCGGTTGTAGTGATCGGAGCCTTCGCCATCTCCTGGATCGAGTGCCTTTTCATCCTGCCCGCGCACTTGGGGCACCTCGAGGAGCGCACACGTCATGGACTGTTCGCGGTCATGCATCGCGCCCAACGCCGGCTGAGCGACGGATTCTACGCCTGGGTGCGCAAGTGGTACGCGCCGTTCATCGACAAGGCGATTTCGCACCGCTACCTGGTGGTCGCGATTGCCGTGTCGATCCTCTCGGTTGTCATCACGTACATGAAGAGCGGGCGCATGGGGTTCGAGCGGTTCCCTTCCGTGGAGAGCGACTACGCTTTCGCGTCATGCCTGTTGCCGTTTGGCGTCGACGTGGCCAAGACCGAAGCGGTCGTCGGCAAGATGGAAGCGGCCGCGGTGCGGACGGCGGAGCAACTTGGACATCCCGAGCTGATAGAGGGCGTCTATGCCGAGATAGGGGAGCGCGGAAGTCACACCGGCGAAGTCCGCGCGTATCTGCCGCCTGCGAGTGTGCGCGAGAGCATAGAGGTCTCGACGCAGACGTTTGTGGACGCGTGGCGTGAAGAAATCGGCCAGATTCCCGGGGTCACGCTCATTCGTCTGCAGGCTGACCGCGGCGGTCCGGGAAGCGGACCGGCCCTGACGGTGGAGCTGCACCACGAGAACATGGAGGTGCTTCAGGAGGCGGCCACGGAACTGGCGGAAGTCCTTGAAGAGTTCCCGCTTGTGCGCGATTCCGACACCGGTTTCCAGGTCGGCAAGCGTCAGTACAACTTCACGATGACGGATGCGGGGCTCAGCGCCGGCTTGACGGCGCGCGAGGTGTCGCGGCAGTTGCGCGACGCCTATGAGGGCGCCGAGGCCATGCGCCAGCAACGGGGCCGGAACGAGCTCAAGGTCAAGGTGCGTCTGCCGCGCAGGGAGCGCGAAAGCGAATACGTGCTGCACGACCTGATTCTGCGCACGGCTTCGGGTGGCGAGATTCCGCTCGACGAAGCCGTCAACTTCGAGGCCAGCCGTTCGTACACGGTCATTCGGCGGCGCAACGGCAAGCGCGCGATGAGCGTGACGGCGGACGTGCGTCCCAAGTCCAAGGTCAACCAGGTGATGCAGGTACTCAACTCGGAGGTGTTGCCGCGCATGATGGACGAGCGCCCCGGGCTCGGCTACAGCTACGAAGGGCGCCAGGCCGAGACGCGGGAGAGCCTTGCCTCGCTCAAGGTCACGGTGCTGCTTGTGCTGGGTGCGATCTACTGCCTGCTGGCAGTGCCGTTCAAAAGTTACACCCAGCCGCTGATCGTGATGACCTCGATACCCTTCGGGGTTGTCGGGGCGGTCGTCGGTCACCTGATTATGGGCTACGACATGAGCTTGATCGGGTTGATCGGAATCGTGGCGCTGTCGGGAGTCGTCGTGAACGACGCGCTGATAATGATCGATTTCGTAAACCGTCTGCGCGCCGGGCACGCCACGGTTCACGATGCCGTTGTAGCCGCCGGCGTACAGCGCTTCCGCCCGATCCTGCTCACGACCCTGACCACTTTCGGCGGCCTGATGCCGATGATCTTCGAGACCTCGCGCCAGGCCCGGTTCCTGATCCCGATGGCGCTGTCGCTCGGCTACGGCCTGCTCTTTGCCACCATGATTACCCTCGTACTCGTCCCGTCCCTGTACATGGTCGTTGAGGACATCCGCGGTCTGTGGGACCGACTTGCGGCGTGGTGGCGGGGGACTGATTGATGAGTGGCGATTGCTGATTGAAGTTCGCCACGGTCTTTTCTTCTGGCCAAAAAGGGCCAAAGGGAAAGACGTTCGCTTGCGCCGCGTATTCCCTCTTGTCACAAGCCGACGCTCGGGGGATAATCCAGGGTTGTGAATGTGAAACAGATCGATTGGAATCGGGCCAGGAAGTACAGCGGACCGGCGGCACTGTTGCTGGCCTTTGTGCTCGTGGCCACGGGAGTGGGCGGCAAGGCGGTCAAGGGCTGCCTTGCGCCGGTGAACCGATTCAATCGCGACTATCTCGAGGACTCGACCGCCGGCGCACTCGAGCTGATGGTCCCCGTCGGCCTGGCCAAAGGCGCCGCGGATATTGTTGAAGGGACGACGCTGACATTCGAGGCGGGGGTGGGCGTGGCGGCCGGCTCGCGCGTCGAGTTGGGCGATGCGCTGCAACCGATGCTGGAGTGCCTGGACCTGGCCTGGAATGTTCTGATTCTGAGCATCGTGTTCTCCACGGTAACGAAGTATGTTCTCGGCGGTGGCGATGCGGTTGCGCAGATCCTTCTGGGTGTGGCTCTCGGCGGGTTCCTGCTCACGGCATTGTTGCGGGTCTGGCTGCGCAACACGCATGCCCTGGTTCTCTGCCTTGGCCGTGTGGCCCGAATGTGTCTGCTGATTGCGCTTGTGTTCATGCTGATTCTGCCTCTGACGGTCTACCTGAGCGGCCATCTCTCCAACGCTACCGTTGCCCCGCTCGAAGACGAGCTGTTCACTTCGTTCAGACACGCCGGGGAGGCGTTCAGTCTGCGGGGGTTCCCCGAGTCCGGCGGTGTCGGCGAGAAGGCCCGTTTCCTGTATGACAAGTCGGTGCATCTCATGAAGTACGCCCTGGAGTCGGCCGCGGAGATCGCGGGAAGTGTGGCGAAGCTGATCGTGTCGAAAGTGCTCAGTGGCGTTGTGTTCCCTCTCGGTATCCTGGGCTTTCTTGTCTGGCTCGTGCGAGGGGCGTTCTACCCGATCATGGGACTCAGCCAGGGAGGGTTGGCGGGCAGCGATCTCCTCAAGCTGGCCGAGCTGGTCAATCCGCGCAAGCAGGAAGAGAAGCGAGAGTAAGTGCTATGCCGATCTACGAGTATTCGTGTTCCAAGTGCAGCGCCGAGTTTGAAGTGTTTGTGCGGAACGACAGCGACATTCCGACCCGTTGTCCGCGGTGCGGCAAAGGGAAGCCCGTCAAGGCCTTCTCGTCTTTCGCGCCCATGGCCGGCGGGAGCTCAGCCCTGCCTTCATGCGCCGAGAGCTGCCCGTCCGCCAGCAACGCCTGTCGGGGCGGGTGTCCGGGGTCGAGCCGCGGGGGCTGATCGACTTCAGCGTGGAGGGCATTGCGCGTCATCGGGTGAGGGTGTCGTACACCAATATCTACCTGATGAAGATATGGAACTGCATTGCGCTCGGCGAGAGCACCGGGCGTGCCGAGCTCGCGGCCCACGGCTACGCCATGCTCGACCGCCGGCTGCTGTACACGGCTCAATACGGCGTTCCGACGCACCGGCGACGAGTCAACCTGCCTTCTGTCACACCTGGTTATCTCCTTAGGTTCAGGTTCTTTGAGCCTAAAAAGAGCAGTTGCCCGCAGATGACGCAGATTGACGCAGATGAAGTCCCGAATCCGCGTTCATCTGCGTCATCCGCGGGCACCTTCTGCCTCAGCCGGTCTTTCGCCAAATGGGTGCGTCGTGTGACGTCGCCATCGTCAACCAGACGCAGATAGACGCGCTTGCGCGGCTGTCAGCGGTATGGTCGAGGGCTTTGGCCCCCGATCAGTTCATTCAACCCCTCGACGATCTGATCAAGTTCCTCGACAGAGGCCCTGCCGATCTTCTTGCCGAGACGTTGAACGGATAGCGTTCGGACCTGGCTGATCTTTGCCCACGACTGCTTCGGCAGCCTTGGGCTTGATAGCTCCAGTGTCAGTGGAAATCCTGCTCGCTGGGGTTGGCTGGCGAGTGCGATGGCGATCACGGTGCCGGAACGGTTGTTGAAGATGTCTTCGCTTAGAATGAGCACGGGGCGAAGCCCCGCCTGCTCATGTCCCCGGGTTGGATTGAGGTCAGCCCAGAGGATATCTCCCCTCAGTATTCTGGCCATGCCTCTACCTCCGACCCCATACCTTCTTCTGACATGGCCTGTTCAAACCGCGGGTCCAACTTGGCGCATTCGCGTGCCAAGCGGCGACGATCCAACCGGTGCAGCTTGTCTGCTACCGCCTCCTGAATTGCACGACTACGACTAGGGTAGACGTGCGACGACACCAGTCGGTCAACCTGTGAGACAAGGCTCTCTTCCATTGTGATAGCGATCTTCGCTGTGCTCATCTTTTCACCTCCAGTATGATGATATGTCATACCGCACGAGCAATGCAAGGCCTTTCATTCCAGGGCCAACGTTGCGCATGACGCTCAAATCAACCGCATCCGCGCGGTTGATTTGTAGCCGTCCATGCGTCTTGTTGGCGAATTCGTCAGTCGTCCTGCTTCCCGTCCACGCTCCGGCGGAAGGGCAGACAATGGCTCGTGCTCACTCACTCGTCAACCGTTCGCGTCGCCGTTCTCGTCAACCGACGCTTCCTCTGTCCGGTCGACGATAGCGGCGCGACAATCATCAGTCATCCTGCTTGGGCCATTTGCCGTCCATGGCATCCTGGAGGATCTCTTTCGTGTCGCGGGGGAAGTCGGCGCGCAGCATCCACTTGATGAAGCCCGTGTCGTTTTCGATGACATCTTTCAGGGTGCGGCCCTTGTTCTTGCTGAAGTTGAAGACAACTTCGCCGTCGGCCCAGCGCAGTCGGCCGGCGCTGTCGAGCCAGGAGGGATCGCGTGGATCGCAGTACTCGTGCAGTTCGTCGATGTCACGCGGCAGGTCCTTGTAGCGTTCGAACTGGCCTTCGAGGACGCGGATCGTGGCGGCAACATCCGCCTCGGCTCCGTGGGCGTCGAGGTGCATTTCTCCGCAGTAGAAGGAGAGGGCCGCGGTCAGGTCGCGCGGTTCGCGGCGGTGGAAGATGCGCTGTGCATCGACGATGCGCCGTCCGGCGGTCTCGAAGCGGATTCCGACGCGGTCGAACTCCTCGATCAGCATGGGAATATCGAATCGCATGTGGTTGTAGCCGCCGAGGTCGCAGCCTTCGAGCGTGTCGAGGATCTCCTGCGCAACCTTGTCGAAAGCAGGGCAATCGGCCACATCTTCGTCGGTGATGCCGTGGATGGCGGTGGCTTCCGGGGGGATGGGCATTCCGGGGTTGATACGCCACGTCCTGGTCTGGCGCGTGTTGTTCGGCATGAGCTTGATTACGGCCAGCTCGACGATGCGGTCGGCGCGTGGGGCAATGCCGGTTGATTCGATATCGAAGACCGCCAGGGGGCGGTCGAGTTGCCACTTGAACATCAGCATTCTCCGGGGGTGGGGTTCTTGGGACGTTTCTTGAGTTGTGGGTCCACCTTAGCGCGGCTCACGGCTCGCATCAATGCGCTTCTTGACACAGATTCCGGTTTCTGCGTACATAGCGCGTTTCTCATGGCACTCATATGCGTGAGATGATAGGTTTTGGTGGTTTAGACACTTTGAAACGGAGCTTCTGAATCATGGCTGAAATCACAGAGGACCAGGTACCGAAGAAGGTCAGAGACCTGTTCAACAAGGGTTTCGTGGCTCTTGAGCGCAACAACCTCGATTTCGCGATAGACATGCTTCTCCACTGCCTGGAGATGGAGCCGCGTTTTCTGAAGGCGCGCAAGTATCTGCGGGCGGCGCAGGTCAAGCGATTCAAGAAGAAGAAGGGCGGTCTTTTCTCGGGGGCCAAGTCGAAACTCGGCGCAATGCCGCTGTATGCGAAGACGATGGCCCTGGTCAAAGCCGGCAAGGCCGACCAGGCTGTACTGGCTGCCGAGGAGATGCTGAAGGTCGATCCCTTGACTCCGAAATTCGTGCAGGGATTTGCGGAAGCGGCCCTGCTGGCCGATATCCCGGAAGCAGCGGTGATGACGCTCGAGGTTTGTCGCGAACACTGCGACGATAGCGCGGATGTCATGGAGATGCTGGGCGACGTCTACATAAAGGTCGGCAACACCATAGGCGCGCGGGAGTGCTACGAGCGGCTCAACGAGCTGCGTCCGAATCATCCCGACTCGATCCGCAAGCTGAAGAATGCCCTGGCCTCGCACAGCCTGAACAAGGACGGCTGGGAGCAGACCGCCGATGGTGGCGGGACGTTCCAGGATCTCATCAAGGACAAGAGCGAGGCCAAGGTCCTCGAGAAACAGGCCAAGGCCGTGACCAGCGCCGGCGATGTGGACACGCTCATTGCCGATGCGCAGGCCAAGGTCGACGACGAGCCGGAGAACATCAGCTACCGCCGTCAGCTCGGACGGCTTTACGCGCAGAAGAAGGATTTCGACTCCGCCACCGCCGTGCTGGAGAAGGCCCTGGAAGTCAGTCGTGGCGACCCGGAGATCGAGAAGGCGCTGACGAACGTCAAGGTTCAGCAGTTCGACCACAATATCGCCACGCTGAACGAGGCCGGCAATGTCGAAGAGGCGCAGGCCATGGAGTTGGAGAAGGCGCAGTTCGTGTTCGACGACCTGCAGGAGCGCGTCCAGCGCTACCCGAACGATCTGCGCCTGCGATTCGAGCTGGGGGCCATGCTCTACGACAACGACTACGTCAACGAGGCCATCCAGCAGTTCCAGTTGTCGCAACGCAGCCCGAACCACCGCATCAAGTCGCTTTACTATCTCGCCATGTGCTTCAAGCACAAGAAGCAGTTCGATATGGCAGTGATGCAACTGGAGACGGCCGAGAAGGAACTGCCGATCATGAACGACGACAAGAAGTCAGTCTGCTATGAGCTCGGCGAGTTGGCGATGGCGACGGGGGACCGCGAGAAAGCCGCGGAGTACTACAAGCTCGTCTATCAGACGGACATCGGCTACCGCGATATTGCCCAGAAGATCGAGCAGGTCTACCAGGAATAGGTCAGGTTCTCGCTTGTCAATTCCGCGCGGACGTCTATAGTGTGTCCGCTCATCCGTAGTTGAAGGGGAATTATCTCCATAAGGTGATGTGATGCATTTTGTTGCGTGTATCAAGCAGGTGCCGGATACGACCGATGTCAGGATCAATCCGGAGACAAACACCCTCATGCGTGAAGGTGTGGATTCGATCGTCAATCCTTTCGATATGTATGCGATTGAGGAAGCCGTTCGGCTCAAGGAGAAGACCGGCGGAAAGGTCACGGCGATGACGATGGGACCGCCGCAGGCCGAAGCCGTTCTGCGTGAGGCGATCTCGATGGGGGCGGATGCCGGTATCCTGGTGTCGGACCGTGCTTTTGCGGGCAGCGATACGTGGGCAACCAGCTACACGCTGGCCATGGCGCTGAAGAAGCTGGGAGATGTGAGCGTCGTTCTCTGTGGCAAGCAGGCGTCCGACGGCGACACGGCCCAGGTCGGCCCCGGGATTGCGACCCATCTGGACCTGCCGCAGATCACCTACGTGCGCAAGATCGAGGAGATTTCGGAAGAGCGGATTGTGGCCGAGCGGCTGCTCGAGACCGGGTATGAGGTGATTGAATCCCCCGTCCCCTGCGTCCTGACCGTCGTCAAGGAGATCAACGAGCCGCGGTTGCCGTCGCTCAAAGGCAAGATGGCGGCCCGTAAGGCTGAGATCCCTGTCTGGACGGCTGAGGATGTCGAGGCCGACCCGTCGCGAATCGGTTTGGAGGGATCGCCGACGAAGGTCGTGAAGATCTTCACGCCCGAAGCGCGCAAGGGCGGCGAGATGCTGGAGGGCGAGCCGCACGAGATGGCGGCCGAGCTGGCGGAGAAACTCAAGGATGTCGTGATAGGCCTCGCATCGTAAGGAAGTGAACCATGTCGGAAGAACTGATCGAAGTCCTCGAAGGCAAGTGCGTCGGCTGCACGCTCTGCGTGAAGGTGTGTCCCTTTGGCGCCATCACGATGGAAGACCGTCTGGCCGTGATCGAGCTCGACAAATGCAACTTGTGCGGCGCATGCGTGGAAGTGTGCAAGTTCGAAGCGATCGAGATTAAGGAGACCGGCGGGGCCGCCGCCGATTTCAGCGACTACAAGGATGTCTGGGTCATTGCCGAGCAGTCCGACGGGCACATCGAATCCATCACCTACGAACTCCTGGGTGAGGGACGCCAGCTTGCGGACGATCTGGGTATGGACCTCTGTGCCGTCTTGCTCGGTTCCGGCATGAGCGACAGAGCCCAGGAACTGATCGAGCGTGGCGCGGACAAAGTCTACGTGTTGGACCATCCCGAACTGGCCTACTTCAAAGACGAGCCGTATGCCCGGTTGCTGGTCGACGTGATCGGCCGCCGCAAACCGGACGTGGTCATCTGCGGCGCTACAACCGTGGGTCGCAGCCTCGTTTCGCGTGTGGCGGTTGCGCTCGATACCGGCCTGACCGCGGACTGCACCGGCCTGGCGATCGACCCCGAAACCAGGAACCTGCTCCAGACGCGTCCCGCATTCGGCGGTAACATCATGGCCACGATCCTGTGCCCCAACACGCGCCCGCAGATGGCGACCGTGCGGCACAAGGTCTTCAAAGAGGCCGAGATCGACGAAAGCCGTACCGGCGAGGTCATCGCCGAAGAAATCAACGAGGAAATGCTCGCCTCACGCACCAGGCGGCTGGAATTCGTGCCCGAGAAGGAATCGACGATCAACATCGCCGAAGCCGACATTATTGTCTCGGGCGGACGCGGCCTGCAGAAACCGGAGAATTTCTCGTTCGTGCGGGAGCTGGCGGAAGTCCTCAACGGAGGCGTCGGATCCTCGCGCGCGGCGGTTGACGCCGACTGGATCGCCTATTCGCACCAGGTCGGCCAGACCGGCAAGACTGTCTGCCCCAAGATCTACATTGCCTGCGGGATCAGCGGTCAGATCCAGCATCTGGCCGGCATGTCGTCTTCCGATATCATCGTGGCCATCAACAAAGATCCCGATGCCCCGATTTTCAAGATGGCAACCTATGGCATCGTGGGGGACGCTCTGCAGATCCTCCCGATGCTCACAGCCGAATTCAAGAAAGTTCTCGGGAAATAGGTTGACAAGCTGCGACCTCGCGTTGAGTATCCTGTTACGACAGGAGTTGCCTAATCTGCTAATTCGGGGGGCATTCTCAATGCGAGCCAGAAGTACTTTTGCGCTGATCATCTTAACTCTCGGTTTCGCGGTTGCCGGTTGTCAATCGTTCCAACGTGTGGGCAGTCAGCGATCCACGTTGCTGGTTGTCCCGGGCCGCTACACGGTTGTACAATTCGCCTTGGACATGACCTATCTGCGCCCCGTGACAGTCGTGGCGTACACGCATACAACCAACTCGCCCGCGCCGCTGATTCACGTCTGGCGTCCGGGACGGCGGGAATGGACGGAAGTGAGCGCAGACATGATCTCCGAGGGTGCAATTTTCCGCGTCAAGCCCGCGGCGATGGTCCTGGCCGGAGAGGAAGGCGAGCTGCCCGCGTCTCTGGCAAACGGGTGTGACTGGTGCGGCGAGCGTTACCGCGTGTCCGCACTCGATATAGTCTCGCTTGTCAACACCATGGACGAATGCTGCGATTTCACCGGCGGCGAATGGAAAGTGCTTGCGAAACGGTACGAGCTCAAACTCAAGGACCGCAATGCCTTGCGTCGGCGTTACGGCCGTTACGGAATTCCGGTCTCCGCGGCGTTGCCGCCCGACCGGGACGAGAACCTCAAACCGGTGACGTTGCCGCCGGTTGACGAGTCGACGCCCACGTTTCTCGATCCGGTCGAGACTGTCGACGAGTAGGTCCCGCGCATGCCGAACTACATGATCGCGCATCTCGACGAGGTCGCGGGAGTTGAGTGCCCTTGCGGGATATCCCGGCGCGCGTTCGCCTGCCCCGACAATCACACCGCCACGCTCCATATGGTCGATATCTCCGAGGACGCGCGCGTCCACTACCACAAGAATCTGACCGAGATCTACCTCGTGCTGGAAGTGGAAGGGAGAGGTTGCCTGGAGCTCGACGGTGAACTGGTCCCCGCATTCGATCCGGGGGATGAGTGGTTTGACTGAGAATACTGAACGGAAGGAACAAGCGAACAGCAGGAATGTCGAAGGCAATGCTCGGGCATGAGAGGCAAACGTAGGTCCGATTTGCAATCGGACCCAACCCACGCCGGGTGTTCCGAATGGCGGAGGGGACGCCACGTCCGCGCGGCCTTGGGTCCGATTGCAAATCGGACCTACGTTTGCCGATATCCGTGAGCCGGGCAAGAATGCCGGGCCCATTTCCCGCCCAGCCCTTGCGGAGACCAATGTTCCGCCGCCCCTACGCCACCGCCATCCGCGGCTTGCCCCCCGCCGCCAGCCGCCCCGTCAGCCACAGCACCAGGAACAGGGCGGCGGCCATGCCGGCATTCTGGGCCAGGCGCAGTATGCGGCCGTCGCTGGCTTTGAACTCCACCGTGAGATCGGCCGCGGGGTCGATGTGCATTTCGCGGTAGAAGTTGAGCCGGCGACCGTGCTCCGGTAGCGTGATGCGGATGGCTGTCACCACGCCCGCCGCGGCGGCCTGCTGGTCGATGATCTTGTCGGCGACGACCTCGAGCGCGTCATTGTCCTTGGCCGACAGGCGCTGCTCGACGCGGGCCGCATACTCCTGGCTGAAATCGCCGTCCTGGAAATTCTGCATCTCCGCGAGCTGCTGCGCGTCCAACTTGTTGCGCGAGTGGCGCACTGCGTCACGTCGGTTGACCAGGCCGATCTTGACCTGCTGCTTCAGCAGGTTGCGTAGTTGCACGCGGGCGTCCTCGTTGAGGTCGGCCTGGCCCTGCGAGTAGTTCAGCGCTTCCTGGAAGGCTTTCTGTGCCTCGCGCTGGCGCCCGGCCTGCTGGAGCTGTTCGCCCACGTCGAGTACCTGCTTGGCTTTCTGCAGGTACGCTTCACGCTGGAAGCGATTCATCGCCAGGTAAGTCTCAGTGTTGAACGATTTGGTGATCTCGTCTTCGTCGCGGTGCTGCATGGAGCCGTCGAAGCCGTAGTAGAACAACCCCGGTACGGCGTAGAAGGACCACTCAATGTCGTTCAGGGGCAAACCGAACTTAGGCGCCTTGTACACCTGTTTTGACAACAGGAAACCGCCGGCAGCCACGCCGGAGTAGACAATGTCCACGTCGGTGTCGCGGTCTCCCTCCTGGCCGGCAAGGGGAATGCAGTAGCTCTCGTCCTCGCGCGCCGTGGCGACCTCCTTGCCGTTGACAAGTACCGTCCACAGTGTGTCGTCTTTGCCGGGCAGTTCGACCTTGAGGAAACGGTGCGAACCGACCGTCATCCGCAGGTTGGCATGCGTTACCAAGTCGCCGCTGGCGGCGAGGACGGAAGTCATGCGCACGTTGTTGATCGTTGCCGGCAGAACATCGGCCGATTTGTGGCGGACTACGGAAAGCGCCAGCTCGTAGTCGGGCCGAATCGTGCGGTAGCACTGGATCGCGCTGGACAGGTCGCCCGCGCCGAATTCGGTCGGAATGCTGCGCGGATCCTCCACCTTGAGTCCCTTGGACTCGCCGGCGGGCTGCACCTGCACTCGGCCGGCACAGGTGACCACGAGGTATCCACGTTGTCCTTCGGTGTCTACCATCCTGAGCGGCTTCAGCACGACACGCTGCTCGGCCGGGTCGTACGGGACCTGGTAGGTGACCGTCATGGCGTACTGATTCTCGACCTTGTTGTGCAGGTCCACCTGCCAGACGCCGTTCGTCTTGTCCATCTCATGCACACGCGAGATGTGTCGGCCCGTCACCGAAAGCGTAATGCCCGGCATCGGCGATTGCAGGCGGAAGGACTTCACGCCGGCGTTCTCGATCTCGTAGCGAATGTAGGCCCGGCACTGCAGCATGCCTTCGGCCAGGTCGACCCACTGCAGCACGTCAGGCTTCACGAGCGGGTCCATGACCTCTGTGCGCAGGACTATCGACCAGTTGGGTCGCAGAATATCGAACACGTGCACCCCGGCCTGGTGGATGCCTTCTTCGCTGGCCTTGAGAATGTCGATCCCCTGGTGGCTCTCCACCATCATGCGCACTCCGCGTTCGCCGGAAACGGTCAGACGCCCGGAGTGCTTGCGCGCGTCCACTACGCCTACGCGCGGCACGGTGATCCGCTCTTCGATTCCTTTCTCGACCCGCGCCACAACCAGGTTCAGGTCCGTGGTGTCCATGACCTGCCGAGTGAAATGGACGACCACTCCGTGGCCCTGGTCTTTTGACTCGTCCCAGTGGCTTACGTCTTTGCCGGTCAGCGTCTCGACGTCGAAGTCGTCCGGGATCTCGAGCGACGCGGAAAAGACGCCGGCCTTGGCGACGGCGAGAGACAGCTTGGTGGCCAGGACAATGCGCTCGTCGGCGATCGAGAGCGTACCGGTCTCGGTTACGCGGATCTCCGGCAGAACCTGCTCCGTTTCGACCGTCACCTTGACTTCCGACGCCTGATGGTAGCGGAAGGCCCGGCGGATGGTCTGCGCGGTCTTGCCCGGCGCCTGCTTGTTGCTTGGTTGCAGCATGGCTGCCGGGAAGTCCTCGATGTTCATCGCGTTCAGTCCCGTGGTCTCGCCGATGCGCACCTGGATCGTGTCGGATGCGGCAATTGCGATCGAACCGCGTTGGCGTTGCGAATCGACGACTTCGATGGCGCCGATGGTTGCGCTGTAGGGGAGCCCCTCGCACGCCACCTGTGTCGTGACCGCCAGGGTGAAGTCGCCGCTGACCGCCTTTTCGAGAATCGCGTCGAGCAGGCGCGTGTCGGGATCGAAGCTCCAGGTCGCGATGCCCGGGGTCGGCACGGCAGTCACGCTCATGCCCTCCGGCACCTTCACCTTGAGTTCCTTGAGCTCGCCCTGTGCGATCTGGTAGCGGATCAGGTTGGTCAGTTCGACTACGCCCGATTGCAGCCCTACCAGCGAGTTCGCCTCGCAGAAGAAAACCGCGTCCTCGAGCTTGGTCTTTCTCACGCGGGGACTCCACGTGAACTCGACCTGGTCTACCGAGCCGAATACGGCTTCGGCCTGCGTGGCCTCGTCCTTCTCTTCGGAACGAAAGAGCACGGCGGCGTCGGCCTTGACGTCCAGTCCCGCTTCCGGGATGGTGAGCTTCACGGAGTTGCGCATGTTGGGCAACAGCGGTACGGCCACGCTCCACTGGCCGTTCTCTTCGGCCACTTTTACCTGGTAGTTCAGCGTGAACGTGTATTCGTCGTCGTCCTTTACCACCAGCCGGTAGCCGCCGGCATCGCTTTCGATCGCAAGATCGCTCGAGCCGAGCGTGTGGCTGGTGAGAACGGCGCTTGCCGGGAGCACGGGGAAGGTGATCGGGTCTTCGACCTCCATGGTGCACGTCAACGTGATGTTCGCGCTAGGGATCTCTTCCCGGCCCGTCCCCGGAGCGGCGATCGTGATCTCGATGGAGTCCATGACGGGCAGCGGTATGGCCGGTCCGGGCGGTTCGGGTGTGGCGGATTTCTTCGCGGCTACGGCCGCGGTGGCAGTCCCGAACATGGCGGCAGCCAGGGCTGTCAGGAACAGCATTCTGAGGTGCATGGAGCCTCCGTTGTGGGTTGGTTCGTCGTCGGGGGGGGGATCGGACGGATCGGACGGATCGGACGGATTCGGCTGATCGTCTTCCTGGTCGGGCTCTTCGGGGGGCGGTGCTTGCGGTTGCTCCGCTTCGGCTTCTTCGGGGGTGTCGGGTTCGAATGGGGTCAGGTTATCGGCTTCGGGCAGCTGTTCTTCTTCCGCGGCCGCGGCTTCTTCCTCTGCCTTTGCGGCGGCGGCCGCTGCTTCGGCCTCGGCTTTCGCAGCTTCGGCGGCAGCTTTGGCTTCCTGTTTGGCGCGGCGTTTGGTTTCGCTCTTTTCGCGGTGGCGAGCACGGGCTGCGCCCGCGGCATGTCCTGCGCGGCGGGTGCCGCGCCAGAGCAGGCGCAGGAGGGAGATTGCCACCGCGAGCAGCACTGCGAGCACGGCGCCCAGGGCTATCAGCGAGCAACCGCCGCTGCTCTGCGACACGCCGTAGATCAGGGCGGTCAGACCGAGCGCTATCACGAAGGGTTTGGCCCGTCCGACCGAGCCGGCCAGGGTGAGCACCAACCCGAGCACGACGCCTCCGAGAAGTACGAAAATGGAGCTCACGCTGCCCAGCCATTTCGGCACGACGCGCACTGTCTGCACCAACGGGGCGGCCGTGGTGTGCAGGTTCACGGTGCGCGTGAACTTGGTCTGGCGCACGCCCTGCCAGTCACAGGTCACGGCATCCCAGATGGTGTTGCCGCGGGGGCCGTCTTTGACCGCGTACCAGAGCATTTTCAGCTTGGACCAGATGCCGGCGAAGCCGTGCAGGCCGGCTCCGTTGACTGCCGTCAGGTCGCCCGTTCCGCCCACGATTGCGAAATCTTCCGGCACGCTGACGCTGCAACTGACGAACGTGGCGTGCGTATCCGGCATGACGGGGAAGAGGAGGTCCATGCCGCGGATGGCGCTGCGCCAGAAGGTCATCTCCCCCAGGCTGAGCGCGTAGACGACTTCCACCTGGATCGGCATGCTCGGATCGCGCGGACGGCGTACCGGGATCAGTATCTGCCCGTTGCTCTGCTGCGAGAGCACGTCTTCCTTCGTGCCGTCGGGATTGACGGTGCGGATGGACCACGGTTTCACTCCCTCCGGGAGCTGCAGTACAAAGTATTGGCGAGAGGCGTTCTTTATGAAGTAGCTGGCGGTCGTGATCGACTCGCCGTCGCGGCTGAGAGTCGTTGTGTAGGTGACGCAGTCGGACACCTGGCCGAGGAGTTGTTCGGTTTCGAACGGCTCGACGTGGATGTCGGCCGTGTGCGGCGTGCGGACGTACTTGTAGGCGCCGATGATCGGGTCGGCTACCGGCGACGAGTAGGCCGCCGGGATCTCCTCCCGGTCGATCTCGATTATCGACTGGGGCAGCGTGGTCGCCTTCAGCTTCAGGCTGGCCGAGCTTGCGATGCCGATGTAGCCGACTTCGCTTTCGCTGCCGATCGTCTCGATTCCGCCCACGGATATGTCTGCTCCTTCGTAGTCGAACTGCCGGTCGTACGTGACCAGCAGTGTGTACTCGCCGATGATCTTGGTCTGCAGCCGCACCGTGCAGGTCTCGCCGTCGCGACGCCATCCTTCGATGTCCGCGCCGACGATTTCCAGTGTCTCGATTTCCGCGGGTACCTTGAGAACCAGTTCCTGGATGGGCGAACCGTCGATGTCGTAGTTGAGCGTGACGCTGCAGTACATGACGCCTTCGCCCAGGGAGACGAGATGGAAGGTCTCGCAGTGGGTGGCGGAGACGGCCCGTTCAACGGTGAGCGCGAGCGTCCACCCCGGGTCCTTGAAACGAAACGCGTGCTGAGCGCCTTCCACGCGCATCGGCGCCGACCCGGTGTGCACCTCGCGCACCCCGGTGAAGTCGCCGGGAACGAGTCGCACGCCCTTTTCCGCCGCCACCACGATGTAGCCTCTTTCGGATTTCGCGTTCTTCACCGCGAATTCCGGCGCCGAGAAAGACTTCGCGTCGGCCTTGAGCGATTTCTCCATGCGGACATTCACGAGCACCGTTCCGCTGACGGCCTGCTTAAATGGAATGTAGATTACGCGTTTGTCTTGCTCGACGCGTACGTCCGTGTCGGCCTCGGAGACCTGCTGCCCCGTGATGCTGGTGACCGTCCACTCGGGATCGTTGGCGGTCTCGATCGTGATCTCGCGCGCCGGGGCGTCCTTGACGTCGATCTCGACCGAGGCGTCGAAACTGAGCTCGTTGTCGGACATGGTTAGAACCAGGCGGTTGTCGGCCGTGAACGAGGTCACGATGTCGTCGGCTTCGAGCTCCAGCCGGTAGGGGGTGTTGGCGTACTGGTAGGTGTAGATGCTGCGGGTCGGTTTGGCGCGCGGTTGCTTGGCGTCCAGCGAGATGGCGGGGAAGGCGGCCTGGTCCACCTGTGTCAGGCCGGCGAGCCTGGCCACGTTCAGCTTGATCGCGCTGTCGGTCCCTACCATCAGAAAACCGCTCGTTCGCAGGACGTTTTCGGGGTCCAGAACGGGCAGCGTGCTCTGTGCGGGGAATTCCGGGAGCAGCGTTTCGCTCTCTACCTGCAGCCTGTAGATGTCGGTTTTCGGGCGGCTGAGCGTTACGAGCAGCTTCGGCTGTTGCGGGTCGGTGCGGTCGATACGCCAGTCCTGGATGTCTTCGCCCTGTACCTGCGTGACGTTTACGTCAGGCAATTGCAGCGTGAGCGTGTTCAGCTCGCCCTGGATTACCCGGTACGTGAACACCGAGTCCAGGCGCATGGCGCCCACGCTGGCGGTGGCGAGCGTGTTGGCGTCGCAGGTCACGACGAGGTCCGACTCCAGCTTACGCACTTCCGGTTTCCAGCCCACTTCGAACTGCTCGCCGATGCCAAGGAACGCCGTGACCTGCGTCTTGCCGGCTTCGGGCGTCCGGCGTTCCACGCTCAACGCGCTGGGGAACTTCACCTCGAGATCGTCGCGGTCGCACAGCACCGATACCTTGCGAATGCTGGCGGCCGGAATGGCAAAGCGCGTTCGGCGCCAGTCGCCCTCCTTGAGCGGCCTGCTGGCGAAACGGAACATGACCGTGCCTTCGCGTGAACTGCGAAACTTCAACGCGTAGTTGTCGCCCTCGCGTACCAGCTCGGAGTATTTCGGGAAAGTGCCTTCGAGATAGGCCACGTCGCCGATCACCAGCGGGAGTATCGTGCCCTTGGTGTCGATGTCGACGTCGAACTGGAGCGTGAACGTGATGTTCTCGCCTTCGATCTCACCTTCCAGCGAGAAGTTGCTTACTTTCGTGTCCTTGTCGCCTGCCCAACACAATGTCGACGCCAGGGACAGCACCGCCATTCCAATCCACCATCTCTTCATCGCATACCTCGCTCTTCCCGACCCTACGTTTTCACTTGTTCTCACTCAATAATGCCAAATCATGCCTGCCGCCAACGTAACGGGGGTGTAAAAATGGGCTGGGTTCAGGCGTAGGTCCGATTTGCAATCGGACCCAACCCACGCCCGTTGTTTCAACTGACGGAGGGGGGACGATACGTCCGAGCGGCCTTGGGTCCGATTGCAAATCGGACCTACGTTTGCCGTAAATCCGCGACCGACAGACGTGATGTTGTATGAACGGCCGCGGGGGGGACTAAGTGTGGGATCAGGTGTCACTTTCATTCTCCCCTACTCATACTCCCCGCGCCCTGTACCAGGCGCAGAAGCTCCTGCACGTTCTGATCGAGATCCAGCTCCAGGGCCGCCGGCCTCAGCAGGGCGGCCACGTTGGCGTAGTCGTTGCCGGCCGCGTAGGGACTGCCGCGCAGCAGTTCGGCAAACTCGGCAACGCACATCGCCAGCTTGAAGCGCGCCTCGGCGTCGACGAAACGCTTCGCAACGTCGGACGGCCGGATTGCGTGGGCAATCTCCTCCACCGCCCCGGTATCCACGCGGCGGTAGCGAACGCGCACGGTGCCGAGCGGTTCGCGCGACCGGCCGGAAAGCTCCACTTCGTAGAGGGCCGTGACCGACTGGCCGGAACCGATTTCCCCGGCGTCAACCGCGTCGTTTCTGAAGTCCTCCTTGGCAAGCTGGCGGTTCTCGTAGCCCAACTGGCGGTAGCGCCGCACGCGCTTCGGGTTGAATTCGACCTGGATCTTCACGTCGGAAGCGATCGTGTTGAGGGTCGCGGCCAGGTCGTCGACAAACACGCGCCGCGCCTGTTCGTCGGAATCGACGAAGGTGTAGTTGCCGTCGCCCTTGTTGGCGAGCGTCTCGAGCATCTCGTCGTCGTAGGTGCCCATGCCGAACCCGAACACGGAACAGGTGATGCCCTGCTTGCGGTAGCGCTCGACCTGGGCGAGAATGTCGCCCGCGCTGCCCGTGCCGAGATTGGCCACGCCGTCCGAGAGCAGCAGGACGCGGTTTTCGCAGCCGGCGACGAAAGCCGACGCCGCCAGTGCGTAGGCGCGGCGCATGCCCTCTTCGAGGTTGGTCGAGCCGCCGCATTGCAGGGCGTCGACCGCGGCGAGCAGTTTCCCGCGGTCGTTGACCGAAGTGTGCTCGATGACGACGCGGGCGTGGGACGAGTACTGGACGATCGCCACTTCGTCCTGTAGCGCCAGCTTCGACAGGAGCATCCGCAGCGAGCGCTGCACCAGCTCGATGCGGTCGGGCTTGTCCATCGAGCCGGAGGTGTCGATCAGGAAGGTCAGGATGGCGCGGCGCTGCTCTTCGCGGCCCAGTCGACGCCCCTTGACGCCGATCTTGAGCAGGTGCAGTCCGCGCCCGAAGCGTGTGGGCGCGCAGCCGGCAAAGACCTTGAACGTGCGGTGCAGCGGCGCCTTGTAGCCGTAGTCAAAGGAATTCACGAACTCCTCCGTGCGTACCGCTTCCGCCGGCGGGAGGAAGCCTTGCGCCATGTAGCCGCGGGTCAGGGCGTACGAGGCGGTGTCGACATCGATCGAGAATGTCGAAAACGGCCGGTCGACCGTCGCGTAGACCGGGTTCACCCCGTAGGCCCGAAAACGCGTGTCGGGCCGCTTCGCGTCCGCGACGAAACTCGTGAAGGCAGCGTCGAAGTCCGCCAGGTTTTCGCGGGTGTTCTTGACGACGAGTTGACCGTTTTCCGCCACGTAGCGGATTTGCGCTCCCCTGGGCCAATCCACGCCGATACCCTTGAAGGCAGACTCCCAGGCGTTGCCCGTGCCTTCGGCTACAGGGCGTTCCTGGACCTTTTTCGCCACGTCCGGGTCGACCTCGTAGGTGCGTACGTGGAGATCGCTGGCCGGCGCGTCGGCACGCAGTACATCTCCGTTCGAAGCGCTTGAACGTTCGTTCCAGCGTACGAGTTCGCCGGGTTCTTCATCTGCCGGGACTCCGTCCCCCTTCCTGGACTCCCTCTGCTTGGATTTGCGTTCGCCTTTGTCGGGACGTGGATCGGGTGCGAACGGTCTTTCCGCTTCAGTGACTACCGGGGGAATGCCAAAGGGCGGAGTGGTGGTGAGAGTCGGCCTTGAGGCCATCTCCGGCTGTTGAAGCTGCCCGCGGCTACCCGTTCCCCGAGCGGACTGGTTGCCTTTGCCGGAGGCCGCCGCCTCGTCCGCTTTCTCACGTTTGTCGCGATCCGCGGTGCGTAGTTCCCCGAGCGCCAGTGCCCCGCCGCCGATCGTGATGAAGTCGTCGTCCGTTCCGTCCTTGGCGACTGTGCCGAAACCGGAGACCCGGTCGAGGGCGGCGTTCGGGACGCGGTGGAACTTGGTAACGAGTTCGCTGCCGCCTTTGAACGATTCGTCAAGCCGCCCCCCGCCGTCGCGGCCGTTGTCCGCGTACCGCCAATCAACGCTGCCGTCGCCGTCGCTGTCTTTCGTGCCCGGCGCGGGACCGTTTACCGTGGCGCCGTGAAGAGTGAACGGGCGGCCGGACGGCTTTGCCGCGACCACTCTATCGGGTCTCCGCACGGATTCCTTGCCGTTGCCTCTCGCATGGCGTCCGGAGCCTGGTCCCGGCGAGTCCGGCGCGGCAGGCTGGCACGGGGGCTCTTCCTCCGGCGCGAGTATCGGCGGCATAGGCGGCGGTCCGCTGTCTTCGGGCTTCTGACTGTCCGCGGGGGCGGGAAGCCCGGTCTTGAGCTTTCCGGGCGTGCCCTTGAAGTGCGGCCTGGGCAGTGCCGTGCGTACCCTGCTGAACTCCACTAGTTCGTCGCATTCGCCTTCCGCGGTTGTTGCTTCCGCGGGAGCGATGTAGCAGGAGTCATCGGTCGCGGGTCTCCCGTAATCTCCCCCAAGCTCTTCCACTGCGCCGCCGAGTTTTGCTCTTGTGGCGTCGGCTCTTTCGCGCGAGCACTGCACAGCGGGCATAAGCAATCCCGCCAGGGTGACCACGATCAGGAGCAGGGCTGCCGCGGCGATGACTCCGATGCCCTTCTGGGGCGTGACGAGCCACGTCCAGGCACGCTTCCGCCGCGCCGCTTCGCTTGGAGCTGTGGCGCCCGCGGCCAGAATTCGCCGTTTGCGTTTGTCCGAAAGCCGTTCCGGGGCGGGGGAGTCGCCCAGCGTATCGGCGAGAAGCGCGACCGTGGCGGCAAGCGTCTCGGCTTCTCCGGCAAGTTCCGCGTCGGTCGCGATAAGGCGGCTCATGGCCTGACTCATTTCGGTATTGAGCTCGCCCAGCGTGTACGATACCAGCAACTCTCTGAGGTTCTCGCGCGTCATTGCAGCACCCCCGCGAGCTGGCCGGACATCTTCCTGACGGCATGATGCAGAATGTTGCCGACATTGCCTTCGCTGCGTCCCGTCACCTCGCCGATTTCGCGGTAGGACATCCCTTCCTGGAGGCGCAGGATGAGAACCTGGCGTTCGCGCGGCAGGAGCGCGTGCAGATGGCGCAGGACGATCGCCTTGCGCTCTTCGTGACCGGGTTCGCAGTGGATCCCGTCGGGGCAGGACTTAGGCTGTTCCTCGGCGTGTTTTGAGTGCAGCAGGCGCAGACGCGATTCGCGCCGAATATAGTCGACGGCTTCGTTGTGGATAGCCCGGAAGAGCCAGCTCCGCAGTTGTTTCGACGGCCGCATGCCGGGCGGCCATTTTTGGAAGAGCTTGGTGAAGACGTTCTGGACGACGTCCTCGGCGGCCGCGGCATCGTTGACCAGGCGCGCCGCATAGCGTAGCAGAGCCGTTTCGTGCTCGGAAATGACCGTCTCGATCATTGCCGCCCTGGCTTGGCTGTCCGGTTCTGCGTTCATGTCCGGCCCTGGTTCAAGTGGCCCTGTGCCTCACGTGGGCCGGATTTGCAATCCGGCCGTGAAAGAGGGGAGCATGGTTGTGTGAATGAAGCGTGCCGTGCGCTGTGTCATTCTCGTCTTCATGCTCATGTCTTTCTCGGCCGGATTGCAAATCCGGCCCACTGTTGTTTCGCCCTTACTCCCCTCGACTCATACTCCCAGCCCCCTGCACCAGCCGCAGCAGCTCTTGCACCCGGTTGTCCAGGTCGAGCTCCAGCGCCACCGGGCGCAGGACAGCGGCGACGTGTGCGTATTCGCTCCCGGCGGCATAGGGGCTGGCTCGCAGGATTTCCGCGAATTCGGCCGCACACGCCGCCAGGCGGAAGCGGGAATCGGCCAGGCGGAAGTCGTTCTCCATGTTCGATGCCTTCAGCACATCCTCGATCTCCTCTACCGCCCCGGTATCCACGCGGCGGTAGCGCACGCGCACCGTGCAGACCGGCGCGCGCGAGGTGGTGTCGGCCAGCTCGACCTCGTAGAGCGCCGTGACCGACTGCCCTGAGCCGACCTCGCCGGCGTCGACGCTGTCGTTCCTGAAATCCTCCTTGGCCAGTTGGCGGTTCTCGTAGCCCAACTGGCGGTAGCGTTTGACCCGCTTCGGATCGAATTCGACCTGGATCTTGACGTCGGCCGCGATCGTGTTGAGCGTTGCCGCGAGATCGTCGACAAACACGCGCCGGGCCTGCTCGCGCGAGTCGATGAAGGTGTAGTTGCCGTCGCCCTTGTTGGCGAGCGTCTCGAGCATTTCGTCGTCATAGGTGCCCATCCCGAAGCCGAACACCGAGCAGGTGATGCCCTGTTTGCGATAGCGGTCGACCTGCTTGAGGATGTCCGCCGCGCTCCCGGTTCCCAGGTTGGCGACGCCGTCCGAGAGCAGGAGTACGCGGTTTTCGCCGCCGGGCACGAAGGCCGCGGCCGCAAGCTGATAGGCCCGGCGCATGCCCTCTTCGAGATTGGTCGAACCGCCGCACTGCATGGTGTCGATCGCGGTCAGGATGCGTTTGCGGTCACGCACGGCCGTATGCTCGATCAGCACGCGGGCGTGCGAGGAGTATTGGACGATCGCCACGCGGTCGTCCGGATCCAGCTTCGACACGAGCAGCCGCAGCGACTGCTGAACCAGTTCGATGCGGTCGGGCTTGTCCATCGAACCGGAGGTGTCGATCAGGAAGGTCAGGACCGCCTGGCGCTGTTCCTCGCGGCCCAGGCGGCGTCCCTTGATGCCGACCTTGACCAGGTGCAGTCCGCGCCCGAAGCGTGAGGGCGCGCTGGACGCAAACACTCTGAACGTGCGGTGCGTCGGCGCCTTGTAGCCATAGTCGAAGAAGTTTACGAACTCCTCCGTGCGCACGGCTTCGGCAGGCGGCAGGAACCCCTGCGACATGTAGCGGCGGGCCAGGGCATAGGCCGCGGTATCGACGTCGATCGAAAAGGTCGAGAACGGCTGGTCCTTGACGGAGTAAAACGGGTTGACGCCAAACGCGCGGAAGCGGGTCGGATCTTCGGGCTCTGGTTCGGGCTCGGGTTCCGGCTTCGACTCCGGATCGGGCCGCGGCTCGGGAATCGCTTCCGGTTCCTCAACGGTCGGCGCGTCCGCATCGGCAACGATGACCCCCGTGGTATCGCTGACGTCCTCCCCGGCCTGCTGCGCTTCCCGTGCCGATTCCTCTTTCAGCTCTTCGCGCCGTTTCCGGCTTTCGCGTTCGTTTCGCTCGGCGCCCTCTTTCTCGCCGCGCTTGGCCAGGACAGCGCCCCAACGCTCGTAGGCCTCCGGCAATGCGCCTTTCAGATTCGCGCGGGCTTCGCGCGTCTCCGGGCGGTCGCCGACGAGCTTCTCGGCCTCCCCGTATAGGCGAATCGCGCTCTGGTAGTCGCCCGCCTTCATGGCGTGCTCCGCGGCCGCGAGGGACTGCAGGCCGTGTTCTTCCTCGGCCCGGCGTCGCAGACGTTCCTGGATCACAATCTCTTTGACCTGCCGGGATTCCGCTGCCGCTTTCTCTCCCTCGGCCTCCAGGCGGCGCAAGGTGACGTCGTCGCCGTTTGCATCCCGCGGTTTCCCGCCCTTCTTGTCTCCGTCATAGGCGAACCCTCCCTGTTCTCTCTCCGCCTCCCAACTGTCCGTCTTGCCATCCAACTTGCTCTTCGCGGTTTCTCTGCGGCGGTACTCGCCGTTGCTGAAATAGAGGTCCCGGCCGTTGACGACCGTCAGGCCGCCGGACACGACCGGTCCTGTATGTGGGGTCGCGACTGATTTCTTGCCCTCCGATTTCGTTGTGTCCGAGCGGAACAGGCTGCCGAGCACCGGGATTCTGCCCAGGGCTGAGACGGTGCCGCCCGCGTCGACTACTTGTCTGCTTGTCTCGAGAGCGGGAGCGTTGAGTTCCTCCGTCACTTCGTCACGTGGTGGACCCTTCGGCGGGGCGTCGGCCGGAGACGGCACGGTGCGCGAAGGCGTCTTCTGCGCCAGGTCCGCTACTTCAGTGAGGGCCGGGGTTAGCGGCTCAGGCGTGTCGGGCACCGGGGCGGGCCCGTCCATGTCGCTCGAATCCCAGCCGGGCTTGTACGCGGGCGGCTTGGCCGGGGGTTTGGCCGGGACAACCGCCGCCGGGTCCGCGGCGACTATGTCGTCGGGCACGCGCCTGGAATAGGAGTACGACTCGAGGTTGTCGCTCTTGATCTTCTTGGGGGTCCCGACAAACAGAGGCTTGGGTAGTTTCAGCTTCAGCGGAACCATCTCCTTTTCCGGAGCGTTGGGCTTCGGCTCCTTCTTCGCGTCGATGCGAGTCCTCGCGGTCCCGGTGTTTTCGAGCTTCTCGGCTTCGGGCAGGGCCATCTCCTTGCTCTTGCCCGCGCGGGTGGTGGTAGACACGGGCTCGTTGCGCTTGTCTCTCTCCGACGCGATGCGCCCGCCTGTTCCCGGTCGGTGCTCCAGGCGCTTGCCGGTGTACTTCTCCCCGGTTTCCGCGGTCTTCCGTCCGGGCAGGCCGAAGTCTTCCGTCGTGACGGCCTCGGCCGCACCGGCTGCCTGGGATTCCCGGTTCAGCGTCACTTCCGTCCTGGTACGGAGGTCTTCGGGGGCAGCGCCGCCCTTGAAGGAGACATTGCCGTCGACAAACAGAGTGCCGTTCCCAGCCAGTCCGGGTACGGATGGCGGAGGTGTTTTGGGCCGGGGCGTCGGTGGCGTCAGCACCGGCGGGGGCGCCGTTTCAGCCGGAGCGGATGGTTGCCGCGGAGGGGCAGGTTTGGGTTTGGCCGTGCGGCGAGGCTTGCTGTCGCCGCGTGAGGCGCCGCTTTCGTATTCGTCGTCGAACCTGACGCCGTTGAGGTCCTTGATGGCGGCGGAGCCGTCTCTGTTCACCACGATGCCCGCAACTGTCAGACTGTCGCCGGGCTTGGCGTCGTCCTCGAAGTCGGCTTCGACGCCGATGTCTTTGCCGTCCCGCAATCCGGACCCGGCGCCGGCCTGGACCTGGAGTTTGTTGTAGCCGCTGACGTTGACGCTGGACACTTCGTTGGCGGACGCTTCGTCCCCGCCGGTCGTAGTTGTCTTCGTGCCGGGGTTGCGGCTTCCGTAGATGCCACGCATGATGATTGGGCTCTTGATCGTCTCGATGGAGTCGAGCTCGACCGGTTTGAGTTGAACGGGCGCGGACTCCCCGGGAGTTGGGTCGCCACGGGAGTGCAGATAGGCCCTGAAACGGGCTCCGCCGCTTTCATCTTCTCCCTGTCCTCCGCCACCGCCGCCGCCGATTGCCACGCTGGGGGCCGGCTGGTCGTAGAAGGGGTCGATGCGCCGGTCAAGGGACTTCTCCTCGCCGCCGGGCGCCCGCTTCCATGTCCGGTCTGCCCCGTCGGCGACGTTCCAGTGCGTATGGACACCCCGGCGGCCCTCCGACTGCTTCCATGCGACTTCGGAACCGTCGACCGAGTATGCAACATGGGAATCGCCGTCCGTGTCTCCCCAGTATGTGTAGGTGTTCTTGCTTGCGTCCTGCGCTGCTTTGGGCGCCGCGGGTCCGCTGCCCGACTGCCCCGATCGCCAAGCCCACTTGAGCCGGTCTTCATCGCGGTCGCTCGTGGGTGGGGGAGAGCCGTAGGCGTTCCCGTAGGCGCCGGCACGTTCCGACAAGGTTCCGTGGTCGTCGTCTACTTCGAGGTCAGGCGGCACTCTGCCGGTATAGGGAGCCGTGGCGGCTGCCGAATCGGCGCAGGGGGGCGGCGCTTCCCGCGCGACGCGGCGCACCGAGACCGTGGCCGGGACGATGAGGCCCGCGATTACGAAGCAGACCAGCAGCAGGGCCGCGGTGCGGGCCAGGGCCGGCCAGCCTTCGGTGAACCAGTGCAGTACTTTCGGTAGGGTTGTCTCCCCTCTCTTTTCGGCGGCGCCGGCCGCCATGATGCGTGTTCTCCGTTCGGCCGAGAGCCGTTCGGGGACATGGCCGGGAGCTGCCAGGGCGGAGCGCAGTAGATCGAGGGTCGGTTCGATTTCCCGCGCTTCCGCCCGGCAGCTTTCCGATTCGTCGAGGCAGGCTTTCACCTCTGCCTGCGTGGCGTCATCCAGATCGCCGAGCAGGTACCGGGTCAGCAGTTCTTTGGCTTGTTTCTCTTTCATGATCAGCTCGCGTGTGCCAGTCGTTTGGAGAGCTTCTTGACGGCGTGGTGGAGGATGTTGCCTACGTTGCCCTCCGTGCGCCCGGTGACTTCGGCTATCTCCTTATAGGAGAGCCCTTCCTGCAGTCTCAGCAGGACGACCTGTTGCTCGCGCTCGTGCAGCCGGCGCAGCTCGGTCAGGACCATTTCGATGCGTTCGTCCCTCTCGGCGTCCTTTGCGGCGTCGGAGGGGGGGATCGAGGGTTTTCTGCTCGGCGTGAGCGTCATGGAGCAGGTGCAGGCGCGATTCGCGCCGCACGAAGTCGACGGCCTCGTTGTGGGCTACGCGGTAGAGCCAGCCTTTGAGTTTGCCGCTATTGAGCAGTCCCTCGTCCCCGCGCCGGAACAGCTTGATGAAGACGTTCTGGACGACGTCCTGGGCGGCCGTGGGGCTGTTCACAATACGCGCCGTATAGCGCAGAAGGGCTGTTTCGTATCCGGCCACAATCGTCTCCATCTGTCGTGCGCGGTCTTGCGCACCGTGGGCTTCGCCTGTCCGCACCTCACCCATTCGCGACCCTCGATCTTTGCGTTTTTCAGCCTAGAGACGTTTGTGACGTGGTTGTTCTTCCTGCTTTTTATGAAAAAAGCGGGATGCGTGTCGAGTGTTGGGTGGTGCGTTGGGGGATTTGGGGGGGCAAGTGCGTCCCTTGCCCTGTCATCCCGAGCGCAGCGGAGCGTAGTCGAGGGATCTCGGGAATTGGAAACCACCCCGGACGTTATCGCAAGTCTCGAGATCCCTCGACTACGCTCCGCTGCGCTCGGGATGACAGGCAGGAGTTGAAGTTTCCGGTCAGTGCGGCATGGGTTCGGCCGGACAACGACAGGTTCAACCGCGGCAGCCGCCGGCGTCGGTCGTTTCCCCAGTCTCACCTCACCATCACGAACCGCGTACCTTCGTTCTGGTAGTGGACGATTTCGTTATGGCCGTCGGGGTGGGCGACGACGATCAGGATGTCCGTGTGGGCGTCGCGGCCGCGCTTGGTCATGAGGCCGATGATGCGGCCCGAGCTCAGCGGGTGAATGACGCCGGCCCTGTAGAAGGACACCATGTCGACCTCGAACACGGGCTCGGGGGGGGGAGGCTTTGCCGGTTCCAGGGCGGGCGGCGTCGGGGGCGGAGTGGTGGGCGGGGTTGGGAGTGCGTCCGGAACCGGTTTGCGAATGTAGATGCTGACCTGTTCCCTGCCGTCGGGCGCCTCCTCGATCATGACTACGTCTTGCAGGCCGTCCAGGTTCAAGTCGGCGGTTACGGCCTTGCTCTTTTCCGTGACCACGACTTGTTCGCCGGCGACGACCTCGTTTGTATCGGTGAATGTCACCGTTTTCGGGAGCGCCGGCCCTGACGGCGGGGGCGGCGGTGTCTCTTGTTTGCTGCATCCGGTGCAGGACAGTAGGGCCAGGACCAGGAGGACGGCGGCAGGTTTCATGATGTTCCTCGTTTCGTTTATCCGATGCGACATTGTGGATGCGAGCGGGGGGTTAGTCAAGGGTGTGTGTGGATGGGGAGAACGATCTGCCGTGTGCCAGGCCCGGAGGGCCATCATACTGAAGCCTGGGGTGAAGCGTAGCGGCCCCCCAGGACCCTTGCCC
>CAZKRK010000039.1:0-31054 GCA_964555035.1 uncultured Victivallales bacterium | reverse complement strand
TGCGCCCGCAAGCCCTGGAGCGGAGCGGAAGGGCAAGGGCGAGCGCAGAGTGAGCAAGCCGGGCGGCGGTGGCCCCCAGCAAGTGCAACAAATCGCAGATAGGCCCAATCGCGGATGGCAGCTTGCTCTGGACAGGGAGGAGTGCCCGTTCTAGAATGCGGGTTCGCTTTTCCAGTTCTTGTTTCACCAAGGAGCACAGAGATGAAGCATAGCGTTTCCCGTCGTACTTTTCTCAAGAGCGCCGCCGTTGTGTCGTCGGTTGGTTTGCCGCTGGTTGTTCCCCGTCGCGTGCTGGGCGGACCGGATGCGCCCAGCAAGAAGCTCAACATTGCGGGTGTGGGGATCGGCGGTATGGGCGGGGGCAATCTGAACAACAGCCGGAGCGAGAACATCGTTGCGTTGTGTGACGTGGACCATGCCTATGCGGGCGGTACGTTCAAGCGGTATCCCAAGGCCAGGCGATACAAGGATTACCGCGTGATGCTCGAAACGCAGAAGGACATCGACGCGGTGATCGTCGCGACCCCGGACCACACGCATGCCTGCATCTCCATGGCCTGCATGGAGGCCGGGAAGCACGTGTACTGCCAGAAGCCGCTGACGCACGATGTCTTTGAGGCGCGCGCGCTGGCCGAGGGAGCGAAGAAATACGGCGTTGTGACCCAGATGGGCATTCAGGGACATTCGGGTGAGGGGATCCGCCTGATTACCGAGTGGATCAAGGACGGCGCGATCGGGACCGTGCGCGAGGTAGACGCCTGGTGCAGCCTGATGTATTCGCCGGCCGGGCACGCGTCGTGGAGTTCGAAGTGGCTGGAGCGGCCGGCGGAGGGCATGCCGTTGCCGGAGGGGCTGGACTGGGAGGGTTGGATCGGTCCAGCGCCAATGCGCCCCTACCATCGCGCCTACCATCCGCGCACCTGGCGTTGCTGGTGGGATTTCGGATGCGGCATGATGGGGGACCGCGGGGCGCACACGTTGGACCCGGTTTACACGGCGCTGAATCTGTGTGATCCGATTTCGGTTGAAGGCTCGGGAATCGAAGGCGGAAATGAAGACGTGCACCCCGACAAGGCCAAGGTTGTTTTCAAAATCCCGGAGCGCGAGGGATTCCCGGCGCTGACGATCAACTGGTTCGAGGGGCAGGAGCCTCCGCGTCCGGAGTGTCTGGAGGACGGGCGCAAGTTACCGCGTGAAGGCGGCGCGTTGTTCAAGGGGGAGAAGGGGATCATCTGGGGCGGGGTTTACGGCAACAGTCCGCGGCTGATTCCCGAGGCGGCCATGAAAGCGTACGAGCGGCCGGCGAAGACGCTGCCGCGAGTCAGGGGTGGTCACGAACGGGACTGGATCGATGCCATCAAGCAGGGCCGCAAGGCCGGTGCCGATTTCGGGTACTCCGGCCCCCTGACCGAGCTGGCTCTGTTGGGGAACCTTGCCAAACGTTTTCCGGGTGTGGAGCTCAAATGGGACGCGAAGAACCTCAAGGTGACCAACCACAAGGCAGCCAACGAGTGGGTCAAGCGTCCGCGGCGTAAGGGATGGGAGATGGAGCGGGGGTAATGGCGAATGGCGGCTCGCCAAGGCCGGCATGGGACAGATCTTGAGGCTTAGCCGGGCGGGAGGGGCGAGAAATGCAAGAAATCCGGCCGAGCCCTGCGTGGGAGATGATAGGTAGAAAGATGGGATGGTAGAAAGATGATACAGTCAATGCTTCCATCTTCTTGCCTTCCCATTTTTCTACCTATGCCACACTGCGGTTGCCGGCGACACCCGCGTTGAATGCGTTTGCCCTGTCCTGGTAATGAAAAACGGTTGGCAAGGACGGTCTGAGACCTTACCCTTCTCCTTTTGGTGAGGGCGGTCGGTGCTGACGAGAGGAGTGTCATGAAACGAATCGTATCTGTGTTGGTGGTGTGCGCGGTGGTCTCGGCGCAGGCCGAGGTCAAGTTGGCTGGGATTTTTGGGGACAACATGATGCTGCAGCGGGAGCGTGCGGTGCCTGTTTGGGGATGGGCCGATGGGGGGGAAGAGGTCACGGTTGCGTTTGGTGGGCAGAAGAAGTCTGCTGTCGCCGGGGACAGCGGCAAGTGGACGATCAAGCTCGACAGCATGGAGGCATCTTCCACTCCGGCCGTGATGGTTGTGACCTCCTCCAAGAGCGACAAGAAGATCGAGATCAAGAACATTCTTGTCGGGGACATCTGGATCTGTTCGGGGCAGTCCAACATGGAGCAGGGGTTGGGGATGTGCCTGGAGGCCGACAAGGAAACGGCGGTGGCGAAGTACCCCGCTATCCGGTTGATCAACTTCGAGCGGCACGAGAAAGGGCCGGCGGTCAGGGATGACATCAGGTATCCCTGGTCGGAGTGCACGCCGACGCGGATGCGGCAAGGCGGCTGGGCCGGGTTTTCCGGTGTGGGCTATTTCTTCGGGCGGAAGTTACACAAGGATCTCGGTGTGCCGATCGGGCTGATCGGGAGCAACTGGGGGGGAACGCGGGTCGAGCCGTGGACGCCGCCGGAGGGGTTCAGACTGGTCCCCGAGCTGAAGGGCATTTCCGCGAAGTTGGACGCGTGCGATCCGAAGACGGAAGCCGGCCGCAAGAGCTACCGGAAGGTGGTTGACGGCGTAAAGGCGTGGGTCCCCAAGGCGGAGTCGGCGCTGGCCGATGGGCGTGTTCCGCCGTCACTGCCCGGCATGCCGCGGACTGGTGACGAAGCTGCGATCTACAACTGTATGATTGCGCCCATCACGGATTTCGCGATTCGTGGAGCCATCTGGTACCAGGGCGAGTCGAACGGGGGCGAGGGGGAGTCCTATTTCCACAAGAAGACAGCGCTGATCAAGGGCTGGCGGAAGTTGTGGGGTTACGATTTCCCATTCTACTTCGTGCAGCTTGCCAACTTCAGAAAGGCGTCGGACCAGCCCGGCAGCGGGGAAGGGTGGGCAAAGCTGCGCGAGGCGCAACGCAAGACCCTGACCATCCCGAAGACCGGCATGGCGGTTATCGTCGACATCGGCAATCCCCGCGACATTCACCCCCGCAACAAGCAGGACGTGGGGCAGCGTCTGGCGTTGTGGGCGCTCGCGAACGAGTACGGCAAAGAGGATCTCGTCTGCAGCGGTCCGCTTTACAAGGGAATGAAGGTTGAAGGCAACAAAATCCGGCTTTCGTTCGACCACTGCGGAAGCGGGCTGATGGTTGGCAAGAAGGAGGGGTTGGCCGCCACGGTCGAGGTGGCCGACGGCAAGCTGGCGCGTTTCGCGATTGCCGGCGAAGACAGGAAGTTCGCGTGGGCGGACGCGGTGATCGACGGGGATACCGTCGTTGTTTCAAGTGACCGGGTTGCAGCACCGGTTGCCGTGCGTTACGCCTTCTGCACGAACCCGGAAGGCTGCAACCTGTACAACAAGGAAGGCCTGCCGGCCTCGCCGTTCCGGACAGATGCCTGGTAGCCGATGATGCGCCGATTCCCGAGCGCAACGCCACTGAGATTCCTGATTGCACTGGCCCTGTTTGCCGGCGTCGGGAGAGGTGTCGGCTTGTGTCAGTCCGCGGACCTCGGGATAGCGAAGACCGTGGACAACCCGACTCCGAGTGAAGATGAGGAGATCGTCTATACGCTGGTCCTGACCAATTCCGGGCCCGACGTCGCCACGAACATCGAGGTCACGGACACTTTGCCGCAGGGGGTGACGTTTGCCAGGACCTCGGATCCGATTGGCTATGACGACGGCAACGGGACGTGGTCTGTGTCCTGGCTCGACGCGCACGACAGCGTTGAATTGACGATCACGGCGGCGGTCGACCTGTGGACCGCAGGAAGCCGGATCACCAACGTCGCCTCTATCACGGCCGCGGACCAGGCAGACAACGTTCCCGGGAACAACGAGGACGAGGCGGCGGTAACCGTCCAGTCCGCGGACCTCTGGCTGAACAAGTCCGTCAGTGACAGCTTTCCGAACGAGGGGGACCTTGTCGACTATGTGTTGGAACTGTCAAATGCCGGGCCGGATGACGCCACCGACGTGGAGGTTACGGACTATCTGCCGTATGGAGTGACGTACGTGACGGCGTCGGATAGCAATGGTTTCGACAGCGGAAACTCGATTTGGACAGTGCCGCTGGTGGCCGCAAACAGCAGCACTACGCTGACGATAACGGTGGCGGTCGATGCGCTCACGGGCGGGCAGGCAATCACGAACACCGCCGCGATCCATAGTGCCGGCCAGACCGACCCCCAGGACTTCAACAACGAGGACAGCGCCGTGTTCCGGGTACGGTGGTTGGATCTTGGCATAACCAAGACGGTCGATCGCGACTATGCGAACGTTGGCGAGACGGTGGCCTACACATTGCGGCTCGAGAATGCGGGGCCCGATGATGCGACCAACGTGGAGGTGTTGGATCTCCTCCCGGACGGTGTGACGTACGCGACCTCTTCGGACATGAACTCGTATGACAGTAGTAACGGCATCTGGTCGGTCCGTTCCCTGCCGGTCGCCGGCAGTACTACGCTCGTCATCAACGCGACGGTGAATGAGGGCACGGGAGGGCAGACGATCCACAACTCTGCGTCGATCTCTTCGGCCGACCAGGCAGATCATTCCGCGGGAAACGACAGCGACCAGGCGTCGTTCAGCGTTCGAGTCGCCGACCTTGGCGTTTCCCAGGCCGTGACGGATGGATCGACAGCGTCCGGCCGGGATCTGGTCTACACTGTTACCGTTGTAAACGCCGGCCCCGACATGGCCGGGAACGTCAACGTCACCCACACGCTTCCCGCCGGCGTGACAACGAGTGACCCGTTGACGAAGTGGTTGGGGGACATGTCCAACGGCGCGGAAGTTGCCTACAGCTTCAGGGTGACGATTGGCGAAGACACCGTGGGCGTAATCGGCAACACGGTGGCGGTCGCGAGCTATGTCGCAGACAACCGGCAGGAGGACAACACCAATACGACGGTTACCGCTATCGTCTGCCCCAGGCATTCGTGCCCGGGATTTCGTTCCGCCGGTACCAGCGCGGTGGCATGTGAATTCGAGGTTGGCGACGGAATGGAAGTGACGACGCTGCGGTGGAGCGTCGGGCTGCCGGCGGGTTGGAGGATCAAGAGGGCGTGGGGAGACGGTAATCCGCGGGTGCAGGGGACGAACATAGTATTCGGCGCTCTACCCCCGACCAATCTCGTGGCATTCTCATGGGAGTACTCGACGCCTGGCGGCGCTGCCACGGAGGCCGATATCCGCTCGACGGTTGAGTACGCGTTCGGCTCGGGACTGGGGGGCACGTGCCCGGTCTTTCCCGAGCCGCTGGGCGTCGAGCGTCTGACGTATGTGACAGCCACAGCGGTCGGGCAGGGATGGATTTCGCCGTCGGGGACCCTGGCCCTGGTGTTTTCGGGGAGAGTCGATCTCACGCTTGGTGCGGCCCCGTACTATGTCGTCTCGGACGTTGTTGTCGACGGTTTTTCCGTAGGGAAGGTGACGAACTACTCGTTCCTCGGCAGCTATGATGATCGCTCGATCGAAGCCATTTTTGCTCCGATCCTGACATCGCGCGGCACGCCGCACTGGTGGCTCGCGGGGCATAGTCTGACGAATGGCGGCTTTCAGGCGGAGGAATTGGCGGATCCCGATGGGGATGGCGTGCCGACGTGGCAGGAGTGGGTTGCCGACACCGTGCCGACGAACGCGCAGTCCATCCTGGTGGTGACGGGCGCCTGTGCCAGGTCGAACGGTGTCTTGATTTCCTGGCAGGGCGGCACGGCGGCCACGCAGATCGTGGAAAGAGCTACCTGTGTTACTAATGAGCCGGTTGAGTGGACCACTATTCACACGGTATTGCCTCCCACGCCCGCGGGAGGGAGCTACAGAGACCTGCAGCCCGGCGGGCCGTCGGGGCGCTACTACCGTATTCGTGTGGAGCGTTAGGGAACATGCGTATTCTGTCGAGCATTTGCGTGGTGATAGGTATTCCGCTAACGGCAATCCTGTCGCCGGGTGACGCATGCGCAGACAATGTGGAGGTATCGATGCAGATCACGGGACTGCGCTGCGAATATCGGGACTCGCCGCTTGGGATTGACCATCCCGCTCCGCGGTTGAGCTGGGTGCTCACATCTTCAGTGCGTGGGCAGAAGCAGACTGCCTATCGCGTTCTGGTTGCCGGGAGCGTCGAGGGGCTTGAGGACGACCGCGGGGACATATGGGACAGTGGAAAGGTCGAATCGGGCCGTAGCGTGAACGTGGTCTACGCGGGAATCCCGCTGAGCTCTGGTCAGCGTTGTTTCTGGAAGGTGAAAGCCTGGGACAAGGATGGCGAGGCCACGGACTGGAGCGCACCTTCGAGCTGGGAGATGGGGCTGGTGAACGCCGGGGATTGGCGGGGGCAGTGGCTGAACGATGGAAAGCCATTGCCGGAAGAGGATGCCGGTTTCTACCGGGACGACCCGGCGCCGCTTTTCCGCAAGGAGTTCAAGGTCGCCGGTCGCGTACGACGTGCACGGCTCTACGTGACCGCGCTTGGGTACTACGAAGCAGCCCTGAACGGCGAGAGGGTTGGGGACCGCCTTCTGGATCCGCTCTGGACTCTGCCGAACAAACGCGTCTTCTACAGTGTCTACGACGTGACCGACGAACTTGCCCAAGGTGACAACTGCCTCGGGGTCAGTCTCGGCAACGGCTGGTACAACCCCTTGCCGCTGCGCATGTGGGGGCGCGTCAATCTGCGCGACCGTCTGCCGGTCGGTCGCCCGCGGTTCATTGCCCAGCTCAATCTCGAGTACGAGGACGGTTCGCGCGAGTCGGTGGTCAGCGATGCCTCCTGGAAAGTGACCGCCGGTCCGGTCATTCGCAACAGTATCTACCTTGGCGAGAAGTTCGATGCACGCAAGACTGTTCCGGGTTGGAACCGGCCCGGACTCGACGACTCCGCGTGGAACGCCGCGCGCGTGGCGCCCGCGCCGGAAGGCGCGCTCCAGGCTCAGCCCCTGCCGCCGATCAAGGTGACGGCTGCCTTGAGACCCGTTCGCGTCACGGAGCCCGCCCCCGGGGTTTACGTCGTCGACATGGGGCAGAACTTCAGCGGCTGGGCGCGGTTCACGTTCGATGTGCCCGCGGGCACGGAGATCGCAATGCGCTATGGAGAATTGCTCTACGATGACGGGTCGCTGAATCCGATGACCAGCGTCTGTGGTCAGATAAAGCGCAAGAAGCCGCCGGCCGACGGCTCCCCTGCCGTTGCCTGGCAAGGCGACACCTATATCGCCAAGGGCGGCGGGCCGGAGACCTACACGCCCCGCTTTACGTTCCACGCTTTCCGATACGTAGAGATTACGGGCCTGCCGGCTCGCCCTGCTCTGGATGCGGTCGAAGGCTTGCGCATGAATTCCGCGGTAGCGCCGGTCGGCTCTTTCTCATGCTCGGACGAGCAACTCAATCGTATCCAGAAGATGTGCGAGTGGACGTTTCTCGGCAACCTCTTCGGCGTGCAGTCCGATTGCCCGCACCGTGAACGGTTCGGATACGGCGGCGACCTGGTGACAACCTGCGACGCTTTCATGCTCAACTTCGACATGGCCGGCTTCTACGCCAAGGCCACGCGCGACTGGCACGACAGCGCGCTCCCGGACGGGATGCTGACCGACACGGCGCCTTCGGTAGGCATTCAGTATTGCGGGGTGGGGTGGGCCATGGCGCATCCGCTTCTGCAGCTGCAGCTCTACCGGTACTACGGTGACCGGCGGATTGTCGAAGAGCAGTACGCCATCAGCAAACGCTGGCTGGAGCTCGTGCGAAAGCAGAATGAGGAGCACATCGTGCGGCGAGGGCTACACGATCACGAGGCTATCCAGAAAGAGAAATCGCCACCGATGGTCACGCCGCTTTACTGCGAGTCTGCCAGGATGCTGTCGCGGCTGGCGCGAATTCTCGGGAAAGACGACGACGCCGCGGAGTACGGGCGATTGGCGCAGGACATCAGAAAGGCGTACATCGAGGAGTTTCTTGCGCCCGGCACGGGGGTTGTTGCGTCCGGCATCCAGGGCGCGCAGGCGTTCGCCCTGTTCCTGGATATGCTGCCCGAGGGTGAACGGTCGAAAGCGCTGGAGCACCTGGTGCGGAACATCGCGGATGAGCATGGCGGCAACTTGACCACGGGGATTTTCGGGACGAGGTTCATGCTGGACGTGTTGAGCCGCGAGGGACGCGCCGACGTGGCCGCGGGCCTTGTCGGTCAGCGTGACTTCCCCGGATGGGGCTACATGCTGGAGCGGGGCGCGACGACCCTGTGGGAGCACTGGAAGTTCAGCGACAACACCTTCAGCCACAGCCACCCCATGTTCGGCTCCGTCAGCCAGTGGTTCTTCAACTGGCTCGGCGGCATCGAACCGGACGTCGACGCGGTCGGGTTCGACCGGTTCAGATTTCAACCCCAATTCCTCGATGGCCTGGGCTGGGTTCGCTGCACGCATGAATCCGTCCGCGGTCCGATTGTCTGCAACTGGAAACGCGACGGCGACCGGGTCGATCTGGAACTCCAGGTTCCGGTGAACGCGTCTGCCGTTCTTGTTCTGCCGGCGCCGGTGGCCGCCGGCGATGGCGTGAAGAAGATCCGGGAAAAGGACGGCCGGGTGGAATACGAGCTCGCCTCGGGGTCGTACCGACTCAAGGTAGACCTGCCCTGACACGCCGTACGGCCGGTCCGCCAACGGCAAGCGACGTGTGGACCCTGGGCGCAACAGAGCGGACGACCTGTCATCCCGAGCGCAGCGCAGCGGAGTCGAGGGATCTCGAGAACTGGAAACCACTCCGGACGTGATTGCAACTCACGAGATCCCTCGACTCCGCTCCGCTCGGGATGACAGGTCGTCTGCCGAGAGGTTTTGCGAACCGCTCCAGACAATGACGGAATGCCCTTGTCAATACGGGCGGGCTCTCATATCGTCCCCGGCGTGACGCTGCTTCAGCGGTCTCTGCATGATTTGCCGAAGCGTTGCGTCTCTTGAGCGCCCCTCCCGGAAGAAACCATGTCGTACGGACGCACCAAATCGATTCTCCTCGCTTTCCTGGCGGCGGCCGGTGCCGTGTGGGGGGAGGGTGATGCCACGGCGAAGAGCCCGGAGCCGGCAACTCTGCAAGTGAACGGTCGGCGGTTTCGGCCGGATAAGGAGGCCCGTCATCGCTGCTGGAACGTCACCTGGCCCGTTGAGGATGCGGATGGGGCCGACGCAGCCAACGGCGAAATGTCGTTCGTCTTCTCCCGGCGTGATGCCACCAACTGCTGCCGGGTGAACATCAAGGGCAACCGGTGGCGCCTGCTACGCTGCGTCGGCGGCGGCGAAACGGAGTTGGCTGCCGGCAGCACCGGGCTGGGGTCGAAGACGTCCTGGGGGGAGTTCATCCTCAAACGGCGGCGTCTGTATCTGGCGGGAGTGCTCGGGGGACGGTTGGCCTTCAGGGTTTTCGACGGCGGCGACGGACGGGGAATGGTTGCAAGCTGGTGTTCTCCCGAGCTCCGGCTCGGGAAACCGCGCTACCAGGGCGTGAGTGAGGCCGAGATGGTGTTCGGCGACGATTTCATGCGCACGCCGGGCGAGGAGAGCACGGGACCGTGGGAACTCTCGGGCGGCGAGTGGAAACTGCGGTCCAGCGCCGATGAATGGCGTGGGAATTCGCCGCTTGACCCATCCAATGCGACGCGCAGTCCCAATCCCTTTGTCTATCGCGGCACCGGCGCCCCACGCGCGCTCGCGTTGGCCGGCCTGCCTTTCTGGGACGACATTTCCGTCTCGCTCTGCGTACGTTCGCAGGGCGGGAAAGCGGGCCTGGTGTTTTCGCATCGCGGCACCAATGACTACTACGTCCTGCTGTGGGAATCCACCTCGCTTTGGGAAGCGCCGTGCCGGCTGGCACTCGAGAGGGTCGCGGGTGGGAAACGCGTGTTGTTGGCGGAGACCCACGTTCGGGGGCAGCGGGAGCAGTGGTACCGGCTGGGCGTGGAGCTGCGCGGAGCGTCGATCTCGGCAACGCTGCAGGGGTCACGTATGCTGCGCGTCAGCGATGCCGCCTGCGTGGGCGGTCGTTTCGGGATGCTGGCCGCGGATGGCGCGGTCGACTTCGACGCCGTGAAGGTGTCTCCATCCGAGCTTCGGCCACTGGAGGAGAACGGGCTGCGTGCGCGCGCATCAGTCACTCCGGCGGGAAAATGGCAGTGGTTGCAGGACGGCGTCAAGTGTGTTGCGGCGGCTCCCGATGCGGAGTCGTGGTTGACCCTGGGTGAGAGCTCGTGGAGGTCCGAGCGGCTGGCCGTGAGCGTCGAAACCCCGGCGTCGTGCAAAGCCGCGATAGGCTTCTGTCTTGGCGATTCGGGCGAGGAACGCACACTTTTCCTGTGGTACCCGCAGTCTGGTGGGGCGGGGGGCAGGCGCTTGGTCAGGCACGGCGCGGACGGAGCGAAGGTGATTCATGCGGCGCGTGGCGGCTATGTGCCGGGAGAGCCCCTGCGTATCGTGGCGGACTTTTCGGACGGCGAGCTGCGTTTCTACGAGGCGGCTGCCGGCTTGCTCCTGCGGGTAACGGGGCAGGCTGTTCCCGCGGGGCGGGTAGGGGTCGTGGTGCTTGGCAAAGGCGGGGTCACTTTCAAGGACTTCGTTCTGGACGGTCCTTCCGAACGGGACTGGGAACATCCGGTCAGTACGCAGACATTCACGAAGGACTTCTACATGCTCGACTGGGCGGCGCCCGAGGGTGACTGGGTGCCGGTTGGATCAGGAGAACGGGTCTCCGGACCCGTTCGGAACGGCTCTGGAGAGCCGTTCTCCGAGGTCTCCCGCGTGCACGGTCGGGATGCAGGAATGCCCGGGGGCGTGGCTGACATCGAGCGCCCCCTGTGGTGGCACAAGGGGGATTCGTTCGGCGCCGTGGAACTCACCATTCCGTTGGCGGCCGCTACGGAAGGGGACGGTGCGGAGATCTTCCTGATGGCGCGGGAGATGTCCCGGGAGAGCGGGTATCGGGTTGCGATACGACGACGCGATGAGAGTGGAGAGAAGCTGTCCGCGGAACTGGCGTGGCGGGGGAAGGCTGTTGCGGGCGGAGAATTCACCCCGCCAAAAGGTGCGGAATCGGTGAGTATTCACAGGGACGGTTCGTTCGTGTGGTTGCGTTGCGGGCAGGCCGAACCCTTCTTCGCTCAGCTTGATCAAGCTTCGCTCTCCGGGACGCGTCTCGGCGTCTGCCTTCCCCGTGCCGAGCATCTGCAGCGCCTGACGTTGAAGAGAGACCATGTTGTCGACGAGCAGTTCGACGAAGCCGCCGTGAGCTGGCGCAAACTCGGCCGCTGGGAAGTGAGCAACAAGTTCCACTGCGATCCCCGCTGGGCGTTCATGACCGGCGAGAGTGACGGGTTGGCGGCGCTGTGGCGCCTGGACGAGTTCCCCGGCGACGTCACGTTCGAGTTCTACGCCGGCATGCGCTACCGGGCCAAGTACAACTTCTCGCCGCACTACCCGCGTCCGGGCGATATCAACGCGGTCGTTGCCGGTGGGGATAAGGGTGTCTTCGACGGCTACAGCGCCGTGATCTCCGGGTGGGAGACGACGTGGACGCGGATCCTGAAGAACGGCACAATCGTAGCGGAGACGGATCGGCCGCTTGTGCCGTCGACACGTCGGATGTACCCAAGGCTGCCCGACCTGCACCGGAGATGGTTCTACGTCAAGCTGCGCCGTGTGGGACCGCTGATGGAACTCTACTTTGACAACGAGAAGGTGCTTTCGTGGCGCGACGACAAGCCCCTGCAGGGCGGGCGTATGGGGATCTGGACGGTCGACAACAGCATCCTCGTTGCGCGGGCGAAGATATCCTACTCCAAGCGCCGGCGCTTTCGGCCGGTGCCGGAAGCGGAGCGTGAGCGGGGACCGGCCCCTGATTCTGCCCTTAATCTCGCTCCTGGCACAGAGAGTAAGAGAGAGAGTAGGGAAGAGAGTAGGGAAACGGGATGCCGATTCGCTTTCGACCGATCTGAGCAAATTGCGGGCTGGCCGGATACGGGGAATGCCGGTGACGGGCGGATTGACTGGGACAACCGGGATGCCGGATCCGGGCGCGGCAGTCTACGCGCCACGAATGTCGAGCCCGGCGGGCAGTTTCTTGTGCCGGTTCCGGTGGCGGGAATGGACCTGCGCCGTGCCGGGCGTCTTGCGTTTACTTGTCGAATGGACCCGGACGTGCGGGTGAACCTCAATCTCCGTGTGGCCGGGAGGAGCTACTTCGTGCGTCTGACCGGCCCGGAGGAGAGCGACGAGAACCTGCGGTGTCTTGGGCGGGCATCCGTGCGGGCGGACGGCAAGTGGCATCGCGTCGACCTTCCCATCGGCGATGCGCTGCTGGAGGAGCGGCCGCTGGACAAGGAGCTGCCGGTCGAGGCAATGGAATTCGGAGTCTGGCACGGCGGTTACATCAGGGCCGGACTGGGAGCGAACCCGCCGGGTGCGTCCTTCAATATCGACGACTTCGAGATTCTCGTCGACACGAATTCTACGGCGATTTCGGTTGCATCTGTATTGCCGTCACCGGGACAGCCCTGGGGCGGCGGGCCGGTGGGGGTCCGTTTTGCCCCGGGCACGTTGCCGCCGCTCTGGGATCTGACCGTCGACGCTGGAGGCGAGTCTTTCGCGGTGGACGGATCGGCTCTCACCTGGGACCGCGAGGCACGGACCCTGTGGTTCGATGCGGCCGCGGCGGGCCTGGTGTTCACCAACCGGCAATGTTGTCGTTTTGCCGTGGCGAGCAGGCAGACGGACAAGCCTGTGAGAGAGTGGGAACTGGTATTTGACAGGTCGGCCGACGCCGTTCCGCCGTTGCCGGCGAGAGTGAAGGAGTACCTCGTGTGCGATACGTTCGAGCACGACCTCGGCGCGTGGACGCGCAGCGGGAAGAGGCACGGCGCCCTGCTGGTTCGTGACGACCGCCAGGCGGCATCCGGCAAATACAGTCTCAAGTTGTTCAACGAGCTGGTCGGCGGGATCGCCGGTGCGCAGGTTGTCGCCAAGCCGTTCAGTGTCGGGCGTTACCCCATTCTCACGTTCGACATGCGGATGGAAGAGGAAGTCCTGACCGATTTGCTTCTGCGCGCACGCGGGACAAGTTGCCGGATAACTCTGACGGACAACGGTCATCGCAACAGCGCTTACCCGCTGGGGGCGGTCACTCCGCCGATGAAGGCTGACGGCAAGTGGCGCCGCGTTGGGCTCAACCTGCACGACATGATGGCCGGGCATCCGTTCGTCTCCAGGGCGTTTACCGTATCCAGCGTGGCGATCGGTGATGGCGGCTGGTCGGGCAATCGCCAGGGTGCGTCCTACTGGATCGACAATTTCAAAATTGCTCCTTGCTTCAGCTCGGCGGGGGATGGGTTCGCTCTGAGCTGGACGGCCGCCGACCCGGGTGGTGTTGCGGGATACAGCTATCACTGGAGCGGAGTGCCCGAGGAAGACGCGGACTGCACGCTCGATGCGAACGGCGCTACCGCGTCATTCACGAACCTGACCGAGGGGAGCAACTGCTTCCACATTCGCGCGGTAGACAGCGCCGGCAATTGGGGCGACACGTCGCATTGGCTGTTCTTGATCGACAATACGGCGCCCGAAGTCACGCGGGTCTTTCCAAGGCCGGATTGCGAGGATGCCAGTCCCTGTCTCGGGGTCGAATTTCGCGATTCCCTGAGCGGGGTCGATCCCGAGAGTCTTGTTTTGAAGGTCAACGGCCGCGCTCTCAAGCCCGGTCGAAAGGGTGTTCACACCGATCTGGCGGGAGGCGTTTTTGGGGTGGATTGGACTGTGGCGGGTTTGTGCACCAATCCTGCTCCCGAGGGGCACGTTTTCGACGTGGCGCTGTCCGCGCCACGCGATTTCGCGGGCAACGCCGGTCAGCCGGTGAAGTGGCAGTGGAGATACGCGCGGCGCTGTGACACAAATGCTCCGCTTGCACCGGAAGTGGTGTGGGTTGACGGCAAAGTGCTCAGGCAGTTCACCTTCGAGCAGGCGAAGCCGGTCCTTGGCGCTTCCTCGACGCTCAGGCGTGACCGTCTTCTCGAGCCGGATCGCGGGACTCACGTGCAGAGAATTCGTGTTCAGGGGGAAGGGATGGAGATCGGCGTGAGCATTCCTGGCGCAATCGACGCCGCGCAGCATGGCTATCTCTGCTTTCGTTACCGTTTCCCGCCCGAGTTGAACGTCGACCTTGTGGCCGAAGTCACGACGGGTGAGAAGCGGATCGAGCGGGTTGTCATCGAGCTCACGGATGCGAGAGTGAGGCCGGATGGTGTCGTGCGCGCCGGTCGTGTTGCGGGGATCCTCTGTGACAACAACTGGCACGCGGCCACGGTCGACTTGCGGGAGCACCTGGAAGCGTGTCCTGACCTGGCGGATGTTGAGCTGACCAACCGGTGGCGGATTTCTACGCTTTCGTTCACGGATATCGGTTTCAACTGGAACGATCCCGGCACTGAGTTCCTCGTTGATGACATCGTGATTGTCGACGCGGGGTCGCGCGAGGCGCGGTTCACATTCAACGCGTTCGACGAATCGGGTATCGCCGGGTTCGCCTGTTCGGTCGACCGTGCCCCGGAGGGCGATCCCGGTCGGAAGATCAACGTAGCGACGGGTGAGATGTTTGCAGGCAAGTTTCCGGAGCCGGGAATCTGGTACGTCCATGCCCGTGCCCGCGACAATGCCGGCAATTGGAGCAAGCCGGGGCATTACACCTATATAGCGGAGTGAGGGACCGATGAAAGCACTTGGCATTGGACTTGGGCGGACGGGAACGATGAGTCTTGCGCGTGCGCTTGAGCAACTGGGATACCGGACGACGCACTTCCCGCGCTGCTACCTGGACCGCGACAAGGGTTGGGAAAACCTGTGCCCGTTTCTGCGAAAGGCGATTCCCGGCCGGCCTTTCCCGCGGACGAATGCGGTGCCGTAGGGGCAGGGGTGGCGATGGCGACACTCCCGCTGTTTTGCTGTTCAGAGAGCATCTGAGACCCGGTGAAGGGGAGTACTGCCGCCGTCGTGTCATCCCGAGGACGCCAACGTCCCGCCCCTCACCCGCCTCCGCTCCGCTACGGCGACCTCTCCCCCGAGGGGAGAGGTGAACCTAGAAAGAGCATTTGGATACTCACTACAGAGAGATTAGGGCAAGAGAATAGGAAAAGAACGAGAGCTACCCTGATCTTTCGCCTTAATCATTCGCCTTAATCTGCACCCAAATGGTGCGAGCTTCGTGAGTGACTGTTTGGTTCATAAATAACTTCTGACCAACGCGTTGCGATTCACATCATCAACTGCGGAGCAGTTGAACTGCTCTCTATAGGGTGAATGGCGCACTCCCACCTCTCCCCTCGGGGGAGAGGTCGCCGCAGCGCAGCGGAGGCGGGTGAGGGGGGGGTGGAGAGGAGGCCGTGCCGTTCACTACAGCAATTCTCATTATGGCCACGCCCCCTGCCGCCTTGTGCGGCAGGAGCGGGAGATTGGGGAGAAAAGGCGGGCCTTTTCTCCCCAATCTCCCGCTCCTGCGACACAAGGTCGCAGGGGGCGTGGCCATAATGAGAATTGCTGCGTTCACTACCCAAAGGGTTGCACGGGAGCGGCAGGCGTGGTACACGTATAATGGTATAGTCTTCCGGTAGCGATTGGAGAACCACCGAAGCATATATGGAGGGCGGCATGGATATGAGAACGCAGGTCGTGACTGTCGTGACTTTGCAGTTGATCGCGGGTCTGGCGACGGCGGCTACCCGCTCGTGGGACGGCGGCGGGGACGGGCATAGCTGGAACAGCGCGACGAACTGGAATCCCAACGGCCATCCCGGCTTCACTGACACCCTCAACATTACAACCACGGGAACGATCGACAACGTCTACCGCGATGCGGGCACAACGGTCTACAGCGATGGAAACACGTGGCGCGGCATTGTGAACCTCAACCAGGGCACGATCCTCTTGCAGGCCTACTTTGGCTCGGGGAGCAACGGCCGGTTCACGATCGGCGACGGCACGAACGGCACGAACGACGCGACCGTCAACGTGGCAAACCAGTGGGAATTCGACCGTCATGCCAACGGAACCTACACGATCGAGGTCAAACCCGACGGTCTGCTCAGCACGGTCGGCACTGGCATATTCAAGAGTTACCCCGGGCACGGCGGCCGCAAGTGGACGGTCAAGGTCCAGGGCGGCAGGGTCACTTCGGACAACGCGTGGAACATGAGCGACGGTCCCGGCTACGACGCGAACCGGGTCAATCTCTCGACGGGCGGCACGGTGCGGGTAGGGCCGATTACCGTGCACGAGGAGATTGTCGATTTCGAGGACGGCAGCGCCGGCAGCTTCAGCGCCGATTTTGGCGGCAGCTTCGCCGACATCGCTGCCGTCAGGTCCGCTGTCGGCTCGACCTTCACGTCAAGCGGCGGTGCGATACTGGAGGCTACCGACAATGGGGACGGTTCTTTCACCGTGGGCACGAGCGCGTTGGGCTGGACCAATCCGGGTGTTTCCAATGTCACGACGACTTCCGCGCTGGCGTATGCGACACTGTCGGTGGTAGGCGGGTCCAACGCCGCGGCAAGGGTCTACTGGAAAGCCGGGGCGGATGCAGGTGAGACCCACACCGGCTGGGACGGGACCAACGAGCTGGGCACGGTGTCGACCGGTCTGGTCGAGAATGTGTTGCTGTCGAACCTGGTTGCCGACACCACGTACACCTGCCGTTTCTACGGCACGAACAGCACGGTCGAGGACGACGGCTGGGCGGTCGGCAGCTTCACCACGATCGGCCAACCGGGCGTCGACAACGCAGGTGGCGCGGATCCGCACGTAGGCTACGCCACGCTCGCCGGCAACCTGACGAACGGATCGCGGGCCGAGGTCGTCGTGTTCTGGGGGGGCTCTGACGGCGGCACGAACAAGGTTGCCTGGGGCCATACCAATGCGCTGGGGGAATTGTCTGACGGCCCGTTCTCGACGGACACCGCGGACGGTCTGCTCTACGGCCTGACCTACTACTACCGCTGCTACGTCACGAATGCAGTCGGCGACGACTGGGCGGACGCGACCGCCTCCTTCACGACGCGCATACCCGTGAGCGCGATCGAACTTCCGGACTGGGGAAACCTGCGCTGCTGGTTGGATGCGGACGACACGGCGACCCTCAACACGATGGACGACGGAAGCGGCTCTCCGCCCGCGGACGGGCAGCGTGTGGGCCGCTGGGAGGACAAGAGCGGCAACGGATACCACGCGACCGAGCCGTCGTCGGCCAGGCCGACCTACGTCAAGAACGTGTTGAACCACAGGCCGGTGCTGCGCCTCGCCGTGGGGGAGAAGCTGGACGCCTGGTCGGCCGGCAATGCCGACGGGTCGACCGTGTTCGTGATGTTCAGGATGGCTGTCAACCAGAACCTCTGGACGGAACCCCTGGACGACGGTTCGTTCCACATGGTGAGCGACGGCAACATGCGCTGTCTGACCAAGAGCGGCGGGCAGGTGGCGCTCACTTCGACCCGGCCGGCCACGAGCTGGGCGATCCAGGAGATGCAGGTCAAGGTCGGCGCATATCGGTTGTGGCTTGACGGTGCTGTCGCCGTTGAGAACGCCGATCCGGATCTCGGGTTCGGCGTTTACGACTGCATCGGTCAGGATTTCGGCGGCGACATTGCCGAGGCGATCGTCTACGACGATGTTCTCTCCGACGCGGACCATCACGTTGTCGGCGGGTACCTGGCCTGGAAGTACGGGATCGCCTCGTCGTACGATCGGTACTCTCCTCCCGTCACGCTGTACATCACCAACAGCCCGGCCGCGAACGTGTCCACGGACGCGGCCGACCTGAACGGCTGGCTGAGCGCGACGGGTGCGGTGTTCGACGTGTATGCCTTCTGGGGGCCTGATGACCGGACTACGAATGCCGCGCTGTGGGCTTCGAACGCCTTTGTCGGCGCCTACACCAACTTCGTCGGCGGCGTGACGCAGGCGGCCGGGGGGCTGACGCCGAACACGATCTGTCATTTCAGGTTCATGGCCTCGAACCGGCTCTGGACGACCTGGGCCACGAACATGCTGCCGTTCCTGACCGCTCCGCTGTCCGGCCAGCCGGTCTGGGCCGCGGACGGCGTGGTGTCCAACGTCACGGCCTCCGGCGCCGCGGCCGGGATCACGCTGCTTAGTACCAATGCCCAGGCGTACCTGTTCTGGGGGACGAACAACGTTGGAGACACTCTCGCCTGGGCACATACGAATCACTTCTGGGAGACCGACCATGCCACGGGGCGTGTTGACGGCGTGGCGATCGGCAACCTTGCCGCCGACGCCGAGTATTTCGGCGTATTCTATGCGACCAACAGCGGGAGCGGTCAGTTCGACTGGAGCGACGTGCAGTCGTTCGTGTCGGCGATCGATACGGCGCCGGCGGCGAGCGTGGTCACTGCCAGGATCACGACGGTCGAGCTGCAGTGGCCGACGACGTACCGAACCGAAGACGCCTTCTATGTATGGTACTCGGGCGGCGGATCGCAGGCGACGCAGTGGCTTGCGGGTGCGGACGCACAGGGCGGGTCCGTCAAGGGGCTGCTCCCGAACACGCCGTACGCCTTTCGCGTGGCAGCTTCCAACGCCGCCGGGCTCGGCCCGTGGTCGGCGGCCGGGAACGCGATGACGGCGCCCCCCCCTGCCGGCGAGATTGCGATCTATACCGAAGCCGGGGGTGGGGAAGCGATTACGACGACGGTCTTCGACCACGATTTCGATACCGAAGTGCGGACGGCGCCCGACACGTACGACCGCAACGGTTCGGAGATCGGGTTTCAGTGCGACGGGCACTACCTCGTGCTGTACAGCGCGCGTTTCCATTCGAGCGGCGGGGCCAACCGGTCGCAGGTCCAGACCCACTTGCGCCTGGCCGGGACGGACCTTCCGATCGGATACTCGCAATGCTACCACCGTCGCATCGGCAGCTCGTATGCGGACGTGTGCAGTGGCGGGGGCGTCATTGTCGCCGGCTCCGAGGACGCGCTTGTGTTGCGCAGCTACCGGACCGACAACAACGGCGGGGCGGGCGTGCAACGGACGCCGAACGGAACGGGCATCCAGGTCGTCAAACTGCCCGAAAGCCTGGACTACTGCCGTCTCAGTCAATCGGCCGACCTGAGCGGGCTTGCGGAGAGCGCGACTTTCGAGGACGTGACCTACGACACCCGGGACGAGCTGGATGCCGAGTCGTTTGCGCACGTTGCCGGCACCGCCGACATTACGCTCAAGACCGCGGGACACTACCTCGTTTTCGCCAACACCTATTTTTTCATGGGCGGCGACCAGCGCGCGATGTACCGCCAGAGACTTGTGCTCGACCAGGGGGGCGACGTTGCCGAGGCGGAAGGCACGCGCACCACGGTCTACGTGAGGTCGGAAAACGCGCAGGGCTGTGGGGATGGGGCGGCTTCGCTGGGTACGATCATTGAGACGGCAGTAGACAACGCAGTCCTGAACGTCGAGGTTGCCAGGGAGTCCACCAAGGGCGCGGGTCCGATCGTCAAGGGCGGCAAGACGGCAATCACCATCGTCAAGCTCCCGGACAACGGCGAGTACGTGCGTTTGAGCTACTCCGGCACGCCGGCCCAGAACATGGCTCCAACCGATCCGACGGCATTCGCATGGGACCAGGAACGCGAGCTCGACGGCGTGTTCTCCCGCACGACGACCGATATCGCGGTCAACGAAGAGGACGACTATCTCTTCCTGTGCGCCCTTTATTGCGACGCCGACGGAACGCATCGGGGCGTGTACAGCCAGGCTTGGAGCGTGAACGGCGCCGTTGTGCCGGCCCGCGGCTGGACCGCCGGCTACATGCGCAGCTACGACGATCAATGGGGCACATCCCGGACGGTGGGCAATTGGTCCGGCAGTATTCTCGAACTGTCGGCGGATGACGCTGTGCAGGTTATCGTGGAGGACATCCAGGGCACGGCGACGGCCAACGTGACCGCGGGTCGCAACGGCGTGCAGGGCGTGCGGCTGGCCTCGATCATGGGAGAGCAGCGCAGGGGCATGTTGATTATGGTGAGGTGAACTGCGTGCGACCTTGGACGGACCCACACATCTCTGCCAGACTCCAAACCACAACAGGCGTCACGTTGCACATGCCATAGAATGCATGCAGATGCCTATAGCACGATGGATCGGGGAGATCGGAGAATCAATCGTCAACCGCTATCGTCGCCCGCTATCGTAGACCGAACCGAACGCCGGTGGACGATAGCGGGCGACGATAGCGGTGGACGATGCTGAGGGGAGGCGAACCTGCATGTTGCCGTCTCCCCCGGCGCCCTTGACCACGCTCCCGGATGATGACTGGATCCATCAACTGCGTGGAACCTAGGGTCGCTTCGCTCCGCAGGTTCGCGCAGACGTTCTGCGGGACAGATCGAGAGGGAGATACGCGTGTACGAGTACGGGGGGAAAGAGCCGGTCCGAAGACCCGTACTCGTACACGTACTCTTACACTCCAATCTCTCGAGAAGTGAACGGGGTGGCAACCGGACAGGCCGAGGGACAGAAAAGGACTCGCAGAACCAGGCGCTGGAGAATATCGCCGCTGGCGCGCCGAATTCTCAGCGCCGACGTTCTGTGGTGAGAAGGAAACGATATGATTGACGTGAACAGGGACCCCGAGAATCTTGGCCTCGCGAAGATGCAGGAGATCGTGGACCGAGCCATTGACTCAGCAGCGGACTCGGTCACGATCGAGTTCGCGAAGGAAGGCGGTCTTGAAATCGTCTTCATGTTTGGCAACACGGGTGTCGGAGACATCCTCGTTGGCCGAGATCTCGAGGTGGAAGTCATGACGCTGATTAGCGACCGTGCGGGACTGGAGGAGAAATCGAGCGGTGTCCTTCATTGGAACTCCCGTGGGCAACGCCTGGAGATTCTGGTCGAGGAATACGACAGCTTTGGCGAGACTGCATACACACTGACGTTCCCGAAGGGAGCACACTGACCCACAGAACAAGATGCGTGCAGGCTATTTCACGCTGGCGCGCGAAAAGCCTGACGCACGACGTTCCGGCGCGCTGCGCGCGCCGGAATGCGGCGCTCACTTCGTTCGCTGCCTTGTCCCGCCGGGCGCGCACAGCGCGCCCGTCAGAACAAGGCCGCTTCACCGGACAGCGCGTCCGGGCGCAAGCGCCCGGCCACGCTGACCGGTGAGCGCCGCATTGGGAGCAAGAAGTAGATCATGACGCCAGAGTCTGAGAAACTGATTCAGCACGAGGACAAACTGCTGTCTCAGGTTGTATCTCTTCGGTGGATGGAGAAGATTGCCAGCTATGTGTTCTTTGCAGCGAACGCAATCCTCATCGGAGCCATCGTATGGCTGTCAACCACTGGGCAAACACGCAACAATCTGGACCGAGCCTACATCCTGCCCATAGCAGAACTTCTCGGCATCTGCTTTCTCTCCTTCTTTGTCATGCTGTGTAGTCGCCTCCAGATCAGGCACGCTGAGTCTGTGACAATGTACAGGAATGTGATCTCGGAAATGGAGAGCTCCCAACAAGCCAGGTCCACAACTATTTCAAACCGCGCGGACGCGGTTTGAAAAGTGTGACCTGCGACCATGAGAAGAATAGAGAAAGCTACAGTCGACCAAGCCGAGCGCCTGTTCGAGATCGTCGTTCGCGCAACAGAAGTCGCGTGTGCACCGTTCTACCCTCCAGAGGTAGTTGAAATCTGGCACAAGGGTCGCACGGTGGAAGGACAGGCGGGCGTCATCGCGGAAGGTCAGATCTACTCCCTGCACGATGACGGACAGATTCGCGGCCTGGTCCACATTGGAGATTCGGAAGTCGTGGGTCTGTTCGTCCACCCAGACGACCATCGCAGAGGATACGGAAGGGATCTCTTCCGCTTCGCGGTAGAGAAGATCGGAACAAGACCCATTCTCGTGCTTTCTACCCTCAACGCTGCTCCCTTCTATGCGAAACTCGGTTGCCGCAAGGTGGCAACCGAGTCAGTCAGACGACATGGTCACGACATATACGTAGAGAGAATGGAACTGGTCTAAAGGCGCATGGACGCTACGCGTCTAAAGCCGCGCCCGCCATGCGCAACGATGGAACACGTCCAAGTCGGCCCACCGCCCCTGGCGGCTGAGTCGTAGCCCGGCATTGGCCTTTGCACTTCCCACTCGCACCTTCGCCGAACTTGGCCTAGCGTTACTCCGCAACCCCGTGTAACGGAATCGCCGTGCTACGTGATCCGTATGGCCGGTGGTGTGAGAGGAGAGAGCCCGCGAGGGCTCTCCCTATCTCGATTGGCCTGGAGAAGGGAATTGACTCTGCCGGCCCTGGGGGATATACATGGGATATCCACATTGGAGGTGTCATATGGTTACGAAGGTTCAGGCCTGGGGCAATAGCCAGGGGCTTAGGCTCAGTCGGCAGGTTCTCGAAGAAGCGCACATCTCGGTCGGAGACGAAGTTGACCTCGCCGTGCATGACGGTGTGATCGTCGTTGCCCCGGCCAGGCGTGTTCGTGGCAGATGCAGCCTGAAGGAATTGGTCGCGCGGATTCCGCGCGACTACAAACCGCGGGAGGTCGATTGGGGAGAGCCGGTCGGGAAGGAGGTATGGTAGTGCCAACCTACATCCCTCGGAAAGGCGACTACGTCGCGGCTACCTTCGACCCGCAATCGGGGCACGAGCAGAAGGGGCGAAGGCCCGCCCTCGTGATCAGCAACGACCTCTTCAACCGGCACACGGGGCTCGCCATTGTTTGTCCCATCACGAACACGCGGCGTAACTATCCTTTCCACGTTGCGATCACCGGCAGCGACAGTGTGACCGGCGTCATCATGGTGGAACAGGTGAAGTCGATCGACTTCCAGGCCCGTAAGGTGAAGAAGATCGGTCGATCATCGCCAGCGTTGCTCGACGAGGTTCTCTCGCTGCTCGATGCCTGCATCTACTAGGAGGCCAACAAGACGCATGGACAGCTACAAATCAACCGCGCCGACGCGGCTGATTTGAGCGTCATGCGCGGCGTTCGCAGGAAAGATGAATTGAAGACCATACGGTTGCGTGGTAGCGTATCGGGAGAGGTGACAAGACGATGAAACGATTCTTTACGCTAGAGTATTGGCAGGATGACAATTGGTTCGTCGGGAAGATCAGAGAAATCCCGGGCGTGTTTAGCCAAGGTGAAACACTGGCAGAACTTAAAGAGAATATTGCCGACGCCTATCGGATGATGCTCGAAACCGAGTCCGAGCCGGCGCACGCCGGTGCGCAGACCCTAGAGCTCGGGGTCGAAGTGTGAAGCGTGGCAACTTCATCCGCTCTCTGGTCAAGCGTGGCTGTCACTTGCAGCGCCACGGCAAGCGACACGACATCTACGCCAATTCCATCACCGGACGCAGGGCACCCGTTCCTCGCCATCCCGAGATCAAAGAGAGCCTGGTGCGGCTCATTGAGAAGCAACTCGGTCTGTAGACCTGCGAACATGCCGGTGGACACGTACGCAGGTAAGGCGCGCCGCTTCGCTCTGCGCCTCACCTGCGCCGGTCACCGGCGGCGATGGATGATGAAGAGCGTCTGCCTTGATCGGCAGCCGCGCACGAGGGGATGAATCCGGGGAGCCTCGAGTGCCGGCGGGAGCGTTGTCGTCTTTCCCGGCGGCCTTGACCACGCCCCCTGATGATGATTGGAGCCAGAGCCTCGAGCGTACCGCGTAAACGCGGTCCGCTCAGGCTGATCGCTGCCAAGAGAAGGAAATTCAGAATGTCGACTATTTTCGCCCAAGGAGAAAAGTAACGATGAAACGCGCTTCGCTGCTGGGAATACACGTGATCTCGTTTCTGCTACTGACCGTCGTCACCGTGTCTGCCCGCACAAACGTCCTTTTCATTGCCGTCGATGATCTGCGGGCGGAGTTGGGATGCTATGGCGACAAGTACATGGTCAGCCCGTACATGGATCGTTTGGCATCCGAGGGACGGCTCTTCACGCGACACTACGTTCAGACTGCCATCTGCGGGCCCTCGCGTTGCTCGTTGATGACGGGAAGGCGCGTGGACTGGGACTGGGACGTGTGGAGGCACAACAGGGAAAGCGGGAAGCGTCCAGCACAGCCTGAATCCTTCGCGGACCATTTCAGGCGGCACGGCTACCGGACGGTGCAAATAGGCAAGATTACGCACCAGCCGGGCGGCGTAATGGACAAGGCGCAGAAAGTCCACCAGATGCCTTTCAGTTGGGACCACGCCTACGCGCCGGTCGGTCCCTGGCAGACCCCGTGGTACGCGTTCTTCAGCTACGACAAGGGACAGTACCGGGAATACGGCTATGGCAAGAGCAACAAAGAGATGCCCCCCTCGGAAGGGGCAGACGTGCCCGACACCGGATATGCCGACGGTCTCAATGCCGAGGAGGCCATCGAGCAGTTGCGGGAACTGAGCAAAGCCGAGAAACCCTTCCTGTTGGCCGTGGGTTTCTACAAGCCTCACCTGCCGCACAATGCTCCGAAGCGGTATTGGGATCTTTACGATGAATCCACGCTGCCGGTGGTGCGAAACACATACCCGCCGAAAAATACGAACCCGAAGATTTCTACCCACGACAGCTACGAGCTCACCGATCATTACCACTGGCCGCACGGGAAAGGTGTGCTGCCCGCCGACCGCCTACGACACCATCGGCACGCCTATGCCGCCGCAGTCAGCTACGTGGACGCCCAGATCGGCAAGGTGCTCGCAGAGCTCAGAAGCCTCGAATTGCACCGGAATACGGTCGTCGTCCTTTGGTCAGATCACGGGTGGCACCTCGGAGAGCACGGCATGTGCAGCAAGCCGGCCTGTTACGAGACCGTCACGCGCAGCCCGCTGATCATTCGGGCACCGAACATGCGCCACGCGGGTGAACCTGCGGCTGGATTGGTTGAGACGGTGGACATCTATCCGACCCTGGTCGATCTGTGCGGGTTGCCGCGGCCGGAGGGATTGGCGGGTGCATCGCTGCGGCCCGTGTTGGACGATCCCAGCCATCCCGGAAAAGACGGCACCCACAGCTACTGCCGGCTGAACGGCTACCATGGACATGCGCTCCGCACGGACCGCTGGCGGCTGGTGGAGTGGACGCACATGAAGAGCAAGAAGGTCGGCCAGTTCGAACTGTACGACCACGAGGCGGATCCCGGGGAAAATGTCAACGTTGCCGCGGACCATCCCGATGTGGTTGAAAAACTGTTACCCCGATTGCGCCAGCGACAGCCGGTAATGCGTGGCCTCAATCGACCATAAAGGCAGAACAATTCCATGCAGGCGACGCCAAATGGCGCGCCTGATGGATGACGTTCGCTCGATCACGAGGGAAGAGACACGCGATGGCGATTAATCACTTTGCACTTTGTATGGGCTCAGGGACAGTCATGCTGTTTTGCGGCACGATCGCTGCCAGTATTTCTTGCGCAGCCGAACCGACTCGCGCTGCTGAGAGCCCAGCGACGGAAGGCGAGCTGGCGCCGTTTCTCGGTAAGGCGAAGTTCGAGTTGCGGCCAATCTTCACCGGCGAGCGGTTCCCCAACATTGTGGTCGCCATGGACGGCACGGTCTTGGCGACCTGGGGTAGCAGGAGTGTCCGGGCACGGCGAAGCGAGAATGGCGGCAAGACATGGGGTCCTGAAATCACAGTCGCAAAGCCCGGCTTCCATGGCGGTGGGGTTCTTGTTGACCAAACCACCGGCGACATTCTTGTTTTTGTGCAGGACAAACACCCGCCTGCGCGGAGCTACATCTACCGGAGTGAGGACCACGGCGAGAGTTGGAAGCAAGAAGAGCTCGTCGTGGACGAGACGAAACCGCGATGAGAGCACAACGTCCGAAGGCCAGTCCGCGGAATGGGGATCCCGCAAGAGACTTGACTCAACTGCCTCGGGCGAGCATCCTGAGCGCCATGGCTTTCTCACCTCAGGCAGGTATCCGCGGGCGCGTGCCTTGGAGAGGCTGAGAGAGAGGTTCTTCGAGGTAGAGATGGTCTTCAGCTCTGTCATATTTCTGTTCTACTTCCTGCCCCTTACCCTGGTCGCGTACCTGGTTGTGCCGAGATCGTGGCGCAATAACCTCCTGCTGGGGGCCAGTCTCGTGTTCTACGGATGGGGCGAGGCGGACTATCTATGGCTGATCCTGCTGAGCATCAGCGGGAACTACGTTTTCGGGTTGCTTCTCGGCCGTCTTCGGCGGCGTCGGTTGACCGTGGCGTTGGCAGTGGTATTCAATCTGTCCCTGCTCGGGGTGTTCAAGTACGCGGGCATGTTCGGCGAGACCGTCGAGTTTCTTGCAAACAGGCCTCTCCCCGCCCTGGAGCGGTTCAAGTCGATAGCGCTGCCCCTGGGAATCTCCTTCTTCACGTTCCAGGCCATGTCGTACGTCATCGATGTCTACCGGGGACACGTTCCGGTGGAGCGTCGGCCACTAAGGCTGGCGACATACATCGTGATGTTCCCGCAGCTGATCGCGGGACCGATTGTGCGGTATGAGACTGTGTTCGCGGAGCTGCGCGAGCGGCGCCTGTCGCCCGAGCTGTTCGCGAAGGGGGTGCAGGTCTTCATCCTGGGACTCGCCTCCAAGGTGTTGATCGCCAACGCCCTTGCCGTTCCTTCGGATGGCGTCTTTTCGCTTCCCGTCGAGGAGCTCTCGTTCACGCTGGCCTGGGTGGGGGCGGTCGCCTACACGCTGCAGATCTACTTCGACTTCGCGGGCTACTCCTGGATGGCCATCGGCCTCGGCTATATGCTCGGATTTCACTTCCCTCAGAATTTCGACCTTCCATACACGGCCTGCTCGATCACCGACTTCTGGCGCCGCTGGCACATTTCCCTTTCGACGTGGTTTCGCGACTATCTATACATCCCCTTGGGCGGGAATCGCCATGGGCATGCGCGAACCGGTATCAACCTGGTCGTCGTCTTCCTGCTTTGTGGTCTCTGGCACGGGGCCAGTTGGACGTTTGTTCTATGGGGGGGGTACCACGGTTGCTTTCTGCTGATTGAACGGTTGTTTCGAGGCCGGGGGAGCAGCCTTCCGGCACTGCTTCGGCGCGGCTACGCCATGGCTGTGGTCACGTTCGGGTTGGCGCTTTTCAGGGCCGACTGCCTTGCGCATGCCGGCGGAGTGTGGGGTGCGATGCTGGGGTTTGGCGCTGAGGCGGGGAGTTTCACCGTGCCCCGTTTCCTGCCGCCGGATCATTGCATCGCACTCGTGGCCGGGATCCTCCTCTGTGGACCGGTCCCGGAGCTCTGGGGACGCCTGCGCCCCTCGCTGGACGACCGTCTTGTCGGTGTGTCCCGAGCGCTGGTGTCGGCCGTACTGCTCGTTCTTTGCGCGGCAAACCTTGCGGCGGGGACATACAACCCCTTTATCTACTTTCGGTTCTAGCACGAGAATCACATGCAAGAAGGCGGCAATAGTGTTGGAGGTGGTGGGATGCGCAGGCTTGCGAACCGCCACGTGATGGCGAGTGGCTTGTTCATAGGAGCCCTGCTGCTTCCTCACATGGTGCGGATCGTCAGGCCGTCTCAGGAAATCACGATGCTGGAATGGCGGACCCCCGGCCGCTGGCCTTCCTGGCCGCGCTCCATCTCGGAGGCTAGACAGGCAAAGTGGGCGATCGATCTGTACCTCCAGGACCATCTGGGTCTGCGGATGGAACTTGTGGAGCTGAATAGCCGTCTCAGGTATGCGCTGGGTGGATCGGGAGGACCTGAGGTGCTGGTGGGGCGCGACGGGTGGCTGTTCCTTGCCCGGGACCATGATTGCGTTCCCGAAATCCGCGGGACCGCCCCTGATCTGGATGAGCGCGCTCGGGAGTGGGGAGCCAGGTTGGCGCAGACCCGGTCTCTGTGCGACGAGATGGGAGTGCCGTTTGTCTATGCAATCGCTCCCGCGAAACAGGCCGTCTATCCGGAAGCATTGCCGCCGGGATTCTCCCCGGCCGGTCAGTCGTTGGCTTCGCGTGTGAAAGGACAACTCCGGGAGCGGGACGACGTGCGTTTTGTCGACCTGCATGGTCCCCTCCTGGAGGCCAAGCAGCGTCGCCAGGTCTACTACAAGCAAGACACCCACTGGAATTTGCGGGGCGGGTGGGTTGCGTATCGGGCTCTGGCAAAGGCGGTGCCGCCCTCTGTCGGGATGGAGGTCCTTGGCGAGAGCGATGTGGCCTTCGAAGAGAAGTCCAGGGTCGGCGACCTCGCCCGGTCGCTCGGACTCGGACGGGTCATGAGGGAAACGGCGGAAGTGGCGATCGTACCGGAGTCGCGAACCACTACAGAGTCACACAAGGGGCGTCGCCTCGAGGACGAGACTCGTCACAGCCTCCGCAATCGTGGAACCGGTCCCCGTGCCGTCGTCCTTTGCGACTCCTATGTCTTCGGCTACGTGTGGGTTTACCTGAGCGAGTCCTTTTCCGAAGTCCACTACATCCACCACGGCAGCGACTGCCGTGACGCCGAGATCCGGGCTCGACGGCCGGATGTCGTGCTCTGGATCATGGGCGAGCGGCTTCTGTAATCCGCGGCCAGCGGCTCCCCGTCCGCGACGGCTCGGCACAGCGGAAGATGAGCGTGACTCCTTCTTTGCCGTTGCGATGTGCCGCCCGTCCCCAACGGGGGCACACGTCACAGCTTAGGGTGAAACCCTGGGGGACCGGTCAGACACCCAACCACCCAGGCTCCCTGAAGGGGAGCAACGTTCCTCTCGCCGCGCTCAGATGTAGCTCCCCTTCAGGGAGCGGGGCTTCGGGTGGTGCGTGCGTTGCACCCGGCGATTCTCGCCGGGCTGTGATGTTGCTCGCCTTCGGCGAGCCCGTCTTCCCGTCTCCGGCGACGAGAAGGAGTCACCGTTGTTTCCGAGAAGTAAGGAACTCTGAGGCTGTGCGAAAAGCCCCTGGAGACGGCGGTCCTCCGCCGTTACGTGCTGGTGGCAACAGGTGTCCGGGATTGGCGTCACGGCAGGCGGAGCAGGTACCCGGCCGCGGCGCCGCCCAGCACGATCCAGAAAGTACCGACCTTTTTGAAGGCGATCACGACCGTGCCCGCCGCGAGCGCGATCAGCCATGCGCGCCATTCACTCAACACATTTCGGCCGAGGGTCACGGCGACGGCCGCCATTACGCCGACGGCGGCGACGTTGACGGCATCGAGAAAGCCTGCCAGCAGCTTCGATTTGCGCATCTTGGGTATGAACCGGTTGAAGGCCAGTACGAACAGGAATGAAGGCAGAAAGATGCCGACCGTGGCCAGAACGGCCCCGCGAAGCCCGGCGATCTTGTAGCCAATGAACGTCGAGGTTGAGAGGATGGGGCCGGGGGTGAACTGTCCGATTGCGATCGCGTCCAGCAGCTCGGCATTCGTGAGCCAACCGAGGTTCTCGACGAGTTCCCTGTTGAGATATGCCACCAGCACATAGCCGCTTCCGAACAGCAGTGCCCCCACCTTCAGGAAGACGAGGAACAGTCGGGTCACAGACAGGGCCACGGGCGCACCGGCGGCAGAAGCTATGACGCCAAGCGGCGGGATCAGCAGCAGAGACCGTCCACGCAGCCGCGTCAAGGGCGAGAACCAGAGCGCGCCGATCAGTCCGGCCCCGATGATCACCGTTATCGGGTTCGCGCCGAGCAGGGACGCTGCCACCGTCGCGACTCCCAGCACGATCTTCGTGTCCGAGACCTGCACGCCGTCGTCGAAGAAATCGGCAACCGCATCCAGGTAGTACTGGTCACAGGCGATATAGGTGTCGGGAAAGTCCGGGCCTTCGTCCTTGCGAATCGCGCGCATCTGGGCTGTCAGTATGCCGCAACCGTTGTAGACGGTATTGACGAGGACTCCTTCGCGTTGTTCGAAGCGGTTGACAATGGGCTCGAGCGCGCGCCGGTTCACGGAGCCGGCAAAGAACGTTATCTCCGGCCGGCCGGTCCACGGATCGCCCGCGACCGGCTCGTAGCCCATCTTGCCGAACACGGGGAGTCCCCGGTCGCTTGCGGCGATATAGCGGGCAAGTCCGATTGCCGTGGGTGCATCAGCGGCCCAGGGTGTTACCGCGATTGTTATCGAACTCTTGCCCGCGTCCAGTTCCGGAGTCCTGACCACGCCCAGCTCGGGGTACTGCGCCGCGGTGGCCGACCACACGACTCCGGCGTCGACGCCGCCGATCTTGACGGCGTTGGCCACGTCGGGGACCGTGGGCTTGAATACGCCCCGCCGGGTGACGTGACGCTCGAGCGCGTCCCAGTGCCCGGATCGCTGCAGCATGTCGCGGGTCATTTTGCCGATCGCGGCCTGATCGGGATTGCCCAGCACGACGCTCACGTCGTCTCTGAGGAGGTCGTCGATCGATGCGATTCCCTTGGGGTTGTCGGCAGGGACGACGATGACCGGCGTCATACTCGCCACCGGGATCACTTCCCGTATCAGGTCTCTCTCGCGCGCGAGCTCAGCGTAGTAGTCGTCAGCCGCCAGATACACGTCCGCGGCACGGGAGATCTGGAGCTGGCTGAGGAGCGTGTTTGAGCCGCCGTACTGCACCTCCACCCGCACACCGCACTCCCTCTCGTACTGGGCCAGAATCGCGTCGATGGGCAGTCGCATGCCCGCCGCGCAAAAGAACATCAGCCGTCCGCCCCGCGAGGCGTGTTCCCTGTCGGAACGCAGCAGCGGCGCGCCCAGAACGGCGGCCAAGACCGCCAGGACGGCGATGGCTGCGTAGGCGGGGAAAACTCCCGTGTGTCTGTATCTTCTCATAGCGCGAGAGACTCGATGTTGAGCCTATGTCCGGTAGTTCAACTGCTCCGCAGTTGCCTTCATGAATCGCAACGCATTGAACAGCAGTTGTTTATCAGCATCATCTTCCAGCACGAGGCTCGCACCCACTGGGTGCGGATTAGGGCGAAAGATTAAGGCGAAAGAACAAGGCGGGCCGGGGCCCACAACCCAAGTTGCCCGGCCCTTCGCGGTTCCGT
>CAZKRK010000038.1:0-31064 GCA_964555035.1 uncultured Victivallales bacterium | reverse complement strand
CAGGTTCAATTGACGGGCGTTTCGCAAACGTAGACCTTTTCGGATGGGGTCTAGTCGGCCGCTGTAGGCGGCCTACGGCGGAGGGTCCGCCCGCGCTCTGCTACGGCGGGACCAGCCGCCGTTTCCCGGACGTTTTCGGGCAGCGTCTATCCCGCCGAAAAAAACTCTGAAAAGGGGTTGACTTGGCACGGCGGCTTACGTAGTGTTGCGCGACTTTTTGGGGCTGAAGTGGTTCAATGCCCCCTGAACGGATATTTCTTGAGAAAAGCGGAACTGCTCTCCTCGCTTCAATTGATGGAGTTGAGTGGGGGTGGTTCGCTTGTTTTGTATAGCGGAGGCGGGACGCAGACCGGGCCCATGTAGCTCAGTTGGCAGAGCACATCCTTGGTAAGGATGAGGTCAGCGGTTCAATCCCGCTCATGGGCTCCAGATTGGCACGGGGTTGGGAGCCCACGGCACACGTAGACGATCAAGCTAAGGAAAACAAGACGGATAGTCGGAGGTAGGAGAACATGGCGAAAGAGAAATTCGAGAGAACAAAGCCCCACGTGAACGTCGGCACGATCGGTCACGTGGACCACGGCAAGACGACGTTGACGGCGGCGTTGACGAAGGTGCAGGCCCTGCGGGGCTTGAGCGAGTTCGTGGCCTACGACGAGGTAGCGAAGGCTTCCGAGGCGCATGGTCGTCGTGACTCCACGAAGATCCTGACGATTGCGACTTCGCACGTTGAGTACGCGTCTGAGATGCGGCATTATGCTCACGTGGACTGTCCCGGACACGCGGACTACATCAAGAACATGATCACGGGCGCGGCGCAGATGGACGGCGCGATTCTCGTGGTGGCCGCGGACACCGGTCCGATGCCGCAGACCCGCGAGCACGTGCTCCTGGCCCGTCAGGTCGGCGTGCCGGCCATGGTCGTCTTCATGAACAAGGTTGACCTGGTCGACGACCCCGAGCTGCTGGACCTGGTCGAGCTCGAAGTCCGCGAACTGCTTTCGAAGTACGACTTCCCGGGCGACGACATTCCGATCGTCCGTGGCGACGCGTTGTCCGCGACGCAGGCGACCGCGGCCGACGATCCGGCCTGCGGGCCTATCGCCGAGCTGATGGACGCTCTGGACAACTACATTCCGGAGCCGGTCCGCGTGGTGGACCAGGCCTTCCTGATGCCGATCGAGGACGTGTTCTCGATCGAAGGTCGCGGCACGGTCGTGACCGGTCGCGTCGAGCGCGGCATCGTCACGGTTGGCGAGGAAGTCGAGATCATCGGCATTCGCGATACGACCAAGACGACCGCGACGGGTGTCGAGATGTTCCGCAAGCTGCTTGACGAGGGGCGCGCGGGCGACAACATCGGTGTTCTGCTGCGTGGCACGAAGAAGGACGAGGTCGAGCGCGGTCAGGTGTTGGCCAAGCCCGGTTCGATCACGCCGCACACGAAGTTCGAGGCGGAAGTGTACGTGCTGAGCAAGGATGAGGGTGGCCGTCATACGCCGTTCTTCAAGGGGTACCGGCCGCAGTTCTACATCCGCACGACGGATGTGACGGGTGACATCGAGCTGCCTGAAGGCGTCGAGATGATCATGCCCGGTGACAACGTGCACATCGTTGTGACGTTGATTCAGCCGGTCGCGATGGAAGAGAAGATGCGCTTCGCGATTCGTGAAGGCGGCCGCACGGTCGGCGCCGGGACGGTCTCGAAGATCATTGAATAGGACCATTCCAGCGCGGTGCGGGCGACGATCCGCACCGCGCTGATTTTTTTGGGTGACTGACGATGCCAAGGGAACTTGTGATCCTGCAGTGTTCGAAGTGTAAGCGGCGCAACTATACGACGACGCGCAACAAGAAGCTTACGCCCACGCGCCTGGAGATAAAGAAATTCTGTCCGTTTGAGCGGAAGCGCACGCCGCACAAGGAGGTCAAGTAGGACCTTTGGGCACGATATGGGTTTGGGTTAGGCCAGTAGCTCAACTTGGCAGAGCATCGGTCTCCAAAACCGAGGGTTGGGGGTTCGAGTCCCTCCTGGCCTGCCAGCGCAACCGTTTCTGAGGGGAGGGACGGGAGCGACATTGCGGGCCATGAGCCCGCCTGTTTCGTGTTGAGGCGCGGTGGCTGCCGCGCGAGTGATGGCGTTTTGGCCGCGACGAGGGACAATAGCCGCAAGGCGTTGAATGGGATGTATTTGTAATGGAAACAGCCGGCAAGAGTGTCAAGGGACTCAAGGTCTTTCTTGACGAGGTCATGTCAGAGATGCGGAAGACCACGTGGCCGACACGGCAGGAACTGACCGGGTCGACGATGGTGGTGATCGTTTCCGTACTGATGGTGGGCTTCCTTATCGCGATTTACGACAAGATCCTTGTCGAGCTTCTGAAACTGATAATCCCATCGGGTTGATGCTGTTATGGAAAAGGAATGGTTCGTTATACATACCCTGACGGGGCAGGAGACGAAAGTCAGGGAGAGTCTGCTGCGTCGCCTCAAGATTGAGGAGATGGCGGAGTACATTGACGAGGTCATCATCCCGACCGAGAAGGTCTCGGAAGTCAAGAAGGGCGTAAAGTCCACGACGACCAGGAAGTTCTTCCCGGGATATGTCCTGGTACACATTGCGTTGTACGACGAGGAGCGCCAGCTCCGTGACAAGGCGTGGTACTATGTCCGCGAGACGCCGGGGATCATCGGCTTTGTGGGCGGCGACATGCCCGCACCTTTGCGGCCGGAAGAGGTCGACGGCGTGCTGAACCAGGTTCGCGACAAGAAAGAGAAGGTTCAGCCGCGGATCAAGTTCGAGCCGGGTGACACGATCAAGATTACGGATGGGCCGTTCCTCAATTTCAACGGGGTTGTGGAAGAGGTCGATCCCGACCGCGGCAAGTTGAAGGTGTCGGTCGCGATTTTCGGACGTTCGGCTCCCGTCGAGCTGGAATACTGGCAGGTTGAGCGCGGCGATGAGTAGAGGGTTGATTGGTCAATTGGTTAATTGGTCGATTGGTTGAGTGGTTGAGTGGTCAATTGGTTGATCGGCTGGTTGGTAAGAGTTGGTCATTTGGGATTTGAAAAGAGGCGATAGAGGTAGCGATGGCTAAGAAAGTGCTGGGGCAGATCAAGCTGCAGATTCCCGCGGGTCAGGCCAATCCGGCCCCGCCGGTCGGCCCTGCGTTGGGTGCGCAAGGCGTCAACATCATGGAGTTCTGCAAGGCGTTCAATGCGGCGACGCAGGACCAGGCCGGGATGGTTATTCCGGTCGTGATTACGGTTTATGGCGACCGTTCCTTTACCTTTATAAAGAAGAGCCCGCCGGCGGCGTCGCTTTTGAAGCGGGCCGCGGGGTTGGCCAAGGGGTCCGGCGTTCCCAATCGCGACAAGGTCGGCACGGTCACGCGCGAACAGATCCTCGAGATCGTCAAGATCAAGAAGGAAGACCTGAACGCCACGGACGACGATCAGGCGGCCAGGATTATTGAGGGAACGGCCCGAAGCATGGGGATTGAGGTCGAGGGGTGATCAGTCCGATCGACCGCCAGGAGAACACTCTCTGTCGATACCCAGTGAGAGACCGCGGGGCGCCGGGTGGCGCGAACCGGGTCGCAGATCACGGATCAGAAAGGTGATAGAGCATGCCGAGACATGGCAAAAGGTACCGGGGCATTCGCGAAAGTGCTCCCAATGAGACGCTGGAGCTCGAGGAAGCGTTGAAGTTCCTCAGGGGCAATCCGGCCGCGAAGTTCGACGAGACGGTTGAGCTTTGCATGAAGATGGGATTGGATCCGCGGCGTTCGGAGCATGCCGTGCGCGGCACGTGCGGGCTGCCGCACGGGACGGGCAAGCCAGTGCGGGTAGTGGTGTTTGCGGCCGGCGCGGCGGCGGACGCGGCCAAAGAGGCCGGCGCCGATTTCGTAGGCACCGACGACCTGATCGAGAAGGTCAAGGGCGGCTGGACCGATTTCGACGTCGCCGTAGCGACTCCCGAGGCGATGAAGGAGGTCCGCAAGCTGGGGCGCGTGCTCGGACCGCGCGGGTTGATGCCTAACCCTAAGACGGGCACGGTCACCGACGACACGGCCGCGGCGGTTAACGCGAGCAAGGCCGGCAAAGTGGAGTTTCGCATGGACCGGCACGGCAACATCAACGTGCCGTGCGGCAAACTGTCTTTCGAGACAGAGAAACTGGCGGAGAACATCCACACGGTTGTCGAGGCGGTCAAGGCGGAGAGGCCGGCGAGCGCCAAGGGGCAATATATCAAGAATTGCACGGTTACTTCAACCATGGGCGTGGGACTCCGCGTCGCGTTGCGGGACTAACCGGCCGGATTTGAGGATTCAGGAATGAGATCGGAAAAGACAGCGATTGTTCGTGAGCTTCATGATCGGCTCGAGGGGGCGGACTTTGTTCTGCTGGCCGACTATCATGGGCTGAACGTGACTCAGATTGCGGAGCTGCGCGGCAGGTTGCGCGAGCACAGCTCCGAGTTCCACGTGGTGAAGAACAGTTTCTTCGGGCTGGCGGCCAAGGAATTGGGCTGGGAGGGCCTCGACTCTATCCTCTCGGGTCCGATTGGGGCCGTAACAGGGGTTGGCGATGTGACGGAAGCGGCGAAAGCGCTGAAGGACTTCGTCAAGGCCAACGAGAAGCCCGTCGTAAAAGGAGGGGTGCTGGACAGCAAGGTCCTGACGTCGGCGGAGGTAGATGCACTGGCCTCCATGCCGCCGCGGCCCGTGATGCTTGGGCAGCTGGTGGGTACGATTGCGGCTCCTATGACGCAATTGGTTGGTGTCATGAACCAGAAGGTTCTGACGTTGCTGTATGTGTTGAAGGCAGTGGAAGAAAAGAAGCAAGGGAACTAAGCCCGGCTAAGGGTGAGTTTGATTGCCGATTAAGCAGCAGGAGAGAGAAGAGATGTCGGAAGAAGTCAAAGAAGCTGTCGAGCAGGCTGCCGAAGAGAAGGTTGAAGAGAAGGCTGAAGAGAAGGCTGAAGAGAAGGCTGCTCCTCAGGTTGAAGGCAAGATGGCTGAGTTCATCGACTGGATCGAAGGGATCAGCGTGTTGGAGCTGTCGCAGCTGGTGAAGGCGCTCGAGGATCGTCTGGGCGTGTCGGCCGCGGCTCCGGTTGCGATGGCGGCGATGCCGGCGGCCGGCGACGGCGGCGGCGAGGCGGCCGAAGAGAAGACCGAGTTTGACGTGGTCCTGACTGCCGTGGGCGGCCAGAAGATCGCGGTCATCAAGGAAGTCCGTGCGATTACGGGCCTTGGTCTCAAGGATTCCAAGGACCTGGTCGAAGGCGCGCCCAAGGCGGTCAAGGAAGGCGTGTCAAAGGAAGAGGCCGAGGAACTGAAGGGCAAGCTCGAAGCGGCAGGTGCGAGCGTCGAAATCAAGTAAAGATCTGCTGGATTCCGATTGGCGGCTTCGGCCGCCTGGGATGTGCGCAAAAAGTCGAGAGCCGACGTTCAAACCGGAGGCTCTCGATTTCGCGCCGTTAGGCGGGGCCGGTGGTCGGGGGACCGGTGACCTGAAATTCTGAATCGTGTCGAGAGGTGCTGGATGGCTGAGAGAGTATATTACGGCAAGCTCGTGGCGGCGATCGAACCGCCCGATCTGATCGATATCCAGACGAAGTCATACCGGGATTTTCTTCAGATGGATGTTGCTCCCAACAAGCGTTTTACGCAGGGGCTTCAGGGCATCTTCAAGGAGGTTTTCCCGATCGAGAGCTATGACGGACGCTATGTCCTGGATTTCGTCAAGTACGAGTTGTCCGTACCGAAGATGACCGACTTGGAGACGCTCTACGAGGGGCAGACCTATGCCGCGCCGCTGCATGTGACATTCAGGCTGCGCGACGGGGATGAAGTGCGTGAGGAAGACGTCTACATGGGCGAGATTCCCCTGATGACGGACAACGCGTCGTTCGTGGTCAACGGCGCGGAGCGCGTCGTGGTCAGCCAGCTGCACCGTTCGCCGGGCATCTGCTCGGAGCAGTCGCAGCACGTCAACGGGCAGACGATCTATTCGATACGTGTGATTCCCGACCGGGGGTCGTGGATCGAGATCCAGTTCGACACCTCCGACCAGATCTGGATTTTCATGGACCGTCGTCGCCGTCGTCGCAAGTTCCTGACTTCGACGTTTTTGCGCGCGCTGGGCTACGACACTGACGACAAGCTGTTGGGGCTCTACTACGAGTTGACGTCCCTGTCGCTGGGCAAGAAGTTCAACGAGGATGACGTCCAGAACCTCGCGTTCACGGACGACATTATCGACATCGACTCCAAGAGTGTCCTGGCGCGGCGTTACGACATGGTGACCGTGCCGGTCCTGGAGCAGATGGTTGCGGCAGGTTTCAAGAGCGTCGAAGTGGTTGACGTGTCGTGGGACGAAGGCATCTTTCTGACGACCGTCCGCGCCGATCCGACTCGGACGGCCGACGACGCCCTGAAGGACATCTATCACCGTCTGCGTCCGGGCGATCCGGCTACGCCGTCGAATGCCCGCCAGTTGCTGCGCCGGCTGTTTTTCGATGCCCGCCGCTACGATCTCGGTCGCGTGGGCCGCTACAAGATCAACGAGAAGCTGCGGCTCAAGGGCAAGGTTGACGACGAGCTGCGCGTGCTGGACAAGCAGGACATCATCGAGGCGATTCGCCTGCTGATCGACATTCGCAAGGGCGAGGAGTCGGTGGACGACATCGACCATCTCGGGAGCCGCCGTGTGCGCACGGTCGGCGAGCTGTTGGAGAACCAGTGCCGCGTCGGGCTGGCGCGCACCGAGCGCCTGATTCGCGAGCGCATGACGCTTTTCGATCCGGCTACGGGCGTATTGACGCCGCAGCGCCTGGTCAACTCGAAGTCGCTTTCGGCGATCGTACAGGACTTCTTCGGTCGCAGCCAGCTCAGCCAGTTCATGGACCAGACGAACCCGTTGTCCGAATTGGCGCACAAGCGCCGTCTGAGCGCGCTGGGTCCGGGCGGCTTGAGTCGCGAGCGTGCCGGTTTTGAAGTGCGTGACGTGCACAGCTCGCACTACGGCCGCATCTGCCCGATCGAGACGCCGGAAGGTCCGAACATCGGTTTGATTTCGTCTCTGGGCATCTACGCCCGCGTCAACGAGTTCGGTTTTCTCGAGACGCCTTACCGCAAGGTCAAGAGCGGGCGTGTGGCGGGAGACGTCGAGTACTTGACGGCCGATCAGGAGGAGCGGTTTGTCATCGCGCAGGCCAACGCGCCCCTGGACGAGAAGAACCGTTTCCGCAACCCGCTGGTGTCGGTGCGCTACAAGGCCGAGTTTCTCGAAGTGCCGCCGGAGCAGGTCGACTACATGGACGTGTCTCCGAAGCAGGTTGTGAGTATCGCGGCCGGGTTGATTCCCTTCCTCGAGCATGACGACGCGAACCGGGCCCTGATGGGCGCCAACATGATGCGCCAGGCGGTGCCGCTGCTGAACACGGAGCGGCCGTACGTGGCGACCGGTCTCGAATCGCGCGCCGCGCACGACTCGCGGGTGACGGTCACGGCGGTCGAGCCCGGCATCGTTGCCTACGTATCGGCCGATTCGGTGATCGTGAGCAAAGACGGCAAGATGCCGCCCAAGCGCACGTTCACGAACGCGCGCATCTATCGCCTGCAGAAGTTCCGGCGTTCCAACGCCGGTACGTGTTTCAACCAGAAGCCGATCGTGACCATGGGGCAGAAGATCAAGGTGGGCGACGTTTTGGCGGACGGGCCGGCGACGTCCGGGGGCGAGGTGGCTCTCGGCAAGAACCTGCTGGTGGCATTCATGCCGTGGTGCGGCTACAACTTCGAGGACGCGATCCTGATCAGCGAACGCGTGGTGCGCGAGGACGTGTTCACGTCGATTCACGTATCCGAGTTCGAGGTGGGTGCGCGGGACACGAAGCTGGGGCCGGAAGAGATCACGCGCGACATCCCCAATGTGGGTGAAGAGGCGTTGAAGAATCTCGGTCCCGACGGTGTCATCCGTTGCGGCGCCGAGGTGAAGCCGGGCGACATCCTGGTCGGCAAGATCACGCCCAAGAGCGAGACCGAGCTCGCGCCGGAAGAGCGTCTCCTGCGGGCGATCTTCGGCGAGAAGGCTGCCGAAGTGCGGGATACCTCGCTGACCGTGCCCAGCGGCACCTATGGGACGGTGATGGACGTCAAGGTGACGGCCCAGAAGGAGACCAAGCGTTCGGAGTCGACTCCTGCCGAGCGCAAGCGCCAGCTTCGCGAAGTCAAGGAAGAGTACAAGACCAAGAACCAGGAGTTGACCGAGGAGCTTACCGAGGCGCTCAGCAACATTCTGCTGGGAGAGAAGATTCCGCTCGACGTAAAGAACGGCGAGACGGACGAGACGATCATCCCGGCCAACCGCAAGATCACGAAGACGCTGCTGCGGAAGTTGGCGGCGGCAAGCGATCACGTGCAGATCGAGAGCAGCCCGATCCAGATCAAGATCGACGAGATCATCGGCGATTTCCGTCCGCGTTTCACCGAGCTGGACCAGGAGTACCAGCAGGCCACGGAGCGGATTGACACGGGTGACGATCTGGATTCCGGGATCATCAAGCAGGTGCGGGTGTACGTCACGGCCAAGAAGAAGCTGGCCGTGGGCGACAAGCTGGCCGGCCGTCACGGCAACAAGGGCGTCGTGGCCCGCATTCTGCCGGACTGCGACATGCCGTTCATGCCGGACGGGACACCGGTCGATATCGTCCTGAATCCGCTGGGCGTGCCCTCGCGCATGAACCTGGGACAGGTGTTCGAGACCCATCTGGGCGCTGCCTGCAAGGCGTTGGGCATGCATGCCGCGACGCCGGTGTTCGACGGTATTTCCGAGAAGGACATCGACGGACTGCTCGAAAAGGCCGACTTGCCGGGCGACGGGAAGGTGCGACTCTACGACGGGCAGACGGGCGAACCGTTCGATCAGCGGGTTGTGGTCGGACAGATCTACATGCTCAAGCTGCACCACCTCGTGTCAGACAAGATCCACGCGCGTGCGGTCGGCCCTTACTCGCTGGTGACGCAGCAGCCGCTGGGCGGCAAAGCCCAGTACGGCGGGCAGCGCATGGGTGAGATGGAAGTGTGGGCGCTGGAGGCCTACGGTGTCGCCTATGCCCTGCAGGAACTGCTGACGGTCAAGAGTGACGACGTGGCCGGACGTACGCGGATCTACGAGTCGATCGTGAAGGGCGAGAACACGTTGGAGGCCGGGATGCCCGAGTCGTTCAGCGTGCTGGTGAATGAACTTAGAGGTCTGTGTCTGAACGTGGACATGATGAGCAACCAGTCGGACGTGGAACTTTGATTTTATATAAAGCAACTAAGGTCGGGGGGAGCATACATTGAACCCTTACGCAGCCAGAGAGTCGATGGGACTGACGATAGAGCAGGAGTTTGACGCCGTAAGCATCAAGCTGGCGTCGCCCGAAGCAGTACGGTCTTGGAGCCGTGGGGAAGTCAAGAACCCTGAGACGATTAACTACCGGACCTACAAACCCGAGCGGGGCGGTCTTTTCTGTGAACGGATCTTCGGTCCCACGCGTGACTGGGAGTGCAGTTGCGGCAAGTACAAGCGCATCAAGCACAAGGGCGTAATCTGCGATCGTTGCGGAGTGGAAGTGACGGTGTCGCGTGTGCGCCGTGAGCGCATGGGGCACATCGAGCTGGCCGTGCCGGTTTCGCACATCTGGTTCTTCAAGTGCACGCCGAGCCGCATCGGCCTGATGCTGGACATGACGGCGACGAACCTCGAGCGCGTGCTTTACTACGAAGACTACATGGTGGTCGATCCGGGCGATACGCCGTTGAAGGCGAAGCAGTTGATGAGCGAGATGGAGTATCGCGACGCCCTGGACAAGTACGGCGAATCCTTTACGGCCAAGATGGGGGCGGAGGGTGTTTGCGAGGTGCTGCGGAACCTCAATCTGGACGAGGTCATGGACGAGCTGGACGAGGCCATGGAAGCCACGCGCAGCAAGCAGACGCGCAAGAAGCTTTCCAAGCGCATGAAGGTCGTCGACGGCTTCCGCACCAGCGGCACCCGTCCCGAGTGGATGGTCCTCGACGTTCTGCCCGTGATTCCTCCCGAGCTGCGGCCACTGGTGCCGCTGGAGGGCGGCCGGTTCGCGACGTCGGATCTCAACGATCTGTACCGCCGGGTCATCAACCGCAACAATCGTCTGCGCAACCTGCAGCAACTCAAGACGCCGGACGTGATTATCCGCAACGAGAAGCGCATGTTGCAGGAGGCGGTCGACGCGGTATTCGACAACGGTCGCCACGGCCGTCCGGTGACCGGCGCGGGCAACCGTCCGCTCAAGTCGTTGAGCGACATGCTGAAGGGCAAGGGCGGCCGGTTCCGTCAGAACCTGCTCGGCAAGCGCGTGGACTACTCCGGTCGGTCGGTGATCGTGGTCGGTCCGGAGCTGAAGCTGAACCAGTGCGGACTTCCGAAGAAGATGGCGCTGGTGCTCTTCGAGCCGTTCATCATCCGCCGGTTGAAGGAGATGGGCGTTGTACATACCGTGCGCAGCGCCAAGAAGCTCATCGAGCGGCAGTCGGACGAGGTGTGGGAGATCCTGGAGGAAGTTACCCAGGGCAAGACGGTTATGCTCAACCGCGCGCCGACGCTGCACCGCCTCAGTGTGCAGTCGTTCGAGCCCATTCTGGTCGAGGGTGAAGCGATTCGCATTCATCCGCTGGTCTGTACGGCGTTCAACGCGGACTTCGATGGCGACCAGATGGCGGTGCACGTACCGCTGTCAATCGAGGCGCAGCTCGAGTCGCGCCTGTTGATGATGTCGACCAACAGTATCTTCTCGCCGTCCAGCGGCAAATCGATCATGACGCCGACGCAGGACATTGCGTTGGGGATCTACTACATGACGGCGCTGAGCCAGGAAGACAAGATGGCCGCCTATCGCCGCCGGGACAGCGAGGCGATCGAGCACCTGTCGATCTTCGCCGACGCGGACGAAGTCCGCCTTGCGTATGACGAAGGGGCGGTGTCGGTCCATACCAGGATTCGTTTCAAGAATCCCGACTACGGCCAGGAGACGGTCGTGGGCGATTCGAAGACGAGAGTGATCAGAACGACGGTTGGACGCGTCATCTTCAACGAGATCTGGCCGGACACGATCGGTTTCGTCAACAAGGTCATCGACAAGGGCATGCTGGGTTCGCTGATCTGGCATTGCCATCACACGGCGGGGCACGAGCGAACGGTGGAGGCCCTGGACGAGTTGAAACGGGTCGGCTTCAACAACGCGACTCTTGCGGGTGTGTCGATCGGTATGACCGACATGATCATCCCCAGCGAGAAGCCGGGCATGATCCACGACGCCCGCAAGCAGGTGGGCGAAGTGGACCAGCAGTACCGCCAGGGCGTGATTACCGACGGTGAACGTTACAACAAGATCGTCGATATCTGGACGCACGCCACGGACGAGATCTCGAATGCGATGTACCGCGCGATCGAAGAGAACGCGGGCAGCGGCGAGACCAACCCCGTCTTCATGATGGTCGACTCCAAGGCGCGCGGCAGCCGCCAGCAGATCCGTCAGCTGGCCGGGATGCGCGGCCTGATGGCGAAGCCGTCCGGGGAGATCATCGAACGTCCGATCACGTCCAATTTCCGGGAAGGCTTGAGCGTACTGGAGTACTTCATCAGCACGCACGGCGCCCGCAAGGGTCTGGCGGACACGGCATTGAAGACGGCCGACGCGGGTTACCTGACGCGCAAACTGGTGGACGTGGCGCAGGATGTCATCGTGGTCGAGCAGGACTGCAATACGGTCAACGGCATTGAGGTGATGCCGATTGCCGAGGGTGACGAGGAGCTTGTTACGCTTCAGGCCCGTATTCTCGGGCGGACGGCGCTCAACGATATCGTCGACCCGATTGCGGGCGAAGTTGCTGTCCGGTCCGGCGAGGAGCTGGACGAGATCGCCTGCGAGAGGCTGGCGGTGGTAGGACTCGAGAAGCTGCGTATTCGCAGCGTGCTGACATGCGAGGCCAAGGGCGGGGTGTGTGCGCGCTGCTACGGGCGCGATCTGGCCACCGGCAAACCGGTCGAGGTCGGCACCGCCGTGGGTATCATTGCCGCCCAGTCGATCGGCGAGCCGGGTACGCAGCTTACGATGCGTACGTTCCACATCGGCGGCACGGCCAGTTCCGTGTTCAAGCAGCCCGAGATCCTGGTCAAGAACAAGGGCATGGTCCGCTACCACGAGCTGCGCGTCGTGCAGAACCAGGAGGGCGACCACGTCGTGCTCAACAAGAACGGCGTAATCAGCGTGCACGACGAGTCCGGTCACGAGCTCGAGCGCTACACGCTGGCAATGGGCGCCGTGGTGCTGATCGAAGACGGCGGGATCATCAAGAAGGGCGCCTGCCTGGCGAAGTGGGACCCGTACAGCGTGCCCGTTCTGGCCGAGCAGGAGGGCGTGGTCAGTTTCCACGACTTCGTGGAGAACGTTTCCGTCAAGAAGGAAATCGACGAGCAGACCGGCCTGCGCGGCACAGTCGTTCTCGAAACCAAGGAAGACCTGCACCCGCAGATCATCATCCGGGACGAGTCCGGCAAGGAAGTGCTCGGGTTCTACAGTATTCCGGCCGGCGCTCACGTCATGGCCAAGGAAGGCGACAAGGTGTTGCCGGGCGAGCTGTTGGCGAAGACGCCGCGCAAGGAGTCGAAAACGCGTGACATCACGGGCGGTCTGCCGCGCGTGGCGGAGCTGTTCGAGGCGCGCCAGCCCAAGGACGCGGCCGAGATCGCCAAGATCGAGGGCGTGGTCGACTTTGGCCCGAACCAGCGCGGCCGCCGCTGCCTGATCATTCGCGACGAGACGACGGGCGGCACCGAGGAGCACCTGATTCCGATGGGCAAACACATCGTGGTCTTCAAGGGCGACCGTGTCCGCAAGGGGCAGCAGCTCACGGAAGGACCGATCGTACCGCAGGAGATCCTGGATGTGTGCGGTCCGCAGGAGTTGCAGGAATACCTGGTGAACGAAGTGCAGCAGGTTTACAGGCTGCAGGGCGTGGAGATCAACGACAAGCACATCGAGATCATCGTGCGCCAGATGTTGCGCAAGGTGAAAGTCACGAATCCGGGTGACACCGAGCTCCTGTGGGGCGAGCAGGTCACGCGGCAGCGTTTTGTCGAGGTCAACGAGGAAGCCATCGCGGAAGGCAAGCGTCCGGCTGAAGCGACCCCGGCCCTGCTGGGCATCACCAAAGCTTCGCTGGAGACGGAGAGCTTTATCTCGGCGGCTTCGTTCCAGGACACGACGCGGGTGTTGACGGATGCGGCCACGCTGGGCCGGGTCGACGGCCTGCGCGGTTTCAAGGAGAACGTGATCATGGGGCACCTGGTGCCTGGTGGCACGGGTTTCCCGATGCATCACAATATCAAATTGGTCCCGACGGTCGATCCGATCGCGGAAGAGGAGGTTCCGGAGGAGGACGCCGGAAAGAAACTTCAGGATTTGCTCGGATAGGAGTTGAAGTGCGTGCCGGCGTTTTGCTAGCATGCGATCTTTTGCGCCAAAGAGAGGACGAAAGACTATGCCTACAATCAACCAGCTCGTTCGCAAGGGCAGGAAGAAGGCCCGGCAGAAGAGCAAGGCGCCGGCGTTGGCCGCTTGCCCGCAGCGACGCGGTGTTTGCGTTCAAGTTAAGACGCAGACGCCCAAGAAACCGAACTCCGCCCTGCGCAAGGTAGCGAGGGTACGGTTGACGTCGGGGTATGAAGTTACGGCCTACATTCCCGGCGAGGGACACAATTTGCAGGAGCACAGCGTGGTTCTGGTTCGCGGCGGTCGTGTGAAAGACCTGCCCGGCGTGCGTTACCACGTTGTCCGCGGCACCCTGGATTCGTTGGGTGTCGACGGGCGCAAGCGCGGGCGCTCCAAGTATGGCGTGAAGAGACCGAAGGCGTAACCGGAGTCAAAGATGGCAAGAAGGCGGAGAGCTGAAAAGAGATCGCTGGTTCCCGATCCGAAGTACAACAGCGAGCTGGTGGCGAAGATCATCAACTACGTGATGGAACGCGGGAAGAAGTCGACGGCCGAGTCGATTGTCTACGGGGCGCTGGATGAGATCCAGAAGAAGACCAACGAGAACCCGTTGGAGATTCTGATCAAGGCCGTTGACAACATGAAGCCGCGGGTTGAAGTGCGGTCACGCCGCGTGGGCGGTGCTACGTACCAGGTGCCGATCGAGATCAACCGTCATCGCCAGCTCGCGCTGGCGTTGCGTTGGCTCATCTCGCATTCGCATGCGCGCAAGGGTGTTCCGATGAAGCGCGCTATCGCCGGCGAGATCCTGGACGCGTACAACAACCAGGGCGCGGTGATCAAGAAGCGTGACGACACGCACAAGATGGCGCAGGCCAACAAGGCCTTTGCGCACTATGCATGGTAAGAATGTCGGGTTTTGCGGTCTAGCCCCTGCGATTGCGGGCTATTTCGGCAAGGAAAACGCGGGACCGTTCCCCATGACGGTTCCGCGGGAAGCTTCCGGCTAGCATGTGGATAGTAGAGACAAATGGTATCAGTCGTGGAACAGAAGAACAAAAGGAAGGGGACTGCGGACGGTTCCAGCGGAGCGTCCGGGCGCCTGCGTCCCCTGTCCGCCGTGCGCAATATCGGGATTATTGCGCATATCGACGCGGGCAAGACCACCACGACCGAGCGCATTCTCTACTATGCCGGTCTTGTCCATAAGATCGGGGAGGTCCATGACGGCAACACCGTGATGGACTGGATGGCGCAGGAGAAAGAACGCGGCATCACGATCACGAGCGCGTCCACGACGTGCTTCTGGCAGGATTGCCAGGTCAATATCATTGACACACCGGGGCACGTCGATTTCACGTGCGAGGTGGAACGATCCCTACGAGCGCTTGACGGTGCCGTAGGGGTTTTTTGTGGGGTAGCTGGTGTTCAGCCACAGTCCGAAACGGTGTGGCACCAGTCCGAGCACTACGGCGTGCCGCGGATTGCCTTCGTGAACAAGATGGATCGCATGGGGGCCGACTTTGCAACAGCCGTGGCGGAGATGCGCAAGCGGCTGGGCTCGAACGCGGCGCCGGTGCAGCTCCCGTGGGGCGCCGAAGACAACTTCAGAGGTATTATCGATCTGCTGGAACTGAAAGCGGTGACGTTCGACGAGAAGAGCCTCGGCGCGAACATGGTCACCACGGACATTCCCGGCGAGCTGGCCGCGGAGGCGGAACGCGCGCGCGCCGAGCTCGTGGAGAATGTGGCTGAAAGGGACGAAGCGATCCTCGAAGCCTACATGGAGAGTCCGGATGTGCCGGCGGACGTGTTGCGGGCGGGAATTCGCCGCGCGACCATCGCGGGCGAGCTTGTGCCGGTGTTGTGCGGCTCGGCGCTCAAGAACAAGGGAGTGCAGCAGGTCCTCGACGCGGTCGTGGCCTATCTGCCTTCCCCGCTGGAAGTGTCCGTTGTTACGGGAACCAACCCGAAGAGCGGCGCGGACGAGACGCGCGAGGCCGACGACGGTGCGGCGTTGAGCGCCCTGGCGTTCAAGGTCGCCACCGATCCCTACGTAGGGCGCCTGGTGTTCACGCGCATCTACTCAGGCAAGCTGCGGAAAGGCCAGAACGTATTCAACCCGCGCACGAAGAAGCGCGAGCGAATCACGCGGCTTCTGCGGCTGCATGCGGACAGCCGGACGGAGGAGGAGACCCTCTACGCCGGCGAGATCGGGGCGATCGCCGGTTTGAAGGAATTCACGACGGGCGACACGCTTTGCGCCGAGAACGCGGCGATTCAGCTTCCGGGGATCGGCTTTCCGGAGCCGGTGATGTTCATGGCGATCGAGCCGAAGACCTCGGCCGACCGCGAGAAACTCAAGGACGCGCTGGACGCGATGGTCTCGGAAGACCCGACGTGCATTGTGCGTACCGACCCGGAGACGGGCCAGACGATCATCAGCGGTATGGGGGAACTACACCTCGAGATACTCAAGGATCGCATGGACCGGGAGTTCGGCGTGAAGACGAACACGGGCAAGCCCATGGTCGCCTACCACGAGTCCATCACGGGCCAGGGGAGGGCGTCGCACACCTTCGATCGGGAGTTTGGCGGGAAGCGGCAATTCGCCGAGGTCGAGGTTGCGGTTTCGGCAAAATCACGTGGAGATGGTTTTTCTGTTGAAATCGTCGCGGACTCCGGTAGTATACCGCCCGCTTTTCGTAATTCCGTAGAGTTGGGACTGAACGATGGCATCATGACCGGCGTGCTTGCGCGCTATCCGGTGACTGACGTTCAAGTTCGCGTGACGGGCGGCAGCTTTGATCCTGAAGCGTCAAGCGAAGTGGCCTTCAGAACGGCTGCCGTCATGGCGTTCAGGGAGGCCGTGATGGCGGCAGGGCCGGTGTTGCTCGAGCCGATTATGAAGCTGGAGATCACGACGCCGGGGGAGCACATGGGGGATGTGATGGCCGACCTTAACGGGCGGCGCGGGAAGATCAAGGAATTGGTGACTCGGGGCGCAATGCAGATTGTGCGTGCATCGGTGCCGCTGGCCGAGCTGTTCGGATACGCGACCGCAATTCGGTCGGAAACGAGGGGACGGGCGTCCCATACGTTGGAGCCGGAGCAGTTTGACATAGTGCCGAAAGCGGTCAGTGAGGAACTACTGAACAGGTGAGACGATAATGGAAGGTCAGCGCATAAGAATCCGTTTACGGGCCTACGACCACAAGGTGCTGGACCAGGCCGTGCTCGACATCATCGATACGGCGAAGGGGACGGGGGCGCGCGTTGTCGGGCCGATCCCGCTGCCGACGCGCATCGAGCGGTTCACGGTGAACCGTAGTCCACACGTGGACAAGAAGTCGATGGAGCAGTTTGAGATGCGGACGCACAAGCGTCTGCTGGACATAGTGGAGCCGACGGCGAAGACCGTAGACGAGCTGAAGAAGCTCAATCTGCCGGCGGGTGTGGACATAACGATCAAGATCTGAGTTGGAACGATGCAAGGTCTACTAGGCAGGAAGATGGGAATGACGCAGGTCTTCGATGAGGAAGGCCGGCGCGTCGCCGTAACGGTGATTGAGGCGGGTCCGTGCGTGGTGACTCAGCTCAAGACAAAAGAGAACGACGGCTACGATGCCGCTCAGCTCGCGTTTCTGGACCAGAAGGAACGCCGCGTGAGCAAGCCGTTGCAGGGGCACTTCAAGAAGGCCGGATGCAGCCCGAAGCGCTTCCTGAAAGAGTTTTCGCTGGATGACGGCGAAGAAGTCGGCATTGGCGACACGGTGACGGTGGGCTTGTTCGAGGGCGCCTCGCACGTGGACGTGACGGCCGTGACCAAGGGCCGCGGATTCCAGGGCGTCGTACGGCGCTTCAATGCCGGCGGCGGCCGCTGGACGCACGGCGGGCATTCGCGTCGTCGCGTGGGATCGATTGGGCAGTGCTCGTATCCGGCAAGGGTCGCGAAGAACCAGAAGATGCCCGGCCAGATGGGCAACGTGGTTGTGACCCAGCAGAACTTGAAGATCGTGCAGGTGCGGGGCGACGACGACATACTGCTTGTCAAGGGCGCGGTGCCCGGCCCGACCGGGGGTACGGTTGTGGTGCGGAAGGCGCTTAAGAAGAAGGCGGTGAAGGCCTGATGAGCAAGCTCGGTATCTACAGTATGAAGGGGGAGGCTGTCGGCGACATGGACGTTGCGGACGGTCTGCTGGTTCAGGACAGGGGCGAACAGGCCGTGCACGACGTGGCGGTAGCGATGCAGAATGCCCGCCGCGCGGGGACGGCGTCGACGAAGAGCAAGGGCGAGGTCGCCGGCGCGGGCGGCAAGCCCTGGCGTCAGAAGGGCACCGGGCGGGCGCGTGCGGGTTACCGCCAGTCGCCTGTATGGCGCGGCGGCGCGGTAGCTTTCGGCCCGAAGCCCCGCGACTATGGCGTGAAGGTCAACCGCAAAGTTGCGCGTCTGGCTTTCAAGCGCGCCTTGAGCGATCGCGTGGTCGAAGGCTCCGTCAAGGTTGTCGATTCGCTCGAGCTGCCGGAGATCAAGACGAAGCTGGTCGCCGACGTGATGAAGGCGCTCGACGTGCAGGCGCCGGTGCTGATTGTCATCGACCGGGCGGACCGCAATGTAGGGTTGGCGGCTCGCAACCTGCCTAAGGTCGAAGTGGTGTGTGCCGCGGATTTGAATGTGTACCAGTTGCTTCGTTATCCCGCGATTGTGGCGACCCAGGCGGCGATGAAGACGTTGACGGAGCGGCTTCAGGACAAGGCTGAGGTGACGGCATGAAAGACGCCGGCGTGATAATCAAGCGGTTGCAGTTGACGGAGAAGGGCACCTTGCTCTCCGAGAAGGACAACAAGTATCTCTTCGAGGTGAGCCCTGAGGCCAACAAGATTGAGATCAAGCGCGCCGTTGAGCAGGCATTCGGTGTCTCCGTAGCGGGCGTGAATACGATGAACTACAAGGGCAAGCGGAAGCGGAACCGCTCCGTGCGCTACGGCAAGCGCCGTGACTGGAAGCGCGCCGTGGTGACCCTGAAGGACGGGGACATGATCGACCTGGCGTAAGGCCGGGCGACGGCAGATTGAACGGGAAGAAGCGATGCCTCTAAAGAAACACAAACCAACGACTCCGAGTCAGCGGTTCACGACCGTTTCGACGTTCGAGGAGATCACGAGGAGCAAGCCGGAGCGATCTCTGGTTGAGCCCAAGAAGCGTCGCGGCGGACGCAATTCGGCCGGGCGTATTTCTGTTCGGCACCGCGGCGGCGGCCACAAGAAGCGTTACCGCGCGATCGATTTCAGGCGGGAGAAGGCGGGGGTCAAGGCCAAGGTGGCTTCGATCGAGTACGATCCGAACCGTTCGGCCAATATCGCGCTGCTGCACTATTTTGACGGTGAGAAGCGCTACATTCTGGCACCGGTCGGTTTGCAGGTCGGTGCGGAAGTGATGTCCGGGCCCGAAGCCGAACCCGTTCTTGGCAATGCGTTGCCGCTGGCGAAGATCCCGCTGGGCATGACGATTCACAACATCGAGCTCGAGCCCGGTCGGGGGGCGCGCATGGTGCGGTCGGCGGGCAACGGCGCGCAGTTGATGGCCCGCGAGGGCAAGCACGCGCACGTGAAGTTGCCTTCGGGCGAGGTTCGCATGGTCAATGTCAACTGCATGGCCACGATTGGCCGGGTCGGCAACAGCGATCATGCCGGTACGAGCGACGGCAAGGCCGGTCGGCGGCGTTGGCGGGGTATTCGTCCGACGGTGCGAGGCGTGGCGATGAATCCGGTGGACCACCCCATGGGCGGCGGCGAGGGCCGCAGCTCGGGTGGCGGTCACCCGTCTTCCCCGTGGGGCAAGCCGGCCAAGGGCGGCAAGACGCGCCCGAAGCGCAAGGCGTCGGACAAACTGATTGTGAAGCGGAGAAAGTAAGCCATGGCACGTTCGATCAAAAAAGGGCCCTATGTCGAGGAGAAGCTGCTCCGCAAGGTGGAGCGCATGAACCGCACGGGCGACAAGCGACCGATCAAGACCTGGTCGCGCCGTTCGATGATTATGCCCGAGTTCGTGGGGCACACGCTGTCCATTCACAACGGCAAGCAGTTCATCTCCATTTTCATCACGGAGAACATGGTTGGGCACCGTTTGGGTGAGTTTGCGCCGACGCGCGCGTTCCGCCTGCATGGTTCCCATACGGACAAGACCAGATCATTGAAGTAGTGGAGTGCGGTTCCGATGGAAGTAAAAGCCGTCACAAAGTTTGCGCGTATATCGCCCAGCAAGGCCAGAGACCTGGCGCGCCGGGTCAGTGGGCTTCCGGTCGTCAAGGCGCTTGAGATCACGCAGTTCAGCGAGCGCAAGGCCGCCAAGCTGATCGGTAAAACGATGAAATCCGCGATTGCGAACGCGGAGAACAACGAGGACTTGTCGGTTGAGGATCTTCGCGTGAAGGAAGCGGTCGTCGATGAGGGGCCGCGTCTGAAGCGTTACTGGCCGCGCGCCCGCGGCAGCGTCAGCCGGATCGAGAAACGGATGTGTCACATCAAGGTCGTGTTGACTGACGGCCAGGAGGAGGCCGCCGAGGCCTAGTTTGCCTCCCGCGCCGGTTATCGAGATTGAGGAAGGAGTCAGGTTTTGGGACAGAAGATAAATCCCGTTGGGCTGAGAGTGACCGTTACGAAAGACTGGCGGTCGCGGTGGTTCAGCAACAAGAAGGACTTCGGTTCGAACCTGGTCGAGGACATGGAGGTCCGCGACTTGGTGAAGAGGCGGCTGGAGAATGCGGCCGTATCGGAAGTTAGGATCGAGCGTTACGCGAACCGGGTGCGCGTGAACATCCACACGGCGCGGCCGGGGATCGTGATCGGGCGCAAGGGTCAGGATATCGAGCGGGTGCGCGCGGAGCTTTCCAAGCTGACCGGGAAAGAGATTTACGTCGAGATCCACGAGGTCCGCAACCCCGACGCGAACGCGCAGCTCGTGGCGGAGAACATCGCGGCGCAGGTTGTACGGCGTGTGTCTTTCCGCCGCGCGATGAAACGCGCGATGAAGATCGCGATGGACATGGGCGTGGACGGGATCAAGATCCGGGCCAGCGGACGCCTGGGGGGCGCCGAGTTGTCCCGCGTGGAATGGTACAAGGAGGGTCGGATTCCTCTGCACACGCTGCGGGAGAACATCGACTACGGTTTCGCCGAGGCTGCGACGACGGCCGGCAGAATCGGCATCAAGGTTTGGATTTGCTGCAATCCCGAGAAGTTGACGCCGTCGGGAAGGGGGAGACGACCCAATGCCTCTTATGCCTAAACGTGTGAAGCACCGCAAGGTGCAGCGCGGCAGTCGCAAGGGGAAGGCCGGTTCGGGAACGACGTTGGCGTTCGGCGAGTACGGTCTGAAGGCGATGGGCCGCGGCTGGATCAAGAGCACGCAGATTGAAGCGTGCCGTGTGGCGATCAACCGCCACATGAAGCGCAAGGGGAAACTCTGGATTCGGATTTTCCCGGACAAGCCGGTGACAAAGAAGCCGATCGAAGTGCGCATGGGCAAGGGCAAGGGGAACCCGGAGTACTGGGTCGCGGTCATCCGGCCGGGAATGATGCTTTTTGAAGTGGACGGCGTTCCCGACGCGGTTGCGCGTGGCGCATTGCGATTGGCTGACGCCAAGTTGGGGATTAGGACGCGCCTGGTGACGCGTCACGAACACTAAGGCGACGATCGGTAGGGAACGATGAAGGCGTCGAGTTTGAGAGAACAGAGTACTGAAGAACTGCAGTTGCTGCTGCGGGATACGCGGAAGGACCTCCGAGACCTCAGTGTCAAGAGGAGTGTCGGCGAGGCCTCGGAACAGCCTCTGAAGATTCGCACGCTTCGCCGTGATGTCGCGCGCCTGCTGACGGTTTTGAAGGAACGGGAGGCGACAAGCAATGGCTGAGGTCGAAACGAAGAAGCGCGGTTTGCGTAAGCGGCGCAGGGGGCGCGTGGTCAGCAAGAGCGGCGACAAGTCGATCGTGGTGCTGGTGGAACGGCGCAAGCAGCATCCCCTCTACCGCAAGGTGATGCGGGCGTTCAAGAAGTATCATGTTCATGACGAGGAAAACCGGGCCCGGGTGGGCGACCGCGTGGTCATCGGCGAGACCCGTCCTCTCAGCAAGCTAAAGCGCTGGCGCCTGGTTGAGATCGTCGGCGACAAAGCGTAAGAGAGAATGGCAAGGCGATGATTAGAGAAGAGACAGATCTGGTTGTGGCCGACAACAGCGGCGCCAAGCGGGTTCGTTGTTTTCGCGTGTTGGGCCAGCGCAAGACCTATGCATACGTGGGTGACATCGTTCGCGTGAGCGTGAAGGAAGCGCAGCCGAACGGGATGGTCAAGAAGGGCGATGTGGCTTTTGCGCTGATCGTGCGCACGAAGCATCCTTTGCGGCGGCCTGATGGGTCGTACGTGCGTTTCGACCAGAATGCGGTCGTGATGCTGGACAACAACAAGAGTCCGATCGGGTCGCGCATTTTCGGCCCGGTTGCGCGCGAGCTGCGCGAGAAGAATTTCATGAAAGTCATTTCGTTGGCTCCGGAGGTTCTCTAGGCCGGTTCGGGCAACGAGTGGCAAGTTTAACGGAAGGATACCGGGAGTGAGAGGTTCACACATCAAGAGGAACGACACGGTGATCGCCGTCGCCGGCGCCAGCACGGGGAAGACCGGCAAGGTACTCGAGGTCCTGCCCTCCCGGGGTGTGGCTCTGGTCGAGGGGCTGAATCTGCAGAAGAAGACGTTGCGCAAGTCCCAGGACAACCCGCAGGGCGGCATTTCCGACAAGGAAGGGCCGATTGCATTGTCGAACCTGCTGCTGTACTGCCCCAACGAGAAGAAGGGCGTTCGGGTCGGTCGGGTTCGCGAGGGCCGGCAGCTTGTTCGCAAGTGCCGGTTGTGCGGGCATGCGTTTGACGCTTGAGGGTAAGAAATGCCTACGCTGAAAGAAAAATACGATAACGAGATAGTCGACCGTCTGACGGAGGAGCTCGGTCTGAAGAACCGCATGCAGCTTCCCAAGGTCAAGAAGGTCGTGGTCAACATGGGGTTTGGCGTTGCGGACAAGGATGCGCTGAAGGCGGGCACCGCGGAGCTGGCCAAGATCACGGGGCAGAAGCCGCTGGTGACGAAGGCGCGCAAGAGCATTTCGAATTTCAAGCTGCGTGAGGGCATGAATATCGGGGCCAAGGTCACGCTTCGCGGCGCCCGGATGTACGAGTTCCTGGACCGCTTGATTAATGCCGCGCTGCCCCGCATTCGCGACTTTCGCGGCATTTCAGCCCAGGCATTTGACGGTCGCGGCAACTACACCTTGGGGATTCGGGAGCAATCGATTTTTCCCGAAATCGATCCCAACGACGTGTCCGTGACACAGGGCATGGATATTACGATTGTGACGTCCGCCGGCAACGACGACGGGGCGCGTAAGCTCCTGACGTTGTTGGGGATGCCGTTCGCGGACAAATAAAGCTGGAGGACAGGGCATTGGCTAAGAAAGCGCTTATTGCCAAGGCGAACCGGAAGCCGAGATTCAGTGCTCGGAAGTACAACCGCTGCAAGCGTTGCGGTCGTCCACGGGCGTTCATCCGGAAGTTTCAGTTATGCCGGATATGTTTCAGGGAGCTTGCATCGTCAGGGCAGATTCCCGGAGTGACGAAGGCGAGTTGGTAACAGGAGTGAAGCATGAGTCTATCCGATCCTATTGCGGATATGCTGACGCGTATACGTAACGCGCACATGGCCGGGCACGAGGTCGTTGAGGTCCCGCACTCGAAGCTGAAGGGCGAGATCACGCGTGTGTTGAAACGCGAAGGTTACATAAACGACTACGTTGTGGAGGGCGGTGTCAAGAAGACCCTGCGGCTCTACTTGAAGTACACAGGTGAGAATGAGCCGGCGATTCGCGGTTTGCAGCGCGAGAGCAAGCTGGGGCTCAGGAGCTATGTCGCGGCGGACGAAGTACCCCAGATTCTGGGCGGTCTCGGGATTGCGATCCTGAGCACGTCGAGCGGAATCATGACCGGCCGCGAGGCGCGCGAAAAGCATGTCGGGGGCGAAGTCCTCTGCTCTATATGGTGAGGAACGGAAGATGTCGAGGATTGGACAGAAGCCGATTGATATTCCGGCCGGCGTAAATGTGACGGTGGACGGCGCCACGGTGTCGGTGAAGGGACCGATGGGCGAGCTGACGGCGGCTATGCCCGGCAACATTGCCGTCACGGTCGATGGTTCGGTTGTAACCGTGCAGCGTCCCGACGAGCGGCGCCAAAGCCGGAGTTTTCACGGGCTGGCGCGGAGTCTTGTGGCCAACATGATCGAAGGGGTTTCGAAGGGTTTCTCGAAGGAGTTGGAGATTGAAGGCGTCGGTTACCGTGCCACTATTCAGGGGCAGACGCTGGAGATGGCCGTGGGCTACTCTTCCCCCGTCGTGTACGTGATCCCGGAAGGGATCAAGTGCGAGGTGGCCAACAACACGAAGCTCAAGGTGAGCGGCGCGGACAAACAGAAGGTGGGCGAAGTTGCTGCCCGGATCCGCGACTTCGCCCCGGCGGAACCCTACAAGGGCAAGGGTATCAAGTACGTCGGCGAGCGGATCCGCCGCAAGGAAGGCAAGACGGTCGCGTAGGTTTGGTTAATTGGTCGATTGGTCGATTGGTTAATTGGTCGATTTGTCAACGAGGTCAATTCGATAATTGTTTGATTGGGACGTACGATGAGTGTGCTTAGCAGGAAAGAACGGCGTCGCAAGCGGCACGACCGCGTGCGTCGCAAAGTGAGTGGAACAGCGGACAAGCCGCGCTTGGCGATTACGTTTTCGAATCGTGCCGGTGAAGTGCAGCTTATTGACGATGTGGCGGGGACGACCCTGGCTTCTGGCAGAGCCGGCGGCGCGGGGCAGGTCGTCAACGTGGAGCGCGCCCGCGAGCTGGGCTCGCGTGTCGGCGAAGCCGCGAAGGCCAAAGGCATCGTGCAGTTCGTGGTCGATCGCGGCGGTTTCAAGTACCACCAGCGGGTCAATGCCGTGGTGGAAGGCGTCCGGGCCGCACTGAGCGGCGGCGAGGCGGTGGATGAGGCCGCCGAGGCTGAGAGCAAGGAGGAACAGTGAGCACGGAAGATAGAACCGCGCAGTCTGAGTTCGAGGAGCGGGTAGTGTTCGTGAACCGTTGCTCGAAGGTTGTCAAGGGCGGCCGCCGTTTCAGTTTCAGTGCCGTGGTTGTGGTAGGCAACCGCGAGGGGCTGGTTGGGTTCGGTTTCGGCAAAGCCAACGAAGTGTCGGAGGCCATTCGAAAGGGTGGCGAGCTGGCGAGAAAGTCCATGTTCACGGTCACGATGAAGGACCGCACCATACCGCACGAGATCATCGGGCGGCACGACGGCGGTCGCGTTTTGCTGAAGCCGGCTTCGGCCGGTACGGGCGTGATCGCGGGCGGCGGCATGCGTGCCGTGCTCGAAGTCGCCGGTGTGCGTGATGTGCTGGCGAAGTCTCTCGGCAGCAACAACAAGTTGAACGTTGTCAAGGCGACCGTCAACGCCTTGCAGGCATTGAGATCGAACAAGGAAATCGAAGCGGTTCGCGGTGTCGAGCTGCAGGGAGCGTGAGGGACTGGCAATGAATCTGCATTCGCTGAAAAACGCCCCAGGGGCCAGGAAGACGCGCAAGCGCGTCGGCCGCGGGATGGCTTCCGGCAAAGGCAAGACCTGTGGTCGCGGCCACAAGGGTCAGATGGCGCGCAAAGGCGCCCGTAACAAGACCGGGTTTGAAGGGGGGCAGATGCCCCTGATCCGTCGCCTGCCGAAGCGCGGATTCAAGAACCCGGCGCGTACGGAGTACGGCGTGGTGAACGTGGCCGCCCTGGCCGCTTTCGAAGAAGGCACGGAAGTGACTCCGGAGCTGATCGAGTCGCGCGGTCTTGCCAACGGTCCCATCGACGGCGTCAAAATTCTCGGACAAGGCGAACTCAAGGTGAAACTCACCGTCAAGGCCAACGCGTTCAGCGCCAGCGCGCGCAGCAAGATCGAGGCGGCCGGCGGCACATGCGAGGTCGTGTAGAAACGATGTTTTCAGCCTTCGTCAACTCTTTCAAGATCCCCGAGCTGCGGGACCGCATCCTGTTCACGCTGGGGCTGGTCTTTATCTGTCGCATCATCACCTGCGTTCCTTCTCCCGGTGTCGACGCCGCCGTCCTGCAGCGTGTGATCGAAGAAGTCCAGCGCCAGGTGGGCGGTGGTCTGGTTGGATGGTTGGACCTGTTCAGCGGCGGGGCCTTGAAGAAGTGTGCCGTAGGGGCGTTGAGCATCTGGCCCTACATCAGCGCATCGATCATTCTGCAGTTGATGACGGCGATCATTCCGGCGTTGGAGCGCCTGGCGCGCGAGGGCGATTCGGGACGCGCGAAGCTGACGCAGTATACGCGCTACCTGGCGCTGGTTATCTGTGTTATCCAGGGGACGTTCTGGGCGCTCAGCCTCGAGAATCCGCAGGCGCTGGGGTTGCCGGCCGGCACCGTGCTGGTGCATTCGCCGGGGATCCCCTTTCGCCTGATGACGGTCCTGACGCTGACCACCGGCACGATGCTGTTGATGTGGCTGGGCGAGCAGATCACGGAGCGCGGCATCGGCAACGGCGTGTCCCTGGTGATCACGGTCAACATCGTCAGCCGTCTCCCGGACGCGCTCTTTGCGTCGGCGAACATGTTCTCACAGGGCACTTTCGACGTCTTCAAAGTCATCGGCCTGCTGGTGCTCGTGTTCCTGGTCACCTCCGGAACCGTACTGCTGACGCAGGGGCAACGCAAGGTGCCCATTCACACGACGAAGCGGGTGGTCGGACGCAAGGTGTACGGCGGGCAGAACACGTACATGCCGTTGCGGGTGAATTACTCCGGCGTTATGCCGATCATTTTCGCCGGCCCGTTGCTGACCTTCCCGACGATCATTCTGAACAAGATCGGCCTGGCGTTTCCGTCGATGCGCTGGTGCGGCGTTCTGGGGGCGAAACTGCAGATGGGCGAGCCCCTCTACCTGGTGCTGTACGCGGGCCTGATTCTTTTCTTCTCCTATTTCTGGGTGGCTACACAGTTCAATCCGCTGCAGATAGCAGACGATCTGAAACGCAATGGCGGGTATGTGCCGGGGATTCGTCCGGGGCGTCCGACAGCGGAGTATCTGGACAAGACCATGACGCGTATCACACTGATCGGCGCCGTGTTTCTGACGGTGATTGCGATTATTCCATCGCTGATGGCCCGTCAGTTCCAGGTGCCCTGGATCGTGGCCCAGTTCCTGGGCGGCACGAGCCTGTTGATCGTGGTTGGTGTCTGCCTTGACACAATGCGGCAGGTCGAGTCGCACCTGCTGATGCGGCACTACGACGGTTTCCTTAAGAAAGGCAGGCTGCGGGGCAGGCGGGGCTAGCGGGGAAGGCGCCGGCCTGGCGGCGAGCGCCGTCGTGAGCTGTGTGAGGCATGATTATTATCAAGAAGGATAGGGCGCTTCGCGCGATGCGCGAGGCCGGACGTTTGACGGCGCGTGTACGCGACTCGGTGGTTGAGAAGATTGCGCCGGGCATAACAACGAAGGAAATTGCGGATTACGCCGGAGGGCTGATCGAGCGCTGGGGAGGCGAGAGCGCCTTCTACAACTATCGCGGTTTTCCGGGACGGATTTGCATATCGGTGAATTGCGGTGTAGTGCACGGTGTGCCCGGCGATCGCAGGATTGAGCTGGGCGACATCGTCAGTCTGGACATCGGTGTTCGCTACAAGGGTTACCTGGGGGATACGGCGACCACGGTGATGGTCGGAGTAACGGCCCCGGAGGTGATCCGGCTGGTGCGGACGACCGAGGAAGCGCTACGGTGCGGGATCGCGAAGGCCGTATCGGGGGGGCGTGTTTCCGACATATCGCATGCGATCCAGAAGCACGCGGAGCAGGCGGGGTACTCGGTGGTGCGACAGTTTGTCGGTCACGGCATCGGGCGGGATCTTCACGAGGATCCCCAGGTGCCCAACTTCGGTGCTGCCGGAAAGGGCGCGCGGTTGAGACGGGGGATGACCCTGGCGATCGAGCCGATGGTGAATATGGGAACGCACGAGGTCGATGTGCTGGAGGATGGGTGGACGGTGTTGACCCAGGACCGGTTGCCGTCGGCCCATTTTGAGCACACGGTCGCGGTGATGGACGGCGAGGCCGAGATCCTGACGCTGTCCGACTAGGGCGACGAAAGTGAGAAAATCGGCGAATTTGGTGGACTTGCCTTGTGCAGGAAGCTAATGTCCGTGATTTTGTGATTTTGGGAGATGGACGATGAAAGTGCGTAGTTCCGTCAGGCGGATGTGTGAACGTTGTAAGATAGTGCGCCGCAAGGGCGTTGTCCGGGTGGTTTGTACCAACCCGCGCCACAAGCAGCGGCAGGGCTGAGGGAGGCAATATGCCGAGATTACTTGGTATCGATATTCCCGGACGCAAGAAGATCGAGTACGCGCTCCGGTACATTCACGGCGTTGGGCCGAAGCGGGCGAAGGGCATCCTGGCGGAAGCCGGAGTGGATCCCGCTAAGAAGGCGGACGATTTGACCCCGGAAGAGCTGCGCAGCCTGTTGGGCGTGCTGCAGAAGTACCGTCTTGAGGGCGATTTGCGCCGCGAGGTGTCTCAGAACATCCGGCGTTTGATAAGCATAGGCAGTTATCGCGGCCTCAGGCACCGTAGAGGTTTGCCGTGTCGCGGTCAGCGGACGAGCACAAACGCGCGCACACGCAAGGGTCCCAAGCGTACGGTTGGAGCCGTGCGCGGTAAGGAAGCGCGTGCCGCCGTCAAGCAGGTAAAGAAGTAGAAGCAACGGAGAGTAGATAAGCAATGGCCGAGGAAACTCAGGATACGACGCCCGAGAGCCAGCCGGCGACGACACCGCCGCCCGCCGCTGAGACTCCAGCCGGCGAAAAGGCCCCGGAGCAGCGGGATGAAGCTCCCGTCGCGGCGCGGCGCGGGAGGGGCCGGGTGCGGCACATTCCCGCTGGGATTGCGCACGTGAAGGCGACTTTCAACAACACGCAGGTTTCGATTACGGACGTTTCGGGCGGCGTAATTGCCTGGAGCACGGCCGGACGCGCCGGATTCAAGGGGTCGCGCAAGAGCACGGCTTTCGCGGCGACGCTCGTTGCCCAGGATGCAGCCCGCCAGGCAATCGGCAAGGGCATGCACGAGGTCGAGGTTCGCGTACAGGGTGCCGGTTCCGGGCGCGAGTCCGCCATTCGCGGGCTGCAGTCCGCGGGGTTGAGCATATCGGTCATCAAGGATGTGACCCCCATTCCCCACAACGGGTGCCGTCCGAGAAAGAGAAGGAGAGTCTAATGGGTAGGGATACGGGACCAGTTTGTAAGCGGTGTCGCCGCGAAGGCCAGAAGCTGTTCCTAAAGGGAACGCGCTGCTACATGGCGAAGTGCCCGATCGAGACCGGTCGCCCCGCACCCGGCGTGCACGGAATGCGTCGCGGCCGCAAACTCTCCGACTACGGCATTCAGTTGCGCGAGAAGCAGCGGCTGCGTCGGCAGTACGGATTGCGGGAAGATCAGTTCATCCTGTTTTTCAAGCAGGCTGCGCGCAAGCGCGGTGTCACCGGAGAAGTACTGCTTCAGCGGCTGGAACTGCGCCTGGACAACCTCGTGTATCGAATGGGGCTTGCCGGTTCGCGCGCCGCGGCGCGCCAGTTCGTGACGCATAATCACGTCACCGTAAACGGCGGCAAAGCGAACGTGCCTTCCATGGTTCTCGAGGCGGGCGATGAGATTTGCGTAAGGGACCGCGAGAAGAGTCGTGTGGCGGCCGCGAAGTGTCTTGAGACCGCGGCAACACGCGAGACCCCGGCCTGGCTGGCCGTGGACGAACAGGCATTCACGGGCAAGGTTGTGCGAGTGCCGTCGCGGGACGAAATTGCTCCTATAGTAAACGAGCAGTTGATCGTCGAACTTTACTCCAAGTAGACGTTTGGCAAGGGCAGGCAGGCCCCAGGCCTGTGCTCACGTGGAAAGGACGAAACTATGCCGATCAGACTTAGCAGGTTTGAAATGCCGAAGCGCGTGGTCAAAGACGAGACCACGGCAACGGAGTGTTACGCCAAGTTCGTGGCTGAGCCCTTTGAGGTGGGTTACAGCCGGACGATTGGCAATTCCCTGAGGCGCGTATTACTGTCGTCGATCGAGGGCGCGGCGATTACGTCCGTGCGCATCGGTGGCGCGGCGCATGAATTCTGCAGCATCCCGGGCGTGGTCGAGGATGTCACTGACATCATTCTGAACCTGAAGAAGGTTCTGCTGAAGACCTATGTCCGCGAACCGCAGCGGCTTACGGTCAAGGTCAAGGGCCCGGGCAAGGTGACCGCCGCCGATATTCAGGCGGATGCAAGCATCGACGTGCTGAACCCGGAGCATCACATCGCAACGCTGGCCGAGGACGGCAAGCTTGAGATGGATCTCGAGGTAGGCATCGGGCGCGGTTTTTGCCCGGCGGCCTGGAACAAGGAAGAAGAACAGGAAGTCGACCGCATCCCGATCGATGCCATCTTCTCCCCCGTCTCCCGCGTCAATTTCGAGACCGACAACACGCGTGTCGGCCAGCGCACGGACTATGACAAGCTGGTGCTCGAGGTCTGGACCGACGGACGCGTGTCGCCGGACGATGCGCTCACAATGTCGGCCGCGATCCTGCGCCATCACCTCGATGTGTTCGTGAACTATGACAAGGACATCGTCGAGTTCGAGGAGAGCGAGAAGCGGGTCGACGAGGAACGCCAGGAGTTGAAGCGCAAGCTCAACATGAGCGTCAACGAAATCGAACTCAGTGTTCGCGCCGCCAACTGCCTGAACAACGCCAACATCACGACGGTGGGCGAGTTGGCGCAGAAGAGCGAAGCGGACATGCTCAAGTACCGCAACTTCGGCAAGAAGTCGCTGAACGAGATCAAGGCCAAGCTGGCCGAGCTGGGGCTTTCGCTGGGGATGAGCATCGACGCAGACTTGATTGATACGCCGACGATCACCGAGGCATAACTGACAGGGACTTACGATGCGGCACAAATGCAAGAGTAAGAAATTGGGGCGGTCGAAGGCGCATCGCGAAGCCATGCTGGCGTCCATGGTCTGCAACCTGATCGAGCGCGAGCAGATCAAGACGACGTTGGCCAAGGCGAAGCAGACGCGCATCCTGGCCGAGAAGATGATCACCCTGGGCAAGAGCGGGACGCTTGCCGCTCGGCGCCGCGCGGTTGCAAGACTCCGCCAGGACAAGGCAGTCAAGAAGCTGTTCGACGAGCTTGCCGGACGGTACGCGGACCGCAATGGCGGCTACACGCGCATCCTCAAACTCGGCCGCCGCTCCAGCGACGGTTCCGAGATGGCAATCCTGGAGTGGGTAACCGAGGCCCCCGCCACGGCTGAGGCGTCGGAGGAGTAGCGGCGCAACGGATGTGGTGTTGCGCTAGCCGGAAACTTCAACCTCCGCCTTGTCATCCCGAGCGCGGCGGAGCGGAGTCGAGGGAT
>CAZKRK010000037.1:0-31534 GCA_964555035.1 uncultured Victivallales bacterium | reverse complement strand
AGCGCCGGTTTTTCTTGTTTTTTTCGACAGCTTTGGGAGGGTGAGTCACTAATGCGTGTGCGCCATGTTCGTAGTGCGCCCGCAAGCCCTGGAGCGGAGCGGAAGGGCAAGGGCGAGCGGAGAGTGGGCAAAGCCCGGCGGGGGCCCCGGCAGGCGCAACGAATCGCGGATGCGCCCCATTTGAATCCGGCACCAGAAACCTCGTTGACGGCCCGCGCCGGGATCGCTAGGATTCTGGTCGCAGTGCAAACCGAGTACACGTGTCGCTCGGTATCCGGAACACTGAACGGGTGAAGGACTTGACTGGATGACCGCGGAGCAAAACGGCGGAAGCGTTGTCCTGGTTATCGGCGGCGGAATCGCCGGCGCAACGGCGGCAGAGCGCCTTGGTCGCGCGGGAGTCGAAGTCCACCTTGTCGAAAGAGAAGACGCGATCGGCGGTCACGCCCGCCGGATGGGCTGCAAGGCAACCGACACCTGTCTGCGATGCAACGTGTGTGTAGCGGATGACGTCTTCCGTTCCGTCCGGGACCTGCCGACCGTTCACATTCACACCTCGACAGAACTCCGCGATCTCCGCCGCAACGGGCAACAGGAACGCTTCGAAGCCACTCTCAAGCATGGTTCCACCCCCGGGACGTTGAACGTAGACGCCGTGATCGTGGCCACGGGCTACGAGCCGTACGCCCCTTCCGAGAACAGCGCCTACGGGTATGGCCGTAACGCCAATGTCATCACCGCGATCGAGGCCGAACGCCAGCTCGCGGAGAAGGGCCGGCTTACACGTCCCTCCGACGGGGAGACTCCCGCGCGCGTCGCCTTCGTGCAGTGCGTCGGTTCGAGAACCGAGGAAATCCACCGCCGTCCCGAGGACACGGATTACTGCTCGTGCGTCTGTTGCGCCTACGCCCTGCGCATGGCCAGGTTGATCAGCCACCAGGCCGACGATTCGCAGGCGACGCTCTTCTACATGGATATCCAGAAGTTCGGCAAGGGGTTCAACGCCTTCTACGCCGGATGCAAAGAGAAGGTGCGACTGGTCCGCTCTCGCCCGCATGAGATTGCCGCGGCAGCCGATGACGGCGTGCGCCTTAAGTTCGCCCCCGAATCGCGAGACAAACAGGCCGCGGTCCGCGAGGAGGAGTTCGACCTCGTTGTGCTTTCCGTCGGCATCCGGCCGCCGGCATCGGCTCTTGAGCTGGCCGACAAACTTGGCGTGGCGCTCGATGCCCGCGGTTTTCTCGGTCTGAAAGGGGAAACATGCCTGCCCGACCTGCAACGGGAAGGGATCTTCGCAGCCGGCGCGTGCGAGTGGCCCAAGGACATCGCGGATTGCATGGCCCAGGCGGAGGCGGTGGCGGCCGCGGTCATGGCCCGGACAGGGCACTGTCCGCCGGCCGGCGACACGCCCGAGTTCGATGCTGACGGGATCAAAGCCAAACGCAAAAAGGTCAACCGCAAGGTCGTAGTCGCCGGTGGCGGCATCGCCGGCATGCAGACAGCCGTTGCACTGGCAGACCTGGGGCTTCGCGTGGAGCTGGTGCTGACGGACAAGCAACCGGGGGGCACGGTTGCCGCAATGCCACAGTTCTTCGGCCATGTCGCAAACGGTTCACCCGACCCGGAGAAAGCAGTCAAGCTCGAGGTCGACAGGCTCGTTCACCGCGTAGCCGAGACCCGGGAGATCTCGGTTCACCCCGAGTGCGGACTCGCGGCGGTGGACGGAGAACTGGGACACCTCACCGTGCGCATTGACTCTCCCCGGGGCACGCAGAACCTGCGCGCCGGGGCCGTTGTGCTCGCGACGGGCGCAGCCCTGGCGCCGGCGCACTATCCCGGTGCGGCAGAGTCACCGCGCATCGGCGGCATGACGACGCTCGCAAAGACGGTCCGCAACGGAGAGATCCCTCGCCGGGTCGCCTTCGTCATGGACTTCAGCGGTCAGCAGGGGCGCGCCGTGACGGGACCGGTCCTCTCCGTAGCCAACCAGCTCGCACGCCGGTTTGCCTCCCGGGTCACGATCTTCTGTCGGAACATGAGTGTGAACACACACGGCCTGGAGAGTCTATATCGCCTTGCCCGGGAAGCAGGAGTGGTGGTCGTCAAATCGGACGCGCTGCCCACCGTCGATGTGGGGAGTTCCCGGGATAGCGTTCGCTTCAGGGATCCGGTCACCGGCACGGATGTCCGGGAAGATTTCGATTTCGTCGCCACGGCCGACATGGCTACAGACGGGCAGTACGCTGCGCTCCTGCGCGCGGTCAAGGGACTGCGTCCCGGTCCGGAGGACGCGCTGCAGTACGATGACGTGTGGCTGTTGCCGACCCAGACCAACCGGCCGGGCGTCTTCATCGTGGGAGGCGCGCGGGGCAACAGCGATTACCGGCAGGCCCTTACCGACGGACTGGCCGCCGCCGGCCGGGTGTATGCGGCCCTTGCGCACGGCAACGTCCAGGTGTGGGACGATGCGGCCGCGGTCGACGACGACAAGTGTGTTCGCTGTCTGACGTGTGTGCGGGTTTGCCCGCACGGCGCCGCGGGCATTGACGACGGGCGCAAGGCCGTGCAGGTCTCCGCGCTCGACTGCCGGCGGTGCGGTGTCTGTGTCGCGGAGTGTCCGGCGCGTGCCATAGCCCTGCCACGCTACACGGATGAGAAGCTCGAAGCGGCAGTGGGCGAGTCGCCGCGCGTCACCGTGTTTGCGTGCGAGAACTCGGCCATCCCGGCCGCCGAAGCCGTGGCGGTTCGCCCTTCCGGCACGGACGTCGAGGTCATTCGGATTCCCTGTGCCGGACGCATAGCGCCTCGCGAGGTCCTGGCGGCCCTGGAGAAAGGCGCTACGGAAGTCGTTATCCTGGGGTGCCATCCCGAGAGCTGCCGGTATCTGACCGGTGCGACTCGCGCCTCACGGCGAATCGAACGCCTGTCGGCCCTGCTTCAAGAGGCCGGCATCGACGGTTCGCGGGTACGCTTCGGCGGCATCTCATCGGTCGAACCGTACCGTTTCCTGGAGTATACGAAAGGAACGCCATGATTGTTGCGGAACAGAAGCCCGTTGGAGAAATCCAGGAGTTTCTTCAAGACCATGAGCGCGTGCTGGTGCTCGGCTGCGGGACGTGTGTGACGGTCTGCAACGCCGGGGGCGAACGCGAGGTCGCGACGCTGGCTTCCATCCTGCGCCTGAGCACGGGGAAGGAGATTGCGGAAGCGACGATCGAGCGACAGTGCGATGCGGAGTTTTTCGATGACCTGGAGATCGGCGATCGCGACGCCATTCTCTCCATGGCTTGCGGGGCCGGCGTTCAACTGACGGCACGCTTGTTTCCGGCGACACCGGTCTACCCCGCACTGAATACGCAGTTCATCGGCATCAACGAGGGCGCCGGTGAATGGTCGGAAGCGTGCCTGGGTTGTGGCGACTGCAAGCTTGGACGCTTCGGCGGCGTTTGCCCCGTTACCCAGTGCGCCAAATCGCTTCTCAACGGTCCCTGCGGAGGATCGGAAGACGGGATGTGCGAAGCCGACCCCGAAAGTGTCGAATGCGGTTGGCAAAAGGTCTATGACCGGCTCAAAGCGCTCGGGCGGCTTGACCTGCTCGAGGAAAACCAGCCACCACGCGACTGGTCGACCACGCATGACGGACGGCCCAGGAAACTGACGCGTGTGGATCTTGATATAGGACGGGGATGACGTGAACGGGAACGGATACAAGTCAGGCAGCAACCTGGAACGGGTGTTCGAGGCGGGCCACTTTGCCGTGACGGCCGAGCTGGGGCCCCCCAAGAGCGCCGACGTGTCCGTCATAGAGAAAAAAGCCGCTCATCTGGAGGGCAACGTCGACGCGGTCAACGTCACGGACAACCAGACGGCAATTGTACGCATCTCCAGTATTGCGGTCGGGAAGATGCTGGTCGATCTCGGTCTCGAGCCGGTCATACAGATGACATGCCGCGACCGAAACCGCCTGGCCCAGCAGGCGGACATCCTCGGCGCCTATGTCCTGGGCATTCGTAACATTCTGTGCCTGACCGGCGACCACCAGTGTTTCGGCAACCACCCCACCGCCAGGCATGTCTTTGACGTGGATTCGCTTCAGCTTGTCGAGGGGATTCGGCGCATGAGGGACGACGGCGTGTTCATGTGCGGGGACGAGATCCGCAACTCGAAAAAGGCGCCGGTTGTGCCGCCCCGCATGTTCGTCGGCGCCGCGGCGAATCCTTTCGGCGATCCCTTCGAATACCGGGTAGTCCGCCTGGCCAAGAAGGTGCGGGCAGGTGCGGACTTCATCCAGACGCAGTGCATCTACGACATGGACCGCTTCGGCGATTGGATGCGGCAGGTTCGTGACCGCAGCCTGCACGAGAAGACCAGGATCATGGCGGGACTCACTCCGCTCAAATCGGCCAGGATGGCACAGTACATGGCCACGGCCGTGGCGGGAGTTTCGATCCCACAGGCATACCTCGATCGCATGAGCGGGGCGGAAGACGGGGCCGAGGAGGGAATCCGAATCTGCCTGGAGCAAATCGAGCAACTCCGCGCGATTGAAGGTGTCGCCGGGATCCATCTGATGGCGATCGAGTGGGAACGCAGGGTTCCGGAAATCATGGAGCGGGCCGGGCTTCTGCCACGGCCGACGCTTTCCGAAGAAGCAACATAGGCGAGCGAGGAACTGACTATGAGCGCAGTTGACGACACGGATCTGGATCCGGTTTTCAAGTACGACGTCGCCGCCCATCCGGGGGGCGAGAACATCAAGCTCTGCTTCGCTTGCGGTACGTGCACGGCCGGCTGCCCGGTTGCGGAGGTCGATCCGGAATTCGACCCGCGCCGGATTATCCGGCAGGTCATCCTGGGCATGCGCGCGGAGACGCTCGCATCGCCCGTGATCTGGCGGTGCGTGCAGTGCTATTCATGCACGGCCAAGTGTCCGCAGAACGTGAGGTTCCGTGACGTCATGAGGGCCCTGCGGGAAATGGCGGTCGAGGAAGGCTGCGCGGATGCCGCGACGATCGCCGCGGCCGATGAGCTGGGTCGGCTCTGCCAGAAGTTGCGTCGCGACATGGCCGATGCGCTGGTAAGCGACCGGGCGCGCTATGAACAGATGAAGCAAGGTGTGGAATCGTTGACGGGGGAACAGGAGGGGGCGCCTCAAGTTAGCTGAGAGCATTCCGGAGACGGCGGTCCTCCGCCGTTGCGAGCAAGAGTTGAGTACAAATGAAAACACAGACGAACGAAGTTCCTGCTATGTTCTGCCAAGCGCACTTGCACTTGCACCTGACGGCGGAGGACCGCCGTCTCCAGGAACTCATCGGACGACATCCGGATAGTGGTTCAAGATGATTGCACCGGCAGACAGTGGTGACAGCCGCAAAGTGGGCGCCGTGCTGGTGATCGGCGGCGGGATTGCCGGGATCCAGGCGTCGCTCGACCTGGCCCAGACCGGCCAGAAGGTGTACCTGCTCGAGCAGTCGCCCGCCATCGGCGGAAACATGGCGCGGCTGGACAAGACCTTCCCCACCAACGACTGCTCCATGTGCATCCTCTCTCCCAAGATCGTCGAATGCGGACGGCATCTGAATATCGAGACCGTCACGTGGGCCGACCTGGAAGCCGTGACGGGCGAGGCCGGCAACTTCACGGTCACAATCCGCCGGCGGGCGCGATACGTCGACCCCGAGAAGTGCACGGGATGCGGCGAGTGCGTGGAAGTGTGTCCGGTCAGCACGTCAAACGAATTCGACGCCTCGCTGGGCGAAAGGAAAGCCATCTTCCGTCCGTATCCGCAGGCGTACCCCAACACCTTTGTCATCGACAAACACCTGTTCCCGCCGTGCAGAAACGCATGCCCGGCCGGCGTGAACGTGCAGGGGTTCGTGGCCCTGCTGGCGCAGCGCAAGTTCGACGAAGCGCTGGAGTTGTACCGGACACGCAACCCCTTTCCGGCCACATGCGGACGCATCTGCGACCACGCGTGCCAGGACGCCTGCAACCGCGCCAGGCTGGATGACGCTCTCGCGGTGCGTGACCTGCACCGTTTCCTTGCCGACCGCGAGCTCGAGCTGGCCCGCCGTGGCGAACTCCCGGAAGTATCCGCCGAAGCCGCGGCGGAAATGGAACGGCAGTTCGTCAAACGCGGCGGAGATCGGCGCGTGGCCATCGTGGGCTCTGGCCCGGCCGGGCTGACGTGCGCCTGGGACCTCGCCAACATGGGCTACCGGCCGGTCGTGTTCGAGACCCTGAACGTGGCGGGCGGCATGCTGCGGGTCGGTGTCCCGCAATACCGTCTTCCCCTCAACGTGCTGGACTATGAGATCAAGGCGATCGAACGGGCGGGAGTGGAGATCAGGCTGGAAACGCCCGTGGGGCCGGACCTGACGCTCAACGACCTGTTCGACCAGGGATACGAGGCCATCTTCATCGGCGTCGGTACGCACAAGAGCCGGCGTCTCGGCATTGACGGTGAAGAGCTCGACGGCGTCGTCCATGGAACCGGCTTTCTCAAGAGTTCCAAGAGCGGAAACGCCACGGACATCACGGGGCATGCGGTGGTTGTCGTAGGCGGAGGCAACGCCGCCATCGATGCCGCTCGGACCTCCGTACGCCTCGGGGCGCGCCACGTGACCATTCTGTACAGGCGTTCCCGGGCGGAGATGCCGGCACGCGAAGACGAGATCGTGGCCTGTGAAGATGAGGGCATCGAGTTCCGGTTTCTTTCGTCGCCGTTGCGCATCCTCGGCGAAGGCGGCAAGGTTGCGGCCATGGAGTGTACGCGCATGGCGCTCGGCCCGCCTGACGATTCGGGCCGGCGCCGCCCCGTGCCTGTACCCGACGCCAAGTTCATCATCGAGGCGGATGTCGTCATCCCCGCGCTGGGGCAAGAAGCTGACAGCGGCGTTCTGGCCGGACTCAAGGCCGTCCAGGTCACCGAGCGTGGCCTTGTGCCCATATCGGGAACAGACCTCAAGGGCGTTCGCGGTTTCACGGAATTACTGCGTGCCGCCAGCCTGGGAGAACCGGTCCATCTCGGCGAAAGGATCATCGTCGTCGGCGGTGGCAACGTCGCGATCGATGTGGCGCGTACGTTGGTTCGCCTCGGGGGCAAGGACGTACACCTTGCATGCCTGGAGGCGCCCGACGAGATGTTCGCATTCCCGGAAGACATAGCCGCGGCCCGCGAAGAAGGTGTGGCCATCCACAACAGCCTGTCACCAAAGCGTATCGTCGGCGATGACGGTCACGTTCGCGGCGTGGAATTCCGGGAGTGTCTGTCTGTCCTTGATTCGCAAGGGCGCTTCAGCCCCGTGGTCCGCCCCGGGTCCGAGCGGCTCATGGAAGCGGACATGGTGGTCATTGCGATCGGACAGGCCGTGGATTGGGAACTGCTGAAGGAAGCCGACGGTGTCCTGGCCACACGGGGGGGATTCCTGGAAGCGGACGCCCTCACGATGGCAACAAACATCAAGCGTATTTTTGCCGGTGGCGATGCGGTGACCGGACCGGACGTCGCCGTCAAAGCCATCGTGGCCGGACATCGCGCGGCAGAGTCTATCGACCGCTCCCTGAATGGCGAGGATCTGCGCGAAGGACGGGAGTCGCTCGCCGTCCCGCCGAACCAGCTGGCGCCCATCCCCGAGGAACGGCACGCCCATGCCCCGCGCGCGCCCATGCCGACCCTCGCGGTTGAGGAACGCGTCACGGGCTTCGCGGAGGTTGAACTGGGATACAGCGAAGAGGACGCCGTGCGTGAAGCCGAACGCTGCCTGCACTGCGCGGTCTGTTCCGAATGCCTGCAATGCGAGCAAACCTGCAAGGCCGATGCCATCCGCCACGATCAGCAGGATGTGACCGAGGATATAGATGTCGGCGCCATTATTGCCCTGCCGGGCTTCGAGGAGTTTGTCGCAAGGTTGGATTACGACTACGGTTTCAGCCGCTTCGATGACGTCGTGAGCAGTGTGCAGTTCGAGCGCATCCTGTCCGCCTCGGGGCCCTATGGCGGGCACGTGCAGCGACCGTCGGACGGGAGGGAACCGAAGCGTATCGCGTTCCTGCAATGCGTGGGATCGCGCAACATCCAGTGTCGCAACGCCTACTGTTCATCCGTCTGCTGCATGTACGCGATCAAGGAAGCCGTTATCGCCAAGGAACACCTCAAAGATGTCGACGTGACTGTCTTTTTCATGGACATGAGGGCCTTCGGCAAGGACTTCGACAAATACTATGAGCGCGCGAAATCGGAGTACGGCGTCAACTTCGTGCGGGCGCGCGTGAGTGACGTGTTCCACCCGGACGGCAACGGGCAACTCGGCGTGCAGTACTCACCGGACGAGGGTGGCGTCTGCACGTCCGAGTTCGACATGGTCGTGCTGTCGGTCGGTCTCGAGCCGCCCGGGCAGTCCGGGGAAATGGCAAAGAAGCTGGGGGTTAAACTCCTGCCCAGCGGGTTCTTCTGGACGGACCCGGCCGAGCCGCTGCGGACTTCACGGGCGGGCGTCTTCGTGGGCGGAGCCGCTTCGGGACCCAAGGACATACCGGAAACGGTGACACAGGCCGGCGCCGCCGCCTGCGAAGCCTCCCGCCTGCTCGCCGAAGCGAGAGACACGTTGACGATCGAGCGCGAGTTTCCGCCCGAACGCGACGTGGCGGACCGGGAACCGCGCATCGGTATCTTCGTCTGCCAGTGCGGCATCAACATCGGCTCGGTCGTCAACGTGCCCGATGTCGCCGAGTACGCCTTGCAGTTGCCCCACGTTGTCTATGCCGAAGACAACCTGTACACCTGCTCACAGGACACGCAGGACCACATTCGCGAAATGATCCTGGAGCACGACCTCAACCGCGTGGTCGTCGCTTCCTGCTCCCCCCGCACACACGAGCCGCTCTTCCAGCAGACGTTGCGGGAGGCCGGTCTCAATGCACACCTCTTCGAGATGGCCAATATCCGCGACCAGTGCTCGTGGATTCATCGGAACCGGCCCGGGGAGGCAACCGACAAGGCCAGGGCACTGATACGCATGGCCGTGGCCAAGGTAGCCCTCGTAGAACCGCTGCAACCGGCCCTCCTGGATGTCACGCCGACCGCCCTCGTGATCGGCGGGGGCCTGGCAGGTATGACGGCTGCATTGGCAATCGGCGAGCAGGGATTCGAAGTCACGCTGATCGATCGCGAGAAGGCCCTGGGCGGCAACCTGGCTTCGGTGGAGAGCACATTCGACGAACCCGATGTCCGGGCCTACCTGGAAGGCCTCGTCCAGCGGGTCCGGACCCATCCGAACATCACGGTCTTCACCGGCAGCGCACTTGAAACCGTGGAGGGTTTTGTCGGCAATTTCACGAGCACGGTCAACGCGAACGGCACGCAGCATGAGATCGAGCACGGCGCCGTCGTAGTGGCAACGGGCGGCCGGGAGAGTAGACCGGACGAGTATGGCTACGGTGAGAACGGTCGCGTCGTCACGCAACTCGAACTCGAAGCTCAACTGGCCGACGGACAGGCGCTCAATCACCGGTCCGTAGTCATGATCCAGTGTGTCGGCTCCCGCGAGGAGGGCCACATGTACTGCAGCAGGCTCTGTTGCGGCATGGCCGTCAAGAACGCGCTACGGATCAAGAAGCTCTCCCCCGAGACCCGGGTCACCATTCTCTACCGGGACATGCGGACCTACGGTTTCAACGAAGAGCGCTTCCGGGAAGCACGCGACAAAGGCGTTCTCTTCCTGCGCTACGATCCCGACAACAAACCTGTTGTGAAGGCCGGCGGCGGTTTGAGCGTTTCCGTCCGTGAGCCGCTGCTCGACAGGGAACTGGCGCTGCATCCCGATCTGCTGGTGCTGAGCAGCCGGATCGATCCGAGGGGCGGCAGCGAGGACCTGGCCAGGATGCTGAAGGTGCCGCTCAACGAGGACGGTTTCTTCCTCGAGGCACACGCCAAGCTCCGCCCGGTTGAGTTTGCCACCGAGGGCATATTCCTGGCAGGACTGGCGCACGGTCCCAAGTCAGTCCCGGAGACCATCGCCCAGGCCGAAGCAGCCGCGTCCAAGGCCTGCACGATTATCTCCCGCGATACCTATGAAGCCGAGCCGACCATCGCGGCCCTGAACGACGAGTTGTGCGACGGCTGCGGCATCTGCGTTCCCGTGTGTGAGTACAATGCGCTGGAAGTGATCGCGCGACCGGACGGCGCCGAGGGAGAGAAGATCGTCAAACTGAACGAAGCGATGTGCAAGGGTTGCGGGGGATGCGTCGCCGCCTGCCCGAGCGGCGCCATGGAACAGAAGGGATTCACGGACGAGCAAATGCTGGCCGTGATCGAGGCCGCGCTGGAGGATTAGTCAATTGGTTAATTGGTTAATTGGTTGATTGGTTGATTGGGCAATTGGTCACTGGGTGATCTAGTCGTCAAGTCACTGGCAGAGAGGCAAAGCAAGAAAATGGCCGAGGAGTTCAAACCGAAGATCCTGGTGTTCTGCTGCAACTGGTGTTCCTACGCCGGGGCGGACCTGGCGGGGATCGGTCGCTTCCAGATCAGCCCCCATTTCCGCGTGGTTCGCACGATGTGTTCGGCGCGGGTGGATCCGGAGTGGATCATGGAAGCGTTCCGTCTCGGCGCGGACGGTGTCATGGTCGCGGGATGCCATCCCGGAGACTGTCACTACATCGGCGGGAACTACAGGACGCGGCGACGCATGGCCATGCTGCGCTCTCTGCTGCGGCAATTCGGCCTGGCGCCGGAGCGCCTGCACCTCGCGTGGATATCCGCCGGGGAAGGCGAGAGATTCGCCGACACCGTCAACAGCTTCGTTGAGCGCGTCACGGCACTCGGCCCGAGCCCGTACCGCAAGAAGCCGGCCGAAGACGCGAAGGAGGCTGCCCATGCCTGAGAAGATCAAGCTCGCGATTGCCCAGGGCGCCACCTGTTCCGGATGCGACATCGCCGTCCTGGACCTGGATGTCGAACTGCTCAAGCTGTTCGAAGTGGCGGACCTGACCTATGCGCCGCTCGCTACCGATATCAAGCTGAAAGACGTCGAGGCGATGGCCGATGGCGAGATTACCATCTGCCTGTACCACGGTGCGGTGCGCAACAGCGAGAATGAACATATTGCCGAGTTGCTGCGAAGGAAGTCGGCCGTCCTCGTGGCCTACGGCGCGTGCGCTGCGTTCGGCGGCATCCCGGGCCTGGCGAACGTCACCTCGCGGGAACGGATCCTGAACACGGTCTATGACGACACGGCCACGACCGTTAACCCGGAGCACACCCGCCCGCAGACACGGCACACGACCCCCGAAGGGCACGAGCTGACCTTGCCCGAGCTGCACGAAGAGGTGAAGGCGCTCGATGACGTGGTGCCGGTGGACTACATCATCGGCGCCTGCCCGCCCACGCGCGAGATGAACGTCAAACTGCTCCAGGTTGTGCTCGACTTCGTGCAGGGCAAAGCCGAACTGCCGCCAAAGGGCACCATCCTGGCCTGCGAAAGAACGCTTTGCGAGGAGTGCCCGCGGGAGAAACCGGACAAGGTGTATGTCGACGAGATCAAGGGCGTGGACTACACGCAGCCCGACCCGGAGAAGTGCTTTCTGGAACAGGGCATTCTCTGCTTCGGCCCGGCCACGCGCGGCGGATGCGATTCGAAGTGCATCAACGTCAACGTGCCCTGCCGGGGCTGCATGGGGCCGACGGCAACCGTTCTCGATCACGGCGGAAGCATGCTGAGTGCCTTCTCGTCCATCCTGCGAATCTCGGGCAGCGAAACGGAAATGCCCGAGGAAGAGATCGAAGAGCTGATGAGCAATTTGAAAGACCCGCTGGGAACGCTTTACCGCTTCACGCTCCCGAAGTCGTTGCTGAAGCGGGTCGTGCGAGAGGCCGGAGAGGAGGATACGCCGTCCGATGAGTTATCCTAAGCTTCATGACCAGACCCACAAGGTCAAGCAGCGCGTTATCCGCATAGCGCCGGCCACGCGGTTGGAGGGGCACGCCCAGATCAACGTCTTCCTCGACGACCAGGGCGAGGTGGAAGACACCTACTTTCAGGTCGTCGAACTGCGCGGGTTCGAGGAATTCTGCAAGGGCAGGCCCCTGGCCGAGATCCCGCGCATCACGACGCGTCTCTGCGGCGTCTGTCCCTGGCCGCACCACCTGGCCGCGGCCAAGGCGGTCGACATGGCATACGAAGCCGCCCCGCCATCGGCCGCGAAAAAGCTACGCGAGCTGGGTTACTGCGCACACGTCCTCCACAGTCACATCGCCCACATCTACGCGATGGCGGTGGGACCCGACCTCATCTGCGGCTGGGCCGCGCCGCCGGAAGAGCGCAACGTCGTCGGCGTGATCAACGTGGTCGGGCCGGAGATTGGCAAGCGGGTACTGGTCAACCGGGCCCACGCCGAGCTGATCCAGGAGATCATAGGCGGCAAGGCCACGCATCCCGTGTTCTGTCTGCCCGGCGGCGTCTCGCAAGCCCTGAGCGAAGAGAATCGCGACAAGATTGCGGAGATGGCCGAGGAGCTCATCGCGTTTGGGGAGTTCACGCTGCATGTCGTGGATGAGTTCATCCTCAAGAACAAGGAGCTCGTCGACGTCGTGGTCAACAAGGACCTCTTCTATCACGAGACCTACTACATGGGCATGGTCAACGGCCGGAACGAACTGAACTTCTACGACGGGGACATTCGCATCATCGACCCTTCCGGCAAAGAGTTCGGTCGCTACGGTCCCGAGACATACCTGGAGCACATGGCCGAGCACGTTGTGCCCTGGAGCTATCTGAAGATGCCCTATCTCCGCAAAGTCGGGTGGAAGGGGTTTACGGACGGCCCCGACAGCGGCATCGTGCGCGTGGCGCCGCTGGGCCGTCTGAACGTAGCCGACCGAATTCCCACCCCAAAGGCGCAAGCCGCGGCGGAGAGCTTCTTCGAAATACTCGGCGGCAAGCCGGCCCACTTTACGCTCGCCTTCCACTGGGCCCGCGCCATCGAACTCATGTACGCGGCCGAGCGACTGAAAGAGCTGATCGAGGATCCGGAGATCATCTCCGGCGAGATCCGCAACGTGCCCACGGCAAAACCCTCCGTCGGCGTGGGTATTGTCGCCGCACCGCGCGGCACCCTCACCCACCACTACGAGTGTGATGACAACGGCCTGATCAAAAAACTGAATCTCCTGGTGGCTTCCAGCATCAACTACCCGGCCATGAACCTGTCGATGAAGAAAGTCGCGAAGGCCGTGATCCACAAGTCTGAGGTCAGCAACGGAATCCTCAACATGCTCGAAATGGCGTTCCGGGCCTACGACCCCTGCTTCTCCTGTTCGACCCATGCCCTGCCCGGACAGATGCCGATGGAGGTCAGTATCTTCGACAAGAACAGGGAACTCATCCGCACCCTCCGGCGCTGAGACAGGTCCACGGGGAAGTCGTGAAATCCCAAATCCCAGATCCAGAATGTAGAACCCCCAAGACTCTCATCCTGGCCCTCGGCAATCCGATTCTGTCCGACGACGGCGTAGCCTGGGAGATCGCGGACCGGCTCGCCCATCTCGCCGCGACGCACACGGACATTCTCAAAGAGGGCGCCGCCACGCTCGACCTGGTGCCGCGCATCTCGCGGTACGACCGGCTCATCGTCATCGATGCGATCCAGCTCGGCACGGCAGCCGTTGGAACCGTGCACCGGTTCAGCCTGGATGACCTGCGGGACACCATCCACTTCACCTGCGCGCATGACCTGAACTTCGCCTCGGCCTTTGCCGTCGGAGAGAAGCTGGGCTACCCGATCCCGCGCGAAGTGCGGATCTTCGGAATCGAGGTCAAAGAACTCAACCGTTTCGGCGACACCTGCACGGAAGAAGTCGCGCAGAAACTCGACACTATCGCCACGGAGCTCGCGCAGGCGGTTTTCGATTGACGGGCGATTGCCGAGAGTGCGGCATGCCGTAGATAGACCCCATCCAAAAAGGGTCTACGTTTGCGAAACGCCCGTCAATTGAACCTGGAGACGGCGGTCCTCCGCCGTTAGGAGCAAGAGTTGAGCACAGACGGAAACAGAAATGAACGAAGTTCCTCCATTGTTTCACCGCGTGAACTCAGATTTGCTCGTAACGGCGGAGGACCGCCGTGTCCAGGGGCTTTTCGGACACCCTCAGATAGATTAAGTATGCCCATCGACTCTTAATCTATCTATCTGATCTTTCTACTTGATCTCCCTCCCCAATTTTACGGCGTCCCCGTTTCCCTGGCGTTTCAGACCAAAATCGGCCGCCGACCCTTTTCGGACACCCTCAGGCTAGGCGTGACACAGCCTGTCACGCACATTTTTCCCTTGCACTGTAGCATGCATATCGTATGCTACATTGCAGTCATGAGCTTTGAAAGTCCACAACAGATTGATGGGTCCTTGCAGAGGCTGGGATCGCGATTGCTGTACGAGAACGCCGACCCTATCGCTCTGGTGATCTGTGGCGGGAGTGCGCTGAACGTGCTGAATGTGGCCCAACGAACAACTCGCGACGTGGACGTGTTGGCAATCGTTGAGGTCTAGGATCACACCTCGCAGGCGACTTTGTAGTGCCGCGAAAATCGAGGTGTTGATCCTCAATGATTCATGCCAAAAAGCGCGAAACCTGGGCTAAGCGCGGCAGAGCTTCACAGGAAGCCGATGACGGCGCCGCGCGGGAAACCGGCCCGCCGCGAACTTCGCGAGCTTGCGGGCCAGGAGGGGGCCCTGCGACACATGAAAAGTGGGGTTTTGCAGCGGAACCTCATCTTGGGTCCGGGCCGATCGCGGTGGCAACACGGTGTGAGACACACCGCACCATCCCGACGCAAGCGACCGCCGTCCAGATTCCGATAGACGTTGTCCTCATAGCACGCTCCGGCAAGGTCTGCCACTGCGACCCACCCCGCGTCCCTCTGCGAGCCTCCTTCGTAGACTCGCCGGAGGTCGGCGCGGTACGCGCCGACCGGAGACGAGACGCTGGTCCGCGCAGCCTGCGCCCTCCGGTGCGGCCGGTAACGGCCGCACTCTACGGACGCTCTACAAAGGGCGGGGCGTCGCAGTGTCCGAGGTGCCCTGTTTGTCTGCACCGAAACCTTCGGCGCGTTCGAGACGCTTGCGGATGACGGCGGCGGGTTCGTGGGAGGAGTCCACGCGGGCGGACGTGTGTTCTCGGTCCCCCAAAGCACTTCGATGCGCTCGGCCAGTTGGGGGGAGTCGAGGAAGTGGGTCATGAGCACTCTTGCGTCTTCTTCGTCTCCCTTGACCATGGCCGGGGAGCGGATCAACTCAGCAATCTTCTCGTCCATGGACACGCCCATACGTAGGCCGGATTTGCAGTCCGGCCGGAGAAGACGGGAACATGTATGGGAGAATGGACCGTCCACGGACGTGCCTACGCGCCGCCCAAATGGACCCGCGGACTCCGGCAATCAGCATAGGCGACTGTCAGATCGGCAACTTGCACAATATCATTGAGTTGCAGAGAGCCCGGCAGGTATCCTCCACACGGTGGAAGTCACAGGTTCAAATCTGTAGCCCCCACCACCTCGAATGCTGATATGGGGTGAATTCTGCTTCGTTTGTCTTGATGACACCGCTGGAGGAGAACTGCCAATGAACCGAATCGTGCCGTTTGTTGTCGCCGTCTGCGCGGCCTTGTCGCTGCCCGCACTCTCCGCCGACAAGTGGAACAAGCTCTGCTTGCCCGTCGGAACACAGGCGCCGGACTTCACGCTTCCTCGTTTGATGGTGACTACCGACCCGGATGGAAAGAGCACCGGTTCCATTACGGAAGAGACCGTGACTCTCTCTTCACTGCGGAACAGGCAGATCGCCGTACTGTTCTTCTCCAGCTACACGTGAGGTCCGTTCACCCGCACGGCCAAGGCCGTGGAGGACTTGTACCGGGAGTACAAGAGCAACAACGAGGTGGCGGTCTACTTCATCTATATTCGCGAAGCACATCCCTCCAAAAAGCCGACCAAGCCCAACCATATTGCCAAGCACGAGAAGATCGACGACCGCATCAGTGCGGCATTGAAGTGCATTGAAGGTCTGAAGCTTACCGTGCCGGTTCTGATCGACGGCATGGACGGAAAGACCCAGAGGGAGTACAGGGCAGCCTATGCCTGCACGACGGTGGTTGACAAGGACGGCAAGATTGCATTCCAGTCCCGGGGCCCATGGGGCACGCAGCCGCAAAAGGCCAATGAAGCGGTCAAGAAGCTGCTGGCAGCCCAGGACGCCGCACCGTAGAAGAGGGAGGGACATCGTGGCTGCGCCACGTCAAGTTCCTTCCCGCCGGCACCTTGCGAAAGTCCGCGCGTCCGGCCCGAAGCAACGCATTCACCCTGGTTCCACCAGTCAGAAACCACAGATGCACACAGATGGACACTGATAGGGCCGAGGACGGTCTGGAAACGTGTAAGTCCGCATCCCCCTGACCGCAGGTAGTCGCTTTCACCCTTCAGGTGCGGACTGTACGATGCGTGGGTCGTTGAATATCAGTGTCCATCCGTGTGCATCTGCGGTTCAACTGCTCCATTGAGATCACTCCCTCCGCCTCAGCAACGCGTACCACGCCATGGGACCGCCTTTGCGGTTGGGATCGCGGCCCTCGAAACGCATCTCGCGCAGTTCCTGGAACGCGAAGTCGGCGGCATAGTCGGCTATGAGCTCGGTCTCCTTGACACGGGGCGGGCCGTAGTGCCTCGCCTCGTTGGCGTTGCCGGCGAGGAGAAGAAAGAGGGAGCCTTCATGCGTCAGGCGGCGGACGTTTTCGACAAAGCCCTTGGCGTTGTAGCGGCGGACGTGGTGATAGCAGCCGCGGTCGAAAATGAAATCGAAGGGTGGACGAAGCTCCGGCAGGGCCACGACGTCCGCCACCAGCCAGCGCACGTTGACGCCTGCCTTGTCGGCCTTGGCCTTGGCGAACGTCAGCGCCGTCGGCGCGACGTCCACGGCCGTTACGTCGAATCCCTTCCCCGCCAGGTAGATCGCGCTCGACCCCGTGCCGCATCCCAGCACAAGGGCACGGCCGGGCTTGATTGTCCCGCCTTCGACCGTCTTCTTCAGTTCCGCGGCCGGCCGACCCACGTCCCATCCCGGCAGGTTTTTGCGGCGGTAGGAGGAATCCCATCTCTCCAGCAGCTTCGCACCTTTCTCCCCGTGCGGCATGATGCCGGAAGGGAGCAGGCGTTGGGGGAGCAGGTCCTTGCCGCCGGTCTGCGTGACCGCAATCGTCCCGGGACCGGCGACGTCCGCAGGGAGGGTCAGACCGAACAGCCGGTCGCCCGAGGTGAGCTTCAGGCCCGCCACACCGCTTTCGGTCTCGAGCGCTCCAACGCTGAACTTCCCCTCCCCTACTCGAATAACATGGAGAAACCGCACCGTTTGGCCGTCAGCCTTTGCCGTGACCTCGGCGCCTCCTGCCGTACTCACGGGCTTCGCCCCTTTCGGCAGGAGAGTCTCACACTCAATCACCACGTCACCTTCCCTCACGGTGCACGTCCGCTCCGAGATCGCCGCCTTTCCGCTGGACGACAGCGGCCAGCGTGCCTCGCTGCCGGGAACGATGTCGTCCACCACGAGGATGTTCGGCTTGAGCAGCACAATGCGGCGAGTGTGCCGAGTCCCGGTTCTACCCACCGCGTAGGTGAAGTGAGCGTTCTCCTCGTAAGCGACGATGCGCTCCACGCCGAGTGACGCTGCCGCCGGCAGTGCGTCGGAGAAACCGCCGAATTGCCTGTGGATGGCGACAATGTCACGCGCGGCCAACTCGACCTGGGCCGTCTCAGCCGCGGCAAAAGGCGCCAGGGCGAGCAGGGCCGACAGGGCGCCGCCGTGAGAAATGCGGTGAAGAATCCGTACGCTGCGTGTCATGTTCTTGTACCTCCTGTCCCGGAAAAGTAACGTCAGGACACAGGCGAAGCAAGCCCGTGTCGTTTTCCCACGATCATTTCCGTTTGCCGGGAGGATACGCGACCTTCACGCCGGTCTTGGCCACTGGCTTGCCAACCGCTTGCGCCGGACCGTTCCATTGGTCCTGGCAGGAGCGGAAGATGAAAGTGACACGTCTGTTCGGTTCATGTTCGTCGGTTGCGGATTTGCGGCGCGACGTAGAACCGTTCTCCAGGACGGTTCGGCGGAGCCCAGGCGGGGTGGTGGATCCCGCGGGGTTCGGAACCGTCCTGGAGAACGGTTCTACGTAGCGCTGCGACGAGTCAGGTTCCCGGCTGGCCCGACGGAGCGACGTGCTTGAGCATCAGGTCGACGGTGCGTTTGGCTTGGGGGTCGCCCCGTCCGGCGGCTTCGCGGAACCAGTACAGGGCCTCGCACATATCGGCTTCCACGCCCCGGCCTGTCACGTAGAGCAAGCCGAGGTTGACCTGTGCGTCGACGTGTCCCTGCAGGGCCGCTTCGCGGAACCATCGTGCCGCTTCGATCAGGTTGCAGGAGACACCGTGCCCGTTGCGGTACATCTCACCCATCACGAACTGGGCCTGTGCCAGGCCGCCTTCGGCGGCTTTGCGGGTCCAGCGTGTCTCTTCATACGTATCCTCGGGCACGCCATCGCCGTTTCCATACATGACACCGAGGTTGTACTGGGCCGTCGTGTCCCCCTCTTCAGCAGCGATACGCAGCCATTCCGCGGCCTGCGCAAAATCCTGGGGCACGCCGCGGCCTTCCGCGCAACAGAGCCCCATGTTTGTGCAGGCGGAGGGATGTCCCTGGACGGCGGCCTGCACATACCACGAGGCAGCCTGCACGTCGTCCTGCTCTACTTCGATTCCGCTACGGTACAGGTCGCCCACGACGCATTGGGCCTCAGCGCACTGGCGGCGCGCGGCCATCTTGTAGAGCCGAACGGCCAGGGTCATGTCCTTGCGCGGGCCTTCGCCGTGCTCGTACATAACGCCGAGATTGTAATACGCCGCGCTCACACCGCGCACCGCGGCCCGAAGAAACCAGTGCGCGGCCTCCATCGGGTCACGTCGAACCCCATCGCCCCGGTAGTACATCACGCCCACGGCATACTGGCTCTTGGTATCCCCGCTGTGAGCGCAGATCAAGGTCTGGTCGACATTCGGATCGACAAGAACGCCCCCCATGAGCGCTACGGGATACCAGAGGGGAGTCTCGAGGAAGGTGCGACACTGCCGCGACACGTCGATGCTGGTACTGCTTTCACTCATCCTCGGTTCTCCTAAGCCTGGTAGCGCAGCGTTTCCCTCGACGTATCTTTGGGCAGATACGCGCGCCTGGCCTTGGCCGTGTTGGCGGAATCCTCCGCCTCGCCACCCTCGCGCGTGATCTCCGACGCGGTTTCGGTCTGTTCCGCGCTGAGGGACGCCTCATTTGTGCGCACGGCTTCTCCCTGAACCGCCTTGGCCAATCGTTTCTCGATTGTGCTGACCCGCCTGAAATCAAGCCCGAGCATATCCCAGCGGAACGAAATCTCGGACGTCTTCAGTTCGGTGACGACCTCGCCGCTTGTGCTTTGGGCCTGGTCCAGCGTCTTGTCGAACTTGCCCGCCGCCTGGCGGCGGCTTACCTGATGTTCGCGAATTGGCGGTGTATCGCGGTCTATTCTGATGTTCATCGGGTCCATGGTCAGGCCTGCGTCCCTCAATCTGGTTCAATTGCGCCAAGGGTTTAGCAATCGCGATGCCACGCGGCCGGGGGCCGTCTTTTGGGGACAATCGCCGAACGGATGGGCAACTTGTTCGGGCATCGGCTCCCATACGGGAAAAAATTGCCGCCACAGTGGCGCGGCAGTCGGGCTTTGGGTCCGGACACAAGAAGACCGCGATGCTAGTCGCGGTCTTCCAGTAACTAAGCCTTGCGGCTTCGTTTGCCAGTCGGCCAGTCAGGAGAGGACGTTTTCTCTGGAGCTCTCTAGCTCTGTCCGTTACGTCTGACCAACCTCAGGTCGCCTTATCTGTAGAGCACGGGTGGTGCCAGGGGCGGACCCGAATGGGGCCTTTGCAAGATCTTCACAACTCCACAACAAGGTCTCCAGAACCTTCACACCGTCTCAAGACTTGGCCATGATTGAGACCGATAGGGAGCATCCCGGTTTCTCAAGTGTGTCATGTGACGTGCGTCGAGTGGCAGATTTGAGAAGGGCACACATCCCAGATCAGAGCATTCGGGGCCGCTCTACTTCCATATGTCGTCTTCGGTGTGCCACTGCCCGTCAAGACCCGCCGAGGCGACGCGAACGCGTTTCTTCGTCCGGCTGAAGTTGAACGCGTTGCCCCAGGCGTCCGAGGGGACTTCGTCGGCGTCAAGGAAGGGTCCGGGCCAATCCTCGTCGCCTTCGATCACCAGCTCCTCCAGGTTGACGGGCAGACGCCCCACCTCCAGGTGAAACGCGTCGATCGCAGTCTTCAGGACATCGATCTGGGCCTGCGTGGTTCGGACGCGCGAAGTCGTTATCGAACGCTGAACGTAGAGCGTTGCGATCGTCGAAAGCAGTCCGATGATGCCCACGACAACCAGCATCTCAATCAGGGTGAAACCGATCCGGCACGAGGGGACAAAACGCGGAAACCGTCTCATTAGTTCTCCTCCGGGGCTGCGGATCGCTCCCCGGCAGGAGCAGCAGACAGCTATTCGCCGAACGATCCAGTTGCTGTCATGGAGAACGCGGAGTGGAGCAGAATGTCACGGGGACCGGCCGTCGATCCGAGCCCTCGTCTGTCATCCCGGGGAGCGTCATGGGCGAATCCTCCAATTACGTTCCGGAATCAGGCTTTGAGCGGAGCCGATCGGGGCAGCAATTCTCATTATGGCCACGCCCCCTGCGACCTTGTGTCGCAGGGGGCGTGGCCATAATGAGAATTGCTGCGATCGGGGGAAAAACCCTTGTGTTTGGCGGCAATGGGGCGTACGTTACGCGGCGACAATGATAGCGGGATGGTTGTACGCTCGGCAGGGCTGAGACGCATACGAGGCAACGCCTCACGGCTCTCCCTTTTCCCAATGATCGCGGAAGTGCCGGGCCGGACGAACTCAGCCTTGGACGCCTTCTCAGGACGGTTGTGTCGGGTGCGTGTCCGCGCCGCCTGGGGCGGTCCTTCTATCATCCTACGATCGGAGGAACACCCATGCGTAAACTGCGCGCTATCGGGTTGGCTCTGCTTGCCGTTTCCCTGTTTGGTTTCTGTTTGCTAACCGGCTGCGAAAGTAGTTCGAGCCTGACGGGCAGCGAGTTCTTCATCGATCCGCCGATAGTCACCCTGGCCTCCAGCGACGAGGCCTTTACGATGACGGCCGTCGGCGGCGAGGAACCGATGACGTGGAGCGTGTCGGACGCGGCTCTGGGGACGGTGACCACCAACGGCCGTTCGGTCGTCTACGCCCGCACGGCCTTGAACGGAGTCAACATCGTGACCGTCGTGGACGCCAAAACCTGGACTGCCACCTCCACCGTCACGCAACGCGACGTGGCCGACGAGAACCTGGCCATTGCGCCGACAGCCGCCACGATCGCGGCCAACGGCGGCCGGCAGGTGTTCGAAGCCAGCGGTGGCTCACCGCCGTACGAATGGAGTGTGGCCAATGGCGCGCGCGGCCGCGTCGACATTCAACACGAAACCCGGCGAGCCTTGTATACCCGTCTCGCCGCCGGCGACAACACCGTGATCGTCAGGGACAGAAGGACCCTCGTCGCGATCGCCACGCTCACCCAGCCCGAGCTGACGGGACTGAGCATCTCGGCCAATCCCGCCACGCTGGCCAACAACGGCGACAAGGCCGTCCTTACCGCCAGCGGAGGTACGCCTCCCTACACGTGGGCGGTTCACGACGACGCCCTCGGGGGACTGAACACGACCACGGGCAGCAACGTGGTCTACACGCGCAACAATGTCGGGAACAACGTAATCCACTGCACCGATGTCAACGGGGTGAATACGAGCATTATCGTCACGCAACCGTGATTCCCACGACTCCGCGGCACTCATACGGAGTACACCGGGCCGCGGTTGTCTCTGCCTGCCCGGGGTACGGCGTGTGATTCTACAAACAGGCGCAAATGGCGCGGTGGAGGCGCTGGTCGCAAAAAACAGGTGATGCAAATGATGCGTGGACTTGCTTGCTGGTTGCTATCCACTTTCCTGCTCTCGATGCTCGCACCACACGCGTGCAGAGGACAGCTCGATACCGACGACGACGAGTTGAGCGACAACGACGAACTGAGTTGGGCATCAACCAACGCCGGCCGCAGCATCACTCACCCGTATTACCCGCGCAGCCCCCGTGTCCAGCGCAGCCTCTGTTTCACAAACGCGACGGCCGGCCTGGTCGTGCCCGACCCCGCCGACCGCCTGGACCTCGCCGACTGGACGCTCGAATGCTGGATCAAACCGACAACGGCCACGCAATCCTGCGTACTGGTGCAACGGCGCACGGATGCGGCCGGCGAGCTCACCTTCTCCATGGAGCTTGAAGACGGAGTCCCGTTGGTCCGCTTCTCGCAGAGCGGACGCGTATCCGCCGCCGGCGGGCCCCTCGGCGCAACGCCCGCACTCCCGACGAATGCATGGACACACATAGCGGGAGTTTTCGATTCCACCAACGACAGCTTGGCCCTGATCGTCAACGGTGGCGCCGCTCAGTCCGTCTGGACCTGGGACGACTGCACTCTCGGCAGCGCCACCACCAGGGTGTGTGAGGCCTTCGTCGGCCTGGTCGACGACCTGAGGATCTGGGGCTCGGTCCGAACCGCGGACGAGATCAGCCGCGGGCGGTGGCAGTTCGGCGTCGGGGCGCTGTACGCGGGCGGCGTCGGCGGCAGCACCGAGGGACTCGCCGCCTACTACCCGTTTGACGACGGCGGCACGAATGCCGAGGATTTCGTCTACCTCGGCCAGCGCGCAACCTACGGCATGAACACCGACGGCATGACCGCCTCCGACTTCGTCAACCTCGCCGGCTGCCTGGACGACGACCAGGATCGCATCCCCGACTGGTGGGAGAGCATGTTCGCCAATGGCGACGCCGACCCGACAGTCGACCTCGAAGGCGACGGCCTCAACAACCGCTATGAGTACTACTGCGACACCAATCCCAAGTTCGGGAACTCGGACGGAGACGCCACGCCGGACGGTGCCGAGGACTACGACCGTGACGGCCTGGAAAACCGGGACGAGCAACGCAGCGGCGCCGATCCGCGCCTGCCGGACACGGACGACGACGGTATCGGCGATCTGGCCGAAGACATCGCCGGACAAGACCCGGCCGACTCCACCGTTCCGCCGACCTGGCGTGCCCTCAGCCTTGATGGCGGGGGATGGCTCGAACTGCCGCGGGCACCCCGTTTCGGTTTGACCGACTGGACGTTGGAGGCGTGGGTCCGGCCCAATCCCGGAGGAGCAACGAACAGCATTGTCGCGCGGCGCGAGGTGGCGCCGGGACAGGCAAACTACTTCCTCGGCATCGGCGGCAATCGCCGTCCAACCGCCGGCTTCGGCAACAACGCGGTCACCGCGTCGGTCGCGCTGGTGGATAATGGCACAAACTGGACGCACGTGGCTGCCGCCTATGACTCGGGCGACCGACAGCTCCGCCTCTTCGTCAACGGCACGCAGGCAACCAACGTTACCTGCGCGGGCGCTCCCCGCACGACCGGCGTGGGGCCCGTCGTGCAGCGGGCGGGAGAGAGCTTCGACGGCCTGATCGATGAAGTCCGCCTGTGGGACAGGGCCCGGACCGCGCTTGAAATCCAGACCGGCATGGATTTTGTGCTGAACGGGACCGAAGCCGGACTGACCGCCTACTACCCCTTCGATGACGGCACGTCACACGAACCGGGGACGAACGGCACCAGCGGCGTCACGGCATGGAACTACGGCCAGGTCGAGGACTTCGCCGCCGGCTTCGCCAACGACTGGTCAAACGAATGGCGCGCGGCGGCAACGCTGTATGGAGATGCCGCCTTCTCCAATCTGACGCCCGAAGCGAACCCCCTCACCGAAGATAGCGACGGCGACGGCATGCCGGACGTGTGGGAAATCGCCAACGGTCTTGACCCCAACAGCGCGGCCGACGCAGACGCGGACGGCGACAACGACGGACTCAGCAACTACTACGAGTACGTGCTCGGGCTCGACCCGTGGGACGACGACACGGACGGCGATACGCTGCCGGACGGCCAGGAGGACGAAGACGGCGACCGCCTGGCAAATGTCGAAGAACTCGCTTTCCAAACGGACCCGACCGACCCCGACACGGACGACGACGATTTCGAAGATGGCGAAGAAGTGATCGGCACCAACTTCTGCAACGGCGTGCGCCTGACCAGCCCGCTCTACTCGCGCAGCCCGCTGATCCAGCGCAGCCTGGAGCTCGACGGGCAACCCATATCCGTCCCCGACGCAGTCAGCGCCGGAGGCTCGCGCTTCGACCTGGCCCGCTGGACGGTGGAGTGCTGGCTGCGGCCCTCGGTCACGAACCAGACGGGCTGGATCGTGCGACGCCGCACCGAACAGGGCCGCATCAACTTCGGCCTGCGCCTGGTCAACGGCGCGCCGCGCGTCGAGTTCGAGACCGACGGCATCGGCACGCTCTATGTTGCGGGCGGCGCAGTCGCCATTCCCACCAACGAGTGGACGCACCTCGCAGGTGTGTGGGACGCGGACGACGAAAGCCTTTCGCTGCTTGTGAACGGAGTCGCCTTTCAGGCGCAGGTCTCATTGCAGCAGTGCGCGCGCGGCGCCGGTGACGTCACCATCGGCGACGGCATCCTCGGCAACCTGGACGACCTGCGCATCTGGGCCGGCGCACGAACCCCGGCTGAGATTTCGGCCGACCGTCGGAGCTTCGGCAGCGGCTACTTCGGTCCCGTCGGCGCGGCGACGCTGGCGGCGTGGTATCCCTTTGACGACGGCGGTTCGACCGGCGAGGACTACGTCAACCAGCTCAACCGGGACTACGCGCTAACCAACGCGAACATGGTGACCGCGCCGTGCGTCGAGATGCTCGGCATCCTCGATGCCGACGCAGACGGCTTGCCGGACTGGTGGGAGAGCCTGTTCTTCGGCGGTGCGACCGCCGCCGTGGCCGGCGACCGGTCAGACGACGACACGTTGAGCAACCTCTACGAGTACTACTGCGACACGAACCCGAAGGACAAGGACACAGACAGCAACGGACGGCTGGACGACGCCGAGGACCACGACCTCGACGGCCTTGAGAACGGCGACGAAGAGGCGCACGGAGCCGATCCGCGCCTGCCGGACACGGACGACGACGGCCTCAGCGACCAGGCCGAGAAGCTGGCCGCGTCCGATCCGGCCGACTCGCTCTCGCCCCTGACCTGGCGCGCAGCCGCCCTGCCGGGCAACGCAGACTCGTACATCTCGATGCCGCGCGACCCGCGCTTCGAGCTGCGCGACTGGACGCTCGAGGCCTGGGTTCGTCCCGCCGACGGCTGGGCGGGTGACGGCAGCATCGTCCACCGCGAAGTTGAACCCGGTGAAACCAACTTCTTCCTTTCTATCGACAGCGCGCTGCGGCCGGGAGCGGGCTTCGGCGACGATGCCGTGTGGGCCAGGGAGTCGGTCGCGGCCGACGGCGCAACCTGGACCCACCTTGCCGCAACGTACCAGTCTACGAACCAGCTGCTCCAACTGTACGTCAACGGGGTTGTCGCAGCCGACCGCACCTGTTCGGCGAATCCGCGGGGAGTCGGTGTAGGTCCGCTCGTTCAGCGTATCGGGGAGAGCTTCAACGGCCTCGTCGATGAAATACGCATCTGGAACGTGGAGCGAACCAGAAGCGATATCGGCACCATGCGCAGAGCGCCGCTCGCCGGCACGGAGGCCGGACTGGTGGCTTACTATCGCATGGACGACGGCACGTCGTACGCGGTCGGGACCACGGGCACAAGCCGCGTTGTTTCCTGGCAGAGGGGACAGGTACAGGATTTCGCGGCGGACTACTCGAGCGACTGGCTTTCCGCCTGGGCCAACGCGGGAACGCTCCATGGCTCGGCGGGCCTGGCGGACCTGGCCCGGGGCGAGTCGCCGATGCTCGAAGACACGGACGGCGATCGGATGCCGGATGTGTGGGAAGTCGCCAACGGTCTTGACCCCAACAGCGCGGCCGATGCGACCGCCGACCCCGACGACGACGGTCTCGGCAACTACTACGAGTACCTGGCCGAAACAGACCCTAACGAACGCGACTCAGACGGAGACAGGACGCTGGACTACGACGAGGACAGGGACGGTGACGGGCTCCCCAACGGTCGCGAGCAGCTCATGCTCACCATGCCTCACATGGGCGATACGGACGACGACGGGTACTCCGACAGCGAAGAGCTTCTGGCTCTGGACGACTACGGCGGCTTCGTCACGGTCGAAACGCCGACAGAGACGTCAGACCCCCTGGATTCGCTGGGTCCGACCGTGCCGCGCTCGATGGAGTTTGACGGTTCCGGTCGCCTGATCGTGCCCCCGCAGAAAAAGCTCATGCTGGCGCGGTGGACGATCCAGATGTGGGTGAGCCCTGCCGCGAATACGGATGGCGGCGTGCTGCTGAGCCGGTTTGTGGGTGACACCGCCACCGGAGGATCGGGCATCAACTACGAAATGGGTGTAACCGAAGAACCCGGTGCTCCCGGCTTCGTGCGTCCCTACGTTCGCTACGTGCAGCAGGATGGCACGGAGACACGGTTGGACGGAAAGGCCCTCGGAAACGTCATCGTCTCGCCGCAGTCAAATGTACTGATCCGCTGCGGGGAGTGGAGCCACCTCGCGAGCACGTTCGATCCGGCAAGCCACTCCATGAGGCTCTACATCAACGGAGACCTGCACGCCTACATGCTCAACGCGCTGCTGACACCGCCGACGGTCTACGGTCCGTTCGACGATCACGTTGGCGATGAAGTGACGGTCGGCGCGGCGCGCTCGACGGGGCCTGTGACAGACGGTTTCGAGGGATTGATTGACGAGATCCGCATCTTCGGCGATGCCAAGCCCGGAACGGCCATCGCGGAGGACTTTGACGCACCGATGCGTCCCGTGCGACGGAGCTCGCGGGCCGCTATTCCGTATCGGGGCGGCAGCGTGGTTCCCCGCGGAGGCGTCGACTTGAGTCTCAGGATCATGCCGGAGGATGAAGTCGTGCATGCCGTGGTACAGCTCAACGCGCTGATCTCCGACGCCACCATTGCCTCCCTGGAGGCAAGCGGAGTCGAGGTGGTCAACAAGGTTTCGGACGTGGCCGTTACCGTGCGCGGACGGGTCGGTAGTGTGCGGTCCCTGCCCGAGCTCCGCTGGGCCGGCACCGTGCCCGCCGAGAAGAAGGTGTCGCCCCTCCTGAGCCGGCAGCCGGAAACGGAACCGCGTCCGGTGGTCGTCAGGTTCTTCCCGGGGACAGACCTTGCCGACGCGCTGCGGACGGCCGCGAAGGCCGAAGTCGGCCTGCCCCGCAAAGCGTTCCTGGGCGAAACCTATCTGCTCGTGCTGGCCGACGGCGACCAGGCGGAGAAGCTCGCGGAGGTCGACCACGTCGAATACCTGATGCCGGGACGGGAGAGTATGACGGACGGGGTCGTCGGCATGCTGAGCCCGACGCCGACCGAAGACGGTCTGCCACTTGCGCGCTACGTGGCCGAGAACGACGGGTGGGACGGCCCGGGCCAGGGAAGCGCGGACTTGACCTACTACTTCGTCAACGATCTCGCTTCGCTGCCGGGCAACTCCGAGCAGATCGAAATCGTGGAGGCGATGCAGCTCTGGTCGGCCGTGGCGGCCGTGGCCTTTACCGAAGCGTCCCAGGCTGGGCTGGATTACTCGATAGACATCGACTTCGCTCCCATCGACGGGCCGGGCAACATCCTGGCGTACGCCTACTTCCCCATGGTCGGCAACATCACTTTCGACACCGCGGAACCGTGGGGGATCGACGCTCCCATCGACATCAAGGTGGTGGCGCTGCATGAGCTGGGGCACTCGCTGGGGTTGGGACATTCGGACGACCCCAACGCGATCATGTATCCGTTCTACGACGACGACACCCAGGCCGTGCTTGGGGTAGACGACATCGCCGGCATTCAGAGCATCTACGGCAGACCCTTCCGTCCGATCGCCCACTACCGCTTCGACGACGGCGCCGTGACAATTGAGGACTTCACCGAGGCGGAAGACTGGTACGACGACTGGAAACACGCGGCCATCCCCGATGGGGCGCTTCTCGCGCCAGGGTTCCATCTGCTGCGTCCCCAGTGCCTGACAGTGATTCTGCGTCCCGACGAGGCCGTCACCAACGGCGCCATGTGGCGCGTCACGATGACAAACGGCTGGAGCGAGTGGCAGCAGAGCGGCGCCGTCATCGAGGACCTTGTCGTAGGTGTTCACACCGTGGAATACGCCGAGGTGACCGGCTGGATACCGCTGCCCAGCGAGGCCGTGAACATCTCCAGCGTAGCGGCGGTTTCCCTTGTCCGCTACTATGCGAAACTCATTGGCGGCAACGGCGTGGCGCTTGGAGAATTCAACCTGCCGCGCGGCCTGGCCGTCGACGACGACGGCAACCTCTACGTTGCGGATAGCGGCAACCACAGGATTCAGCAACTCGACGCCGCCACGACCAACTGGACCGCATGGGGCTCTCCCGGGGCGGCTGACGGAGAGTTCAACCAGCCGTTCGGCATCGACGTCGATGGCGACGGGAACCTCTTTGTTGCCGACAGCAACAACAACCGTGTCCAACGACGGGACGCCCTGAGCGGCGACTGGACTTCGTGGGGCGGCATTCGCGGCAAGGAAATCGGGCAGTTCAACGGCCCCTTTGACGTGGCGGTTGACTCCAACGGATGCGTCTACGTGGCGGACCACTACAACCACCGCATCCAGAAACGCGACAACGCCGGAGCGTGGTCGCTGTTTGTCGGATCCGGTTTCGATGACGAGGACGTGCGCTTCCCGAACGGTGTTGCCATTGGCGATGACGGCGCGGTCTACGTGTCGGACTACGACGAAAGAGGGCCGGGCACGAACCACGTGAAGAAGTTCAGTGCGGCCGGGGAGCTGCTGGCCGTGCTCGGGACGTCGGTCGACACAGGCGGACTGCTGGACATGCCGATGCAGATGGACATCGACAGTGACGGAAACCTCTTCGTTGCCAACCGCGTCGGCAATCGCGTGACATTGCTGCCCAACGAGACGAACCCGACCTGGGCCGACGTGTCGCAACCCCACCGGTTGAACGACCCGTGGGGAGTTGCACTCGATCGACGCGGCATCCTCTACGTCGCCGATTCCGGCAACCATCGCGTTCTGAGAATCGACGTTGTCGGCAACCCCGTTTTCGGCATCGAGAGCTCTGCCGGCTACAAGGCCGGCGAGTTCCGGCTGCGGTGGTCCGCCGCACGCGGCTGGCGCTATTCGATCGAATACACCGACGACCTCACCGGCGGTTCCTGGCAACCCGTCCCCGGCATGTCGAATCTCGAAGCAACCGAGGGAACGATCATCCGGGACATTCCTCTGCCCAAGGGAGAGAAACAACGCTACTACCGGGTCGTGGCGCACTAGTTGAGCTCGGCGGAAGCTTCACGGAAATGTAGCCGCGAGCGTGAGCGAGTGGGCCCAGGGCTGTTCGCCCCCCCCCACCCGGCAATCCCCCGCACGATGAGGGGACGGCCATATCGGCAGACGACCTGTCATCCCGAGCGCAGCGGAGCGGAGTCGAGGGATCTCGAGTATTGTGATCGCCCCAGGCGTCTTTCCAAACCACGAGATCCCTCGACTCCGCTACGCTGCGCTCGGGATGACAGGTCGTCTGCTCTAGCCGGAAGCTTCAATCCCGTTCGGCGGCGAATGCAACCGGGAGAACGCACACGCCTTGGGTCTTGTCAGACCGGCATGCCGGTGCCAGAGTGTGGGCATGGAAAATGCCTTGTTCGCCCTGAGACTCGAAACCCATCGCGCGGCGGCGCCGGGGGTTGAGGCGACCCTCGAAGCCGAAAGCGAACCGTTCTCCGTCTGGTGCGATGAAGTCAACGACTATGTGAAATTCGAATGCTTCTTCCCATGCCGCGAAGACGCGGACGCCGTGGCGAAACGGCTGGCGCCGCACATCGAAACGCCGGCGGGCGAGGAGTCATGCGTGGCGTCGGTTCTGCCGGTTCCCCGTGAAGACTGGAGCGAAAGCTGGAAGGCGCACTTCCGTGTCGAGCAAGTGTCGCAACGACTCGTGGTCAAACCGTCGTGGGAGCAGTACTCGCCGTCCGGCAACGAAGTCGTGATTGAACTCGATCCCGGCATGAGTTTTGGAACGGGACAACACGCCACGACACGGGCGTGCCTGCGTTTCATCGACCGGCTCGCGCGGGAACGACCCGACGCCACGTTTCTCGACCTGGGGTGCGGGTCCGGCATTCTGTCGATCGCGGCCGCGCGGCTCGGGTTGAGAAACGTGACCGCCGTGGACATCGATCCAGATGCGGTACGTATCGCCCGGGAGAACTGCGCAACCAATGGCGTAGACGACCGCGTCCGCTGTTCCGTTGGCGACCTGGCGACCTGGCGTCCGGAACAAGCCTATGACGTTGTTGCCGCCAACATCCTGGCCGGGGTGCTGTGCAAGTTTGCCGCAATGGTCGGCGGTTGTGCGGCGCCGGGCGGCCACCTGGTGCTGGCCGGAATCATGCGGGACCAATACCCGGGGGTGAAGGAACGGTTTGCCGAAATCGGGTTCCGGGAGGCAGATGTTCTGGGCGAGGAAGAGTGGCAGAGCGGATTGTTTGAAGATGGACGGAAATGAGAAAGACGAGCGGGCGCTGATACGCCTTTTCATCGGCATCCCTATCGGCGAAGAAGTACGCGGGCGGTTGACAAAGGTCGGCGATCGGCTCAGGCGTACCCGTGCTCACGTTGGCTGGGTTCCCCCGCGCAACTATCACCTCTCGCTGGTGTTCCTCGGAGACACACCACGCGAGCTGCTTCCCGAGCTGGGCGAGGCGCTCGACGACGCTGTCGGGTGCGGCCCCTTTACCTTTGAGGTTGCCGGGATCGGCACCTTCGGCAGCCGGCGGTCGCCGCGCGTGATCTGGGCCGGTGTCGACGCACCGGCGGCGCTGGCTTCGCTGTATGAAAGCCTGCGCGACAATCTTGAAGCGCTCGGTCTGTCGACCGACGCGCGTCCTTTCCGGCCGCACATCACGCTCGGACGCGTGCGATCCGGTCGCGGGAAGGCGGAACTCACGACTGCCCTGGAGCAAGTCAAGGACAGCGCTTTCGGCTCCGTCACACCCGCGGCCGCCCAGCTCTATCGCAGTGTCCTGCAACCCGGCGGTTCCGTGTATACCGTGCTGCACGCGAGCGGACTCATAAAACCTCACCTCTCGGAATTATGAGTGACACTCATTCGCTATCGTCACTGCCTGGCATACATCCGCCGGCAATTCCGGTGGTGGAAGTGCAGCCCCGTCCATAGGCCCGGAGGGCCGACATAGTAAAGCCTGGGGTGAAGCGTAGCGGAACCCCAGGATCCGTCAGTCGGCAAACCCGGTGGTAAC